>NZ_DLNJ01000011.1:0-30722 GCF_002478345.1 Microbacterium sp. UBA7513
CTCCTCCATGACCTCCAGCAGCGCGGACTGGGTCTTCGGGCTCGCCCGGTTGATCTCGTCGGCGAGCACGATGTTCGCGAAGACGGGCCCCGCGTGGAACTCGAACGTGCCCTCCTTCTGGTCGTAGACCGTGATGCCGGTCACATCTCCCGGAAGGAGGTCAGGCGTGAACTGGATACGGCTGCTGGTCCCGTTGACCGTCTGGGCGACGGCGCGGGCGAGCGCCGTCTTGCCGGTTCCCGGGTAGTCCTCCAGGAGGACGTGGCCTCCGCTGACGGCGGTGGCGAGCACGAGCTCGACCACGTGGCGCTTGCCGAGGATCGCCTGCTCGATGTTGCCGGTCAGGATCGAGAACGTCTCGGCGAACCAGGAGGCCTGCTCGGGAGCGATGGTGACGGGGGCTGCTGCGGTGGCTGGCATAGGGAAAGAGTATTCGTGTCGGTGTGCTCGGCGGTCAGGGGCACAGGCCCGTGATGCGATGCGTGATCGGGGTCAGGGTGGCGAAGGCTCCGGTCCACGTGATCTTCGCGTCGAAGGTCCCGGGGGTGTCGACCAGGGGCGTCACCTCGAGGATGTACGAGCCGCGTGCCGCGGCGGACACCGTCACGACATCGCCCTCGACGACGGGCATGCAGGGCTGGAACACCGCGTTGACGACGGTCGGCGCAGTCGTCGCGGTGATGTTCACCTCGCCGGAGCAGGAATTGCTCTGGGTGGCATGGCAGGCGCGGGCACGGACCTGCCCCGGGGACGAGTCCGGGGTGAGCGCGAAGTCGCCGACCCACTGTCCGTACATGTAGTACTGCGGGACGAAGCCGTTCTCGACATCGATGCGCGGCGCCGAGGCCAGGCCGTAGTCGTAGCGGTTCCCGTCGCGCCGGGGGTCCTTCGCGACCGTGTAGGTGGTGTCGCCGCCGGGGCCGTCGACGAACGTGAACGTGAAGACCGTCGTGGTGGACGACTCGGCCACGCCGTAGCCGTTCGACGCGCACGCCTTGACGTAGTACAGCTGATACGGCCGCAGCCCCTGCAGAGAGGGGGACTCGGACCGGATCTCGCCGCCGGAGACCGACAGCGTGCCATCTCCGTTCGCCGTGCAGCTGACGTTGCCCGATCGCCACGCGACATAGGTGACCTGGACGCCCCTGGTGCTGCCGTTCGCCTGTGCCGCGATGCCGGAGACATTCACCGCCGTGTTCGAGACGGCCGACGCCCGCGTCGTCGCCGGGTCGAAGTACACGGAGCCGGCGACGGTCACGGACGTGCGGAACCCGCCGCCTTCGTTCCCGCCGCCCGTCGGCGGCTGGAACTGGCTGATCGGGACGATCGTGAGGGTCTGCGCTCCCGGCGACAGCGCGATGTCTGCGGTGGTGGTCGCCCCCGTGCGGTTGATGACCTCGCCCGTCTCCTCGATCCGGAACGAGACGGCGTCGTCGGCGGCGTCGATCGATAGCCGCACCGCCCCGCGCCCGCGGTCGGAGACTCCCGGTCGATACTCCGGCGTGGCCGTCGCGTTCGCCACGACCGGGGCGGCATAGGCCCAGCTCGTGTGCGGGGAGGTGGCGGCCGATGTGCCGACGGCGTTGACCGCTGCCGCCGTGAAGGTGTGCGGCGCACCGTTGGTCAGCCCGTTCACCGTGCAGCGGTACACGGCACCGGCCGGACTGCAGGAGGCATTGGCCGCTGCCCCGTCCTGGAGGATGGTCACGCCCGACACCGCGGGGTGGGCGCGGCGCGCCTCGCCGAGCGGCACCTCCAGCACGACGGTCGAGCGGGTGAAGCCCACGGTGGTCACGCTCGCGGGCGCCTGCGGGAATCCCTGCAGGTCGAGCGTGAGGGTGCCCGTGCCGGTCCGCCCCTGCGCGTCGGCCACGACGAACGAGACCACGCACTGCCCGCCCGGCGCTTGCCCGCCACCGGGCCAGCTCGCGGTGATCGTCTTGGCACCCGCCGTCGAGAGCGAGGCGACGTCGCAGCGCGATCCCGCCCCGAGCGACATCAGTCGCAGCCCGGATCCCGGCTTGCCGGCGAAGGGATCGTACTCGCCCGCCACATCGACGACGTCGATCGAGCAGCGGGCGCTGGTGACGACGCACTGCTTCGTGAAGGTCGCTCCCCGCGGAGCGTCCGGTGGGGCCGCGCCCACGACCAGACGCACGGAGGCTGAGGGCTGCCCATACTGCGGCACCGTCACGCTGACGTTCTCGGTGTTGCCCGGTCGCGCGTCGGCACGCGCCTCGATCGTCAGCTTCGCCCCGCTCTGCGTGACCACGAACGCCGAACCCGAGTAGACGATCCGGTACTCGAGGGAGCCTGCGTTGCCCTCGCGCCCGCCTTCCCACGCGGCCATGTTGGCGTAGAGGTCGACGCTCTCCGTGGCTCCCGGCGCGATCGTGTGCGAGATCGAGGAGAGCAGCAGCTGCGGTTCGGACGGACGGATGCTGACCGGGACGTCGATGTAGGACCAGCGCTTCTGTCCGTCCAGACGCACCGGGATCAGACAGGTGTCCGACCACGGCGCCTCACGCCCGGCACGGTACTCCGCCGTGCGGGGGCCGTCGGCCGCGCACGAGGCCGCAGCCCGCTGCGCGGTGAACGCTCCGGAGCCGATCTCCACGGCATCCGACGACGGCAGATCGAGGTAGTCCGGCACCGCGAAGCTGACGGCCGCGTCCTCGTCGACGACGACCGGCGTCGCGCCGGGGACGAGCTGGACCTGCATGTCGTCGAACGCCGGGATCCGCAGAAAGCCGTAGGCGGTCACGTCCCGTCCGCCGGCAGCGGTTCCGGTGAGCTGGAAGGGCACCAGTGCGCCCTCCTTCGGCGCGGGGCCGATGATCCGGTTCCCCTTCACCGTGTACCCGGCCTGTTCGCCCCACAGGCTCAGACGGAGCGACGAGACGTCGCCGGACGGCCAGCGCACCCGGTCCGTGACGACGTCGAGGCCACCGTCCACGAGGTCGTCCCGGTCGCGCGCCGTGAGCACCGTGTCCGTCACGACCGGCTGATCGGCGACCGTGCCCTCGGTCACGGTCAGCACGATGAGCCCCTGTGCCGTGCTCCCGGTCCGCGTCGACTTCACGGTGTAGAAGTAGGAGTTCGTCCCCGCCGTCTCCCCGGCGCGCAGCACGACGCGGCCGTCTTCCAGGGAGGTGTCGGAATCGATCAGTGCATTCAGCCGCTCGTACAGCGGGTTCCCCTTGACGGGAGGCGCGTTCGGGACGAGCGCGGTGATCTCCAGCTCGCTCTGCGCCGGGTCGAGGTCGTTCGACCGGGGGTCCAGCACGACCGGGGTGCGGGATCCCGCCTCGACCCGGACGTAGTCGCTGAACGTCACCGGAGCGGCGTCCTCGACATCCGCGTCCAGGACGCCGATGCGGACGGCACCGCTGCCTTCCTCACCCTGCGGGTCGCGCACGGTGTACCGGAACGACACCTGTCCGCCGTCCACGCCCCCGGCCGGGGCCCGGTAGACGATCGCCTCGCCGCTGGCCGAGATGGTCGCGGTGCCCCCGCCCTTCTTCGGCTGGTCGACGCCGGACAGCACCACGCGGTCCCCGTCTCCGTCCATCCCGGTCGTCGGTACCGGAATCGTCACGGTCTGCCCGCTGAGGACGCGACCGGTGAGAGGGATCGGCGTGGGAGCGCGGTTCGTCCCCGGCGGGACGACGGTGACCGTCACGACGCCGTCGTCGGACAGGGAAGGGTTCCGTTCGAGCGAGACCGAGTACGTCAGCCGATAGGTGCCTGGCGTCTTCGGTGCCAGGTAGCGCAGAGCATTGCGGTCGGCGAAGACGAGTTCGTCCGGTTCGCCCGACCCCGTCACCTCCGGGAGCACGAGGAGCGGCTCCCCGCGGGGGGCGATGTCGTTGGCGGCGACCTCGATGCGCGTGAGCGAGCCCGCCCGCACCGTCACCGCGTCCGGGAAGACGATCGGGCGGGTGACGGTGGACGGCGGGGCGAGGAACACGCTCACCGTGCCCTGGACGGCCCCGCCCGCGCCATCCGCGACCGTGACGGTGGCCTTCCCGATCAGGCCGGGCTCGCCGTCCTCCGTCGTCCCGTTCACCCGCAGGCTCTCGTTCCCGACCACGCGCACGTTGAGCTGGGGCGTCGAGCTCACGGCGTCGGACAGCAGCAGCACCCGTCCGCTGGTGTTCTGCACCGCGCGGAGCACATCGACGGTCGTGTCCTCGCCCTCGCGCACGAACGCCGTCAACGGCGCCATCGCGAGCGCAGCGGACCCGTCGACCGCCGTGACGCGGATAACCGCGGACTGCTCGGCCTGGGTCGTGGCGTCCTGCGCGGTGTACGTGACCACGTACTGGCCGGGCTCTGCCGCGGTCAGCTCCACCGTGCCGGCCGCCGCGTTGGGCGTGACCTCGAAGCCCTGCGCGGTCGCGGCGGTCTGGACGGCGTCGACGAGGCGATACGACCCGGAGCCCCCGGACAGATGATCGGAGATGCGGAGGGACTGCCGCTCACCGACGCGCGCGGTCACCGCGACGGCCGATGCCTGGAGGGCGGGGCTGCCGCTGACCTGGACCTCGAGGGTCTTCTCCGCGGTCGCACCGTGCACGTCCTGCACCACCACCGTGACCGGGATCACGGCATCCGCGGCGTTCGGGTCGGTGTGCCGGATGGCGACGCGGCCGTCGTCCGTCGGCGCCACCATCACCGGTGCCGAGGGATCCGTCTCGTAGGCGTCGCTCAGGATGAAGGCATCGCCCTCGGGGTCGACCCAGCCGGAGAGCGCGGAGACGATCGTGCTGCCGCCGGCGAGGATCTGCGGCGTCGGCCACTCCTGCTTGCAGGCGTCGACGCCGCACCAGACCGGGGCGGAGTTGACTCCGGGATCGACGACCGTCAGCGTCACGGTCGCCGGCGGCGAGACGGCCGCACCGTCCGTCACGGCGTACGTGAAGCTCGCTTGACCGGAGCCCGCCTTCACATCGACGACCAGCGACTGCCCGTCCGCCACGAGCGCCAGTTCCCCGAATGCGGGATCGCTCAGCCCGGCCGCGACGGACTCGGGGTCGATCGTGAGGACGTCCTTCTTGTTCGGGTCGTGATCGTTCAGGAGGACCGGCAGGAGGACCTGCTCCCCCGCACGCACGCCGAACGCATCGTCGACGGCCACCGGCGGAAGCTGCTCCGCCACGTCCTCGACGACGATCGTGCCCTCCTGCTGCTCCGTGTCGTCCTCGATCTTCCACTGCTCGAGCGGGATCAGCACGCCGTCCGGCGCCGTCCAGATGAGGCCCGTCCCGGTCTCGACGAGCACCGCGCGGTCGCCGTTCCCCTGGAAGACCGGGTCGATGGCGGCCGCATCCAGCGTCTCGTCCGGGACCTGCAGCGGGGTGGTCTCCCCCGCGCTCCATAGGATTCCACCTCCGCTGTCGAGCCACGCCGCGTAGGTGTCCCCGCGGACCGTGACCGGTGCGGCGGGGACGCCGGAGGCCTCCGCCACCCGGTCGGCCTCTCCGGACGCGAGGTCGACGGAGACGAGGCCGTCCGAGTCCGCGACGAGCACCGCGTCGCCCTCGGCGGCTCCACGCTGCAGGCGTGCGTCCTCGGCGACGTCGAGCGTGACCGCCGCATCGCGACCGGAGAGCCACAGCTCGCCGGAGGTCGGCTGCAGCATCGCCCAGCGTTCCCCGACGACCGCGATCGCCAGGCCCTCCCCGGCTTCCGGCGCATCGGCCACGGGTGACTCATCCCCCAGGAACCGGTGCTCGTCGATGTCGAAGCGGCGCACGGCCCCCTCGTCCGCCGAGTAGAGGACGAGCAGGCCATCCGGCGACAGCCCGATCGCATCGGCGGTGTACGTCGGCGGGTCCTCCCCCTCCTCGACCTCGACCTCCGCGAAGGGGTCGACGAGGGCCGTGCCCGCTCCGGCCGCGAGGGTCGACACCGACACCTGCCCGGTGTCGGTGCGGTAGGCCACATAGGGCCCGGCGGAGAGGACGTCCCGGGTCCCGGCGGGCGTGGGCTGCGAGGCGAGCGGCGTCCCCTCCTCCGAGCTGTCGGAGAGCAGATCGGCGGGGCTCGCCGGATCGACGTCCCACCGCTGCCGGTTCCCCTGCGCGAACAGCACGGTGCTGGAGCCGCTCTGCCAGACCGCCTCGGGGTCGTCGACGTCGCGGACCGTGTCGATCTCGGCGAGTTCGGTGTTGACGCGGGCGTACTGCCCGCTGTCGCGCATGACCCAGACCGAGGGCTCGAGACGCGGCACCTCCTGCGACTGATACCCCTGTGCCGTCACCGCGAGCGCCACGACGACCACGAGCGCGATGATCCCGGAGATCAGCGCGATCAGCTTGCCCCTGGGCGGGGTCGCCGTCTCGGCGCCGGTGCGGTTGCGTGCCGCCATCAGAGGATCCCCGTGAGGAACAGGACCGCGGTTCCGAGCCCCGCGATGACGGCGGCGCCGATCACGGCGCCGATGATGCCGACGACGAGGGGGGACCGGCTTCGGCCACGGGTGCTCGCGGGGACGTCGTCCCGCTCACGGGGTGCGGCCTGCGGACGGGCGGCGCGCGCCGCTCTCCGCGAGTCGGGCGCGACCGTCGTGATGACCGGCCCGCGGACGCTCGTGTCCGAGAAGTTCACCGGCGCCGCCGCGGCCCACTCCGCCGACGCCGCCTCGAAGGCCGTCGGCGAGATGCCGAGCTCGTACTGCGCCCAGCGCAGCTTCTCCGCGAACTCCGCCATGCTCGCCGGCCGCTTCGCCGGGTCGCGGTGCATGGCGCTCGCGAAGATGTCGTCGATGATCGGCGGGATGCCGGGGACCGGAACCGCCGTGTACCGCGCCTTGATGATGCGGTCCGTGAGCTGGTCGCGCGAGTTCGAGCCGCGGTCGGCACGCTCGAACGGACTGCGGCCGGCGAGCAGCGTGTAGAGCGTCGCGCCGAGGCTCCACACCTCGCTGGGGATGGATCCGGACACGCGCTCCTGCAGCACCTCGGGGGAGCTCCAGGGCACGGACATCGCGATGGTCTCGCCCTCGCCCTCCTCGATGACGGCAGCGGCGATGCCGAAGTCGGCCAGCACGGGCGCGCCGAGCGAGTTGATGAGCACGTTCGACGGCTTGATGTCGCGGTGCAGCAGCCCGGCCCGGTGCACGGTCTCCAGAGCCCCGGCCATGCGCACGCCGATGTCGAGCACCTCCGCGAGCGGGAGCGGAGCCTTCTTGTACCGCGCGCTCATCGTGTCCGGGCAGTACTCCATCGCGAAGTACGGCCGCCCGTCCGCCGAGATGGAGGCCTGGTAGATCGTGACGATCGACGGGTGGGCGCTCAGCCGCGCGGAGATGTCGGCTTCCACGTTGAAGGTCTGCAGGACCTCGGGGTTCACGGCATCCGCGAGCAGGACCTTGACGGCGACGACGCGGCGCGGCATGTCCTGCTCGTAGAGGAACACATCGGCGAATCCACCGGACCCGAGCGGACGCACATAGCTGTACCCCGCCAGCGTCGGCGGTGTCGCTGCCATGCGCGTTGCCACACCTGCTCCTCACGGTCTGATGGGAGACCGCGCGCCTGCAGCCACCCGGCGTCGTGCGCCGGGGGATCCCCCGATGTGCCGAGTATATCGGGCGGGGGACTATGGCCCCGTGTTCTTCTCCGACGCGAGGTCAGGCCTTCCAGCAGCCCTCGATGTGGTCGTCCACCATGCCCGCCGACTGCATGAGGGCGTACATCGTCGTCGGCCCGACGAAGCGGAAACCGCGGCGCCGCAGTTCCTTGCTCAGCGCGGTCGACTCGGCAGTCACGGCGGGGACGTCGGCGAACTCCCGTGGCCGTGCTCCGGTCGCCGGCGGGGCGAACGACCACATCAGCGCGTCCAGCTCCCCGTCGGCCATCGACTCCACGATCCGCGCGTTGCCGATCGTCGCGAGGATCTTGGCGCGGTTGCGGATGATGCCGGTGTCGCTCAGGAGGCGTTCCACGTCTGCGTCGTCGAATGCCGCCACCGCCTCGGGCACGAACCCCGCGAACACCTCGCGGAACCGCGGGCGCTTGCGCAGGATCGTGATCCAGGACAGTCCCGCCTGGAACCCCTCCAGGGCCATCTTCTCGAACAGCGCGCGGTCCCCGTGGAGCGGCGTCCCCCACTCTTCGTCGTGGTACCGCCGGTATTCTGCGTCGTCGCCGACCCACGCGCAGCGCGCACGGGAGTCGGGCCCCAGGAGGAGGGAGGTCATCCCCTCACCGTATCCGCCCCCACCGACGCCCCCGCGTCCCCGTCCCCCATCCCGCGTCCCCTCGTCTTAGGTGCGAGTTCACTTCCGCCCCTCCCCTCGCCTCCCCAGGGCCGTTCTCCATCCCGCCACGACACACACCTCCGACGCTGGATCAAAAGCATCCCCCGAAACGCCCCAGCGGCACCATCCCCGTCCCGCACCCGCGCCTCCGACCCCTTACCCTCGCGCATCGGAGTGCCGTGACCTGGTGCGTCCGGTGTCGCTGCCGCACCTCGTCCTCCGCGGGGCGCCCTGCCGGGAGCGGCGCGGGATCAGAACCGTACCTGCGCGGCCCTCATCCGGAGACTTTTCCGTCCCGGCCCAGGGACTTGACGGTCGCGGGACGGATATCTCTCCCCAGCGAGGCACCGGAGGTGCGCTCTTGATCCCGCGTCGGATCGGACGCGGCGGGGACCGGATGCGGGACGGAAAACGCTCCTCAGGGGAGCACCAGAGGTGCGTTTTTGATCCGGTACCAGAGAGGACGGGGGCGGGGTCAGTCGGCGAAGGTGGCGGCGTCGATGACGAAGCGGTAGCGGACGTCGGACGCGAGGACGCGCTCGTACGCGTCGTTGATGGCCGAGGCGGGGATGACCTCGATCTGCGCGGTGATGCCGTGCTCCGCGCAGAAGTCGAGCATCTCCTGGGTCTCCCGGATGCCGCCGATGTTCGAGCCGGCGATGGAGCGTCGTCCGGCGATCAATGACCCCGCGTTCAGGGCGAGGGCCTCCGCGGGAGCACCGACGCACACGATGGTGCCGTCCACGTCGAGCAGCCCGAGGTACGAGCGGAGATCGATGACGGCGCTCACGGTGTTGAGGATCACGTCGAAGGAGCCCCGCAGGTCGCGGAAGGTGTCGCGGTCGCCCGTCGCGAAGTAGCGGTCGGCGCCGAGGCGGAGGCCGTCGTCCTGCTTCGCGAGCGTCTGCGACAGCACGGTCACCTCCGCGCCGAGGGCATGCGCGATCTGCACGCCCATATGACCGAGGCCGCCGAGTCCGACCACCGCCACGCGCGTGCCGGGGCCGACCTTCCAGTGCCGCAGCGGCGAGTACGTGGTGATGCCCGCGCACAGCAGCGGAGCCGCCGCGTCGAGAGGCAGGGCGTCCGGGATCCGCAGCACGAAGTCCTCGGTGACGACGACCTGCTGCGAGTAGCCGCCCTGGGTGATCGTGCCGTCGCGGTCGACCGCCCCGTAGGTGCCAACGGCGCCCTGCGTGCAGAACTGCTCGTCGCCGCGGAGGCAGTACACGCATTCCCGGCACGAGTTCACGAGGCAGCCGACACCGACGCGGTCGCCGAGGGCATGCTTCGTGACCTCGGACCCCACCGCGGCGACCGTTCCGGTGATCTCGTGTCCCGGGGCCAGCGGGTACTGCTGCGGACCCCAGTCTCCGCGCACGGTGTGGATGTCGGAGTGGCAGATGCCGGCGAAGGCGATGTCGATGAGGATGTCGTGCGGGCCCAGCTCCCGGCGCTCGATGACGGTCTTCTCGAGCGGGGCGGCTTCGGCGGGGGCGGCGTAGGCGGTGACGGTCGACATGATGCTCCTCGGGTCGGTACTCGCCGAGACTATCCGCCCGCGCCGATGAATCCGCTGTCCGGAGGGCCCGGGCCGTGGGGACAGCCCGGGCCGACCGCTCAGCGCTTCTGCCGCTTGAGGGTCTTCTCCAGGACGGGAGCCTGACCGCTGGCCTCGAGGTCGGCGTAGTACGCACGGGCCTCGTCCTGCCGCTGCTTCTCCGCGCCGCTCGCGATGGGGGCCCGCACGTGCTCGGGCTCGTAGCCGAACGCGTCCACGAGGTCGAGGGCGTACGGACGCAGCCGCGCGCACAGTCGATCGATGTAGCTCGACACCGCCGCCGCCCGCTGGGTGGAGAGGCGTCCGTGGATGAGGTGCCAGGCGAGGTGCTTCTCGATGAGCTGCAGACCGAAGAGGTCACGTAGCCAGGTCATGACCTTCTTCGTCTCGGCGTCGTCCATCGCGTGGACGGCGTCGGTGAAGGCCTCCCACTGCAGCAGCTCGCCGTGCGCCCTGGCCGCCTCGATGAGCTCGGCCTGGTTCTCGTTGAACAGCCGCGCCCCGAGCGCCTTGTCCTTGCCGGCGGCACGCAGCCGGGTCGCGATGTCGGCGACCATCTGCTGCACGCGGCCCGCGAGGAGGTCGTGCTGCTGCTCCTCGCGCAGTCCGCGCTCCACCGACCGGGCGACCTGACCGAAGTCGGTCACCGCCTGACCGAGCTGACGGAGGCCGGCGCCGTGGAACACCTTGCCTGCGGTCATCCCCACGGCGTAGCGCGCGAGCGCCGCCGCGTCCTTACCCTGGAACTGCTTCGCGTAGTCGGTCAGCAGCCGCTTGCCCACGAGCTGGAGCAGGACGTTGTTGTCGCCCTCGAACGTGACGTAGATGTCGAGGTCGGCACGGAGTCCGACGAGCCGGTTCTCGAACATGAAGCCGGCACCGCCGCACGCCTCGCGGGCTTCCTGCAGGGTGTCGAGCGCGTGCCAGGTCGACAGCGGCTTGAGCGCGGCCGCGAGCGTCTCCAGGTCCTCCCGGTCGTCCGGGGTGTCGGTGCGACCGGAGAAGACGCCGTCGAACTTCTGCAGGAACTCGTCGTGCGCGAAGATCTGCGCATACGTCGTGGCCAGGCGCGGGAGCAGACGGCGCTGGTGCTTGCCGTAGTCCATCAGCACGACCTCCTGCCCGTCCGCACCGTCGAACTGGCGACGCTGCGTGGCGTAGGTGATCGCGATGTGCAGGCCGAGCGCGGAGGCCCAGGAGGCGGCGCCGTCGAGCGAGACGCGTCCCTGCACGAGGGTGCCGAGCATCGTGAAGAAGCGGCGGCCGGGGCTGTCGATCGCGCTCGAGTAGGTGCCGTCCGCGGCGACGTCGCCGTAGCGGTTCAGCAGGTTCGTGCGCGGGATGCGCACCTGGTCGAAGGAGAGCCGGCCGTTGTCGATGCCGTTCAGTCCACCCTTGAGGCCGTCGTCCTCTCGGCCGATGCCCGGCAGATCCACGCCGTCCTCGCCGCGCAGGGGCACGTAGAAGCAGTGCACGCCGTGGTTGACCCCGTTGGTGATGAGCTGGGCGAAGACCGTCGCCGCGATGCCGTGCAGCGCCGCGTTGCCGAGGTACTCCTTCACAGCTCCCCGGAACGGCGTGTGGATGACGAACTCCTCCGTCTCCGGGTCGTAGGTGGCGGTGGTGCCGACCGCGGCGACGTCGGAGCCATGCCCGATCTCGGTCATCGCGAACGCGCCGGGGATCGACAGATCCATGACACCGGGGAGCCACCTGTCGTGGTGCTCCTTCGTGCCGAGCTGCAGGATCGCGGAGCCGAAGAGCCCCCACTGCACGCCCGACTTGATCTGCAGGCTCGGGTCGGCGGCGACGAGCTCCTCGAAACCGGCGATGTTGCCGCCGTTGTTCTCCTCGCCGCCGAAGCGCTTCGGGAACGCCCGGTGCACGGCCTTGTTGTCGACGAGGAGGTGGAGCTGGCTGAGCACGCGCTCGCGGTGGTCGTCCTTGCCGAGCTCGTCCTTCCGCCAGAACGCGGAGTCCTTGATCATCTCGCGGGCCTGGCGGCGCACGTCGCCCCAGGTGCCCATGAGGGCGTCGTTCAGGCGGGCGACATCGATCCGCGGGGCGGTCGCGCTCTCGCGCGGGTCAGGTGTCGTCGAAGGGCGGACGGCGGCGTCGACCATGAGCGTTCCTCTCGGAGAGACGAAAGTGGATGCCTCTCATGGTAGGTGTGCGACAAAACGACACGAAGTCCCCTGTCCGCATCCTCCAACCATCGGCCGCCCCGTCCGCGCCCGTCGTTGTCGGCTCGCGACAGGTTCCGCCGCGTAGCTCCGTCGACCCACCCTCTTCCGTGCGTCCCGGCCCGTTGCGAGCGTCGGCAAAGGGGTGGCTCGCGCGGAAGGGGGTGGGTCGGGGTCAGGAGGCGGCGATCACGGCGAGGACGCCGTCGCCGTAGGCCTCGCGCTTCTTCGCACCGATGCCGGTGATGCCCTCGAGGTCGGCGTGCGATGTGGGCCGATGCTCCGCGAGAGCACGGAGCGTGGCATCGCCGAAGACGATGTACGCGGGGACGCCCTGTTCCCTGGCGATCTCAGTCCGCCAGGCCCGCAGCGCCTCGAACAGCTCCCGGTCTCCGGCGTCGAGGGCGTCGGCGGCACTCGCCTTCCGGGCGCGAGACGGCGACGACGGGCGCCCGATCGTGTCTTTCCGGAGCGGAACCGCGGTCTCGCCGCGCAGCACTCCCGCCGCGGCCTCTCCGGGGGCGAGCGTGCCGTAGTCGCCCTGAGCGACGAGGATGCCCCGGGCGAGGAGCTGGCGTACCACGCTCCGCCAGTCCTGGTCGGAGAGGTCGGCGCCGATGCCGTAGGTCGCGAGGGCGTCATGCCGCTGCTGGCGGATGCGCTCGGTCGAGGCCCCGCGGAGGATGTCGATGAGGTGGCCCGCGCCGAACGCCTGATTCCGCTCCCGCTTGAGCCGCACGATCGTGGACAGCAGCTTCTGCGCGGGGACGAGCCCGTCGAAGGTCGCGGTGTCGTCGAGGCACGTGTCGCAGTTGCCGCACGGCTGCGAGTCCTGGCCGAAGTACCCGAGGAGGTTCTGCCGGCGGCACTCCACCGTCTCGCACAGCGCGAGCATCGCGTCGAGGTGCTGCCCCATCCGCATCTTGAACGTGCGGTCGCCGGGACTCTGATCGATCAGACGGCGCTGCTGCACCACGTCGCCGAGCCCGTACGCCATCCACGCCACGGACGGCTCGCCGTCGCGGCCGGCACGCCCGGTCTCCTGGTAGTACCCCTCGACCGACTTCGGCAGATCGATGTGGGCGACGAAGCGCACGTCGGGCTTGTCGATGCCCATGCCGAACGCGATGGTCGCCACCATCACGACGCCGTCTTCACGGAGGAAGCGCGACTGGTTCGCCGCCCGCACCTCGGCAGGGAGACCGGCGTGGTACGGCAGCGCGTCGAGACCCTGCGCGGCGAGATAGGTCGCCGTCTGCTCGACGGACTTGCGGCTGAGCGCATAGACGATGCCCGCCGCCCCCTCCGGCTGCGACCGGATGAACTGCACGAGCTGCTTGCGGGGATCGACCTTCGGGACGATGCGGTACTGGATGTTCGGGCGGTCGAAGCTCGCCACGAAGTGCTGCGCCGCATCGAGGTGCAGGCGCTCGGTGAGTTCCTTGTGCGTGGCCCGCGTCGCGGTGGCGGTCAGAGCCATGCGCGGGACGCCGGGGAATCGCTCGCCCAGGTCGCCGAGGGCGAGGTAGTCCGGTCGGAAGTCGTGACCCCACTGCGACACGCAGTGGGCCTCGTCGATGGCGATGACACTGAGCGTGCCGCGCTGCAGGAGGGAGGTGGTCTGCGAGCTCGACAGCCGCTCCGGGGCGACGTAGAGGAGGTCGAGCTCTCCGGCGACATAGGCGCGCTCGACCTCGCGGCGCTCCTCGATCGACTGGGTGGAGTTGAGGTACGCGGCCTTCACACCGTTGGCGCGCAGCGCGTCGACCTGGTCGTGCATGAGCGCGATGAGCGGGCTGATGACCAGTCCGGTGCCTTCGCGCACGAGCGCGGGCACCTGATACGTGATGCTCTTGCCGCCGCCGGTGGGCATCAGGACGACGGCGTCGCCGCCGCCGATGACCTGCTCGACGATGGCCGCCTGATCGCCGCGGAAGTCGTCGTAGCCGAACACGGTGTGCAGTGCCTCGCGGGCCGTCGCATACCGGCTGGGCGCGGCGCGGCGGACGGCCGGCGCGGTGGTCACCGCGGTCGTCGGACCAGGACCCCAGTCGAGGGGCGGCTCGAAGCCAGCACCCTGCGGCTCCCAGTCCATCGGCTCCGGCGGCTCGGTCGGCTCCCACCCGTCGTCCCAGGGCTGGTCGGATGCCGCGTCCGGCTCGGGGATCCATCCGTCGTACGGATCTCGGGGAGTCTGCGGCATCCCTCCAGCGTAATCACCCCGACGGACAGCGGCACGGCGACGTCCACAGGCCCGCACTGTCGATCCCGGGCGTAGGTTGGTTCCAGACGCCGGAAGGAGCATCCGATGACCGACATCACCGTGACCCGCAACGACGAGGCCTCCCGCTACGAGATCCGTTCCGATGACGTGCTGGCCGGGTTCGCCGAGTTCGACACCCGCCCCGGCGCGATCCGCTTCCTGCACACCGAGATCGACCCCGCTTTCCAGGGCCAGGGCCTGGCCGGGAAGCTCGCCGCGGCGGCGCTGACCGACGTGGCGTCGACGGGCGACGCGATCGTGCCGCTCTGCCCGTACATCGCGAAGTACCTTCAGACGCACGAGGTGCCCGGCGCCGAGATCCGCTGGCCGCAGCGCCCGGGCTCGACGGCGGACGGCCCGGTGCAGAAGGAGTCGGCCGGCGCGGACGAGGACCCCACGGGCAGGGCGGAATGATCGGGCAGCGCCGCCTCGTCCTCGAACCCCGGGCGGTGCCGCTCGGCGGTGTGCGCGGCATGGAGGTGCTGCGGGTGCTGCCGCATCGCAACCTCCCCACCATCGGCGCCTGGTGCTTCCTGGACCGGTTCGGCCCGGCCGAGACCCGGATGCGGGTCGAGCCGCATCCGCACATCGGTCTGCAGACCGTGACCTGGCCGCTGGTCGGCGAGATCCGGCACCGTGATTCGCTGGGAAGCGATGCCGACCTCCGGCGCGGACAGCTCAACCTCATGACGGCGGGCAACGGCATCTCGCACTCGGAGTACTCCATCGGCGACGAGCCCGTTCCGCTCGATGCGCTGCAGTTCTGGGTCGTGCTCCCGGAGTCCGCGCGCCACGGGGACGGCGGCTTCGAGCGGCACACCGACCTGCCGACGACGACCCTCCCGGCCGCGACCGGATCGGACGCCACGGCCACGGTCGTGCTCGGCGAGTTCGCGGGCGTGCACTCGCCGGCGACCGTGCACACGCCGATCGTCGGGGCGGAGATCGTCGTGCCGGCCGGAACCACGGTGCGCCTGCCGCTGCGACCGGAGTGGGAGCACGCGCTGCTCCTCGTCGAGGGCGACGCCGCCGTCCCCGAGCACGCGATGACCCGCAACGACATGCTCTACCTCGGCGATTCCCGCGACGGCGTCGAGGTGACCAGCAGCGAAGGCGGGCTGCTGTTCCTCCTCGGGGGTGAGCCGTTCGAGGACGAGATCGTCATGTGGTGGAACTTCGCCGGGCGCTCCCACGACGAGATCGCCGCCGCCCGCGAGGATTGGGAGGCCGCATCCCCCCGGTTCGGCGTCGTCGAGGGGCACGACCAGCGCATCCCCGCGCCGCCGCTCCCCCCGGTGCGCCTGATGCCGCGCAGCCGCACCCTCTGACCCCCGCTCCCGCACCCGCTCCCCACAGGCACTCCCGCTGATCCAGGCACTCCCGCCAGAACAGGCACTCCCGCTGATTCAGGCACTCATGACTCTCCCTGCCTGATCTCACTCCACTGCCTGCCCTCGCGCGCAACCCCGCTGACGCGCCTGAACAGGCATCCACGCCAACACAGGCACTCCCGCCAGAACAGGCACTCATGATCCTCCCTGCCTGTGCTCGCGCCAGTGCCTGCCGTCGCGCTGAAGCCCCCAGACCCGACCACACCGACCCCGCTTCAGGCACTCACGCTGGCTCAGGCTCGATGGGCTTTCACCTGCCTGAACCCGCGTGATCGCCTGTTCCCGGAAGCAGGGGTAGGAAGCAGGACAAGAATCAGAAGCAGACTCAGGCGCGGTCGGGGGTGTGCACGCGGGCGAGGAAGCGGTCCGTGCGGGGCGAGGGCCCTCGAGGGTCGAGCAACGACACGGCCACCGTGACTCCGGTCGCCAGCGGGATCGTCCAGGCGGCGGGCTGCGCGAGGTACGGTGCCGCGACGCCGACCCCGTCCACCGCGGCGTGCACGAGCAGGGCGAGCCCGGTCGCGACACCGCCGGACACCATGCCCGCGACCGCCCCGCGCGCGGTGAGACCCCGCCACCACACGCCCAGCAGCACCACGGGCGAGAGCGTCGACGCCGCCACGACGAACACCACCCCCACGCTCGACACAAGTCCCGCGGGCACCGTGAGCAGCGCGACCCCCAGCGGCACGAGCGCACACAGCACCGCGGACAGCCGGAAGGAGCGCACGGAGCCGGAGAAGACGTCCTGGCTGATGACCCCCGCGAGCGAGACCACGAGTCCGGCCGAGGTCGCCAGGAACGCGGCGAAGGCCCCGGCGACGATGAGCGCCGTCAGCAGCTCACCCGCGAGCCCGGGGAACACCCGCGACGGGAGCTGCAGCACCACGGTGTCGGCGATCCCCGGCTGCGCGAGGTCCGGCGCGGCGATCCGCGCCAGGAGCCCCATCGCGCTCGACACGGCGTAGAACGCGCTCACCATGGCGATGACGATCACGGTGGTCCGCCGCGCGGAGGCTCCGGTCGGGCTGGTGTAGAACCGCACCAGGACGTGCGGCAGGCCCATCGTGCCGAGGAGCAGCGCGAGCAGCAGCGACGCGGTCTCGTAGGCGTCGAAGCCGGACGGCCCGGCCTCGGCGGGGAAGACGAGGGCGGGATCGACGTCGTGCGGGCCGCCGCTCAGGGCGAACGCGATGCACACCACCGGCACGAGGAGTGCCGTGAGCTTGAGCCAATACTGGAACGCCTGCACGAAGGTGATCGCACGCATGCCGCCCGCCGCGACCGCCGCCGCCACGAGCACCGCGATCGTCACGGCGCCGACCCACTCCGGCAGCCCGGCGACCACGACGAGCGTGATGCCCGCGCCGTGCAGCTGCGGCACGATGTAGAGCCAGCCGATGATGAGGACCGCGAGGCTGGTGACACGGCGCGCGGCGGTCGAGTCGAGCCGGGCCTCGACGAAATCGGGGATCGTGTACGCCCCGCTCCGGCGCAGGGGCGCGGCCACGAAGACGAGCACGAGCAGGTACCCCGCGGCGTACCCGATGGGGAACCAGAAGCCGCGGGCGCCGTCCAGCAGCACCAGCCCGGAGAGTCCGAGGAAGGTGCCGGCCGACAGGTACTCGCCGCTGATGGCCGAGGCGTTCCAGACCGGACGCACCGTCCGCGACGCCACGAAGAAGTCGCTCGTCGTGCGCGACACCCGCAGCCCGTACACGCCGATGAGGAGGGTGGCGATCACGACCAGGGCGACCCCGACGAGGTCGAGCACGGCGTTCACTCGCGGTCCCGCAGGGCGCGGTACCGCCGCTCGTTGCGGACCGCCGTGCGCACGTAGAGCACCGCGAACACGAGGATCACCGGGTAGAACGCGAAGGCCTGGAGGAGCCACGACAGCGGCAGCCCGCCGAGGACGACGGCGTCGATCTCGGGGATGAGCGCGATCCCGAGTGCCAGGGCGACGACGACCACCACGAAGCCGGCGACGGTGCCGAGGGCGAGCCGGAGCTGACTGCGCATCAGGGCACGGGCGTAGACGGCGTCGGCCTCCGCGACCGGGGCTCCGGGCAGCGCGATCCCCCGGGTGGCGGCGGAGGAGCGGCGGGGCGGGGTGTCCGCGGTGACCCGCACCCGCTTCGGCACCTCGGTCATCCGGCCCCCTCTCCGCGCACGAGGGCCTCCCGCACCGCCGCGACGAGCCTTCTGCTCACCGGCAGCACGGCCCTGCCGACGACCACGACGGGATCCCCGCCCGACAGCCGCGCCTCGGTCACCGCGGCCATCCGGACGAGGGTGGAACGGTGGATGCGGAGGAACCCGGCCGGCGCCCACCGCGTCTCGAGCTCGGAGAGCGGGATGCGCACGAGGTGGCCGGGACCGTCGTCCTCGGTGTGCAGCCGCGCGTAGTCGCCCTGCGCCTGCACCCAGCGCACATCGCTGCGCCGCACGAACCGCACGGACGCGCCCACGGTCACCGGCAGCACCTCGTCCTCGCCGCGCGGCGCCGCCTCCTGCGCGACCACTCTGTCCACCGCGCTCCGCAGCCGTTCCCGTCGGACCGGCTTGAGGAGGTAGTCCGCCGCGCGCAGCTCGAACGCCTCGACCGCACGGGCCTCGTCGGCGGTGACGAACACGACCGCGGGCGGTTCCGCGAGACCGAGGAGCGCGCGGGCGAGCTCGGTGCCGAGAAGGCCGGGCATGTGGATGTCGAGAAAGGCGATCCGCACCGCACGCGCGGAGAGCTGACGCAGCGCGTCGGCGCCGTTGCCCGCGGTGAGGATCTCACCGATGCGCGGGTCGGCGCGCAGCAGGTGCACGAGCTCGTCGAGGGCCGGCTGCTCGTCGTCGGCGACGAGGACGTCGATCATGCCGCTCCTCAGTCGTCGTCCGGGTCGTGGAGGGGCTGCGATTTCGGGACTCGCATGCGCACCAGGGTACCCGCGCCGGCGTTGGTCTCCACGACCAGACCGCCCCCGCTGCCGTAGACCTGGCGGAGCCGGGTGTCGACGTTCCGCAGGCCCACGTGACCGCCCTCCTCGCGCGCCGTGAGCAGCGCGCGCAGGCCGTCCGGGTCCATTCCCACGCCGTCGTCCTCGACGAGGATCTCGGTGTGCGTGCCGTCGTCGCGGGAGGTGATGCGGATCTCGCCGCCGCCCTCCCCCGGCTCCAGGCCGTGCCGCACCGCGTTCTCCACGAGCGGCTGCACGGAGAGGAAGGGGATGACCGTCGCGAGGGTCTCCGGCGCGATCTGCAGCGTCACCCGCAGGCGGTCGCCGAACCGCGCCCGCTCCAGTTCGAGGTACGAGTGGATGCTGCCCAGCTCTTCCGCGAGCGTGGTGAACTCTCCCTGCCGGCGGAAGGAGTAGCGGGTGAAGTCGGCGAACTCGAGCACGAGGTCCCGGGCCCGGTCCGGGTCGGTCGTGATGAACGAGGCGATCGCGGTGAGGGCGTTGTAGATGAAGTGCGGGGAGATCTGGGCGCGCAGAGCCCGGAGCTCCGCCTCGGCGAGCTGGGTGCGGGAGGCCTCGAGTCCGCCGAGCTCGACCTGCGCCGCACACCAGTCGGCGACCTCCTCCGCCGCCCGTACGAGCGCGGCCCGCACCGGGGACGCGAAGGCGACGACCACCCCGACCGTCACCCCGTCGACGAGGATGGGCGCGCCGACCGCCTCCAGGTCGTCCGTCCGGGCGGGCGAGGGGAACACCTGCCTCCGCCCGGACGCGCGCACCTGGGCGGCGATGCGCACGGCGGCGGATTCGAGCCCGTCCGCGGCGCCGTCGAGGGTGACCGTGTCGTCCTCGCCGACGATGGCGACCGCGGCGCTGCCCAGCAGGGCGCGCAGGTGCCGGGCGGCCTTGACGGCATCCGGCCCGGTCAGTCCGCCGCGGAGGTGCGGGGCGGCGAGGCTCGCCTGATGCAGCGCCCGCAGCGCTCCCTGCTCCGCCTCGCTGCCGAGGTCGGCAGACCCGCGGGCGAACCGCCGGGCGAGCAGCAGCAGCGCCGTGAGGGCGATGCCGCCGAGCGCGCCGAGGATCGCGGCGAGGACGACGTCGTTCATGCGCTCAGCCTAGGGACGCGCCGGCGGGCTCAGCAGCAGCGGGCACCGGGATTGCGGTCCTGGTCGTCCATCCGCTGACGCCAGAACTGCCGCTCCGTCAGCGGCTCCTCGTCCGGATGATGCCGCCGGTGATGGGCGACGTACGTGGCGTACGCGGTGTCGCCCATCAGCGTCGTCATGTACCAGCGGATGCCGCGGCCGACCCGGCCGAGGGCGCTCCACAGCGCCCGCAGCGGGGAGGTCGCGGCATCCGTCCGATCCATCGCGTGGGTCATCTCAGTGCCGTGCCGCCGCGCGCTCTTCGGCGAGGATCGGCTCCCACTGCTTCTCCAGCTCGCGCTCCTCCGCGTCGGGGAGGAACCCGGCCGGGGCGAACCGGCGCGACGGGACGGGCGGGTCCTCGGTGTTCTCGCCGCCGCCGTTGCGGATCGCCTTCACGGTCGCGATGACCGCCATGACGATGACGATGATCGCGAGCACCACGAAGATGATCGACAGCGTGCCCTGCACCGCGGTGTTGCGGATGACGGCCTGCAGCACGTCCGGCGCGCCGAGCGTGGTGTCACCGGAGTTCAGCGCCTCCAGGTAGCGGAAGTGGTTCGCCCAGTATCCGATCGCCGGCACCGGCGAGAAGATCTTGTAGAGCGAGGCCGTGATGGTGACGACCGCGGTGAAGGCGAGCGGCAGCGCGATGATCCACAGCCACCGGAAGTAGCTGCGACCACGCTTGGCGACGATGGCCAGCACCACGGCGAGCGCGATCGCCGCGAGCAGCTGGTTCGCGATGCCGAACAGCGGGAAGAAGGTGTTGATGCCGCCGAGCGGGTCGGTGACGCCGAGGATGAGGATCGCTCCCCAGCCGGCCACCATGATCGCGGTGCAGATCCACACCCCTGGGCGCCAGGAGACGTCGCGGAACTTCGGGAACCAGGCACCGATCGAGTCCTGCAGCATGAAGCGGGCGACCCGGGTTCCGGCGTCCACCGCCGTGAGGATGAACAGGGCCTCGAACATGATCGCGAAGTGGTACCAGAACGCCATCAGCGCCTGTCCGCCGAGGGCCTGCTGCATGATGTGCGCGAGGCCGAGCGCGAGCGTCGGAGCCCCTCCGGTGCGCGAGACGATCGACTCCTCACCGACCGCCGCCGCCGTGCCCGTGAGCATGTCGGGGGTGAGGTTCACCCCGGTCAGCCCGAGCGAGTTCACGAAGGCGACCGCTCCCTCCACGGTGCCCCCGGTCGCGGCGGCCGGGGCGTTCATGGCGAAGTAGATGCCCTGGTCGATCGAGATCGCGGCGACGAGGGCCATGATCGCGACGAACGACTCCATGAGCATGCCGCCGTAGCCGATGAACCGGGTCTGCCGCTCCTTCTCGACGAGCTTCGGTGTGGTGCCCGACGCGATCAGCGCATGGAATCCGGACAACGCGCCGCACGCGATCGTCACGAACAGGAAGGGGAAGAGCGGCCCGGCGAACACCGGACCCATGCCGTTCTCGCCGAAGATGCTGACCGCGGGGACCGAGATCTCCGGACGCACGAGGACGATCGCGCCGGCGAGCATCACGATGACGCCGATCTTCATGAACGTGGAGAGGTAGTCACGCGGCGCGAGCAGCAGCCACACCGGCAGCACCGCGGCGATGAAGCCGTAGATGATGATGCCCCACGCGATCGTGGTGCGGTCGAGGTGGAAGAGCGCCTGACCCCACTCGGTGCCGGCGACCCAGCCGCCGCCGATGATCGCGGCCATGAGCAGCACGAAGCCGATGATCGAGACCTCGGTCACCTTGCCCGGGCGCAGGTAGCGCAGGTACACGCCCATGAAGAGGGCGATCGGGATGGTCATCGCGACGGAGAAGACGCCCCATGGGCTCTCGCCGAGGGCGTTCACGACGACGAGCGCGAGGATCGCGACGATGATGAGCATGATGAGCAGCGAGGCGATGATCGCCGCGGTGCCGCCGATCTTGCCGAGCTCCTGCCGCGCCATCTGGCCGATGGTCCGGCCGCCGCGCCGCATCGAGAAGAAGAGCACCGTGTAGTCCTGCACGGCTCCCGCGAGCACGACGCCCACGATGATCCAGATGGTGCCGGGGAGGTAGCCCATCTGCGCCGCGAGCACGGGGCCGACGAGGGGTCCGGCGCCGGCGATGGCGGCGAAGTGGTGACCGTAGAGCACCCGGCGGTCGGTGGGGACGTAGTCCTTGCCGTCCTGCTTCACCTCGGCGGGCGTGGCGCGGCGGTCGTCGGGGCGGGTGATGTACCGCTCGATGACCTTGGAGTAGAAGCGGTAGCCGATCAGGTAGGTGCAGACGGCGGCGAACACGAACCAGATCGCGTTCACGGTCTCGCCGCGCACGATGGCGAGCATCACCCAGGCGACGCCGCCGAGGAGGGCGATGGCCGTCCACAGCAGGATCTTCGGCAGGGTCCAGCGGCGGCTCTTGGCCTCGTGCTCCGCGGAGAGGGCGACGGGTGGGAGGTTCGGGTCGGTCTCGATGACGGGGTCGTCGTCGACGAGCCCGGCGCCGTCGCGGCGGCGCGACGAAGGTGCGGTCATGGGGTTCTCCTCTGGGGGCGCATCATTGCGTCTCCCCACGGTAGGGAGTGCGTGCCGCTGTCGCTTCCGGATCCGGGGACGCTGCGACGAGCGGCGGGGGTCGTGCGACGAACGGATGCCCGGACGTCCTCGCCCCGGCACGTCTGCACGACCTGGATACGACGGCACGGCCGCACGAGGGATCACCTCGTGCGGCCGTGACCGGGTCGTGCAACCGTTCCCGGATCACCCGGGGGCGTCGGTCTCCGGAGGCGCGGTCGGCTCGGGAGTCGGCCCCGGCGTCGGAGTCGGCCCCGGCGTCGGAGTCGGATCCGGGGTCGGCGTCGGCTCGGGAGTCGGCGACGGCTTCGGCGCGGGCGTCGGCTGCTTCGGCGCGGCGTCCGCGGGCGTCGTGACCGTCACCACCGTGCGCACCGCCGAGTCGCCGTACTGGACGAGTCCGAGGTAGCGGGTGCCGGCGGTCAGACCGGTCCAGCTCAGCTCATAGCTCGTCTTCTCCCCGCGGACCGCGGCGATCGGGTTCGGCGTCGCGGTGAACGAGCCCTCTCCGTCCGGCAGCACGGAGGCGTGGGTCATGTCCCACGTCATCGGCCCGGTCGTGGAGTACACGTTCGCCACGACGAGGTAGGTGCCCGCGGTCGGTGCGGGGATCGTCACCTGCTCGTCGGCCGAGCCCGTCGCCGACTGCCAGCGCTCGTAGTAGCGCAGGTCGTCGGGGCTCACGACCCGGTAGACGGTGAGGTCGAGGTCACTGCCCTCGTCGTCGGACGAGTCGAGGTCGAACCGCGAGAGGGTGGCCCCCTCCGGCACGTCCACGATCCAGGACACGTCCTTGTTCGCGTCGCCCGAGTTCTCGTTCCCGGAGTGCCCCTCGACGGGGTTGTCCGGGTCGCTGAGGAGCTGGAACGGCGTGAGACCCGAGACGCCCAGCGCCAGGTCTCCGTCGAGGCCGGGGATGATGTCGACGGTCGTGCTGCCGTCGACGCCACTGCCGGTGACCTCGGCCGGGGCATCCGCCGTGACCGGGAACACCGCGATCGGCGAGCGCACCGTGTTCTTCTTGCTCGTCCAGGTGAGCGAACCCGTGGCCCACTGCTCGACCGGCGCGGTGGTGCTGTCGAACGTGACCGTGAAGGTCTTCGTCTGCCCGGGCTTGTCGAAGGCGAGCTGGGACGGCGTGACGGTGACGTTCACGCCGGGGACGGAGGCCTTCGCCGTGAACACGCCCTTCTCGGTCGACGTGACCGAGCGGGTGACGGTCTGCGCGCTGGCCAGGGACCCGATCGAGATCGATGCCTGGTTCAGGTCGCTGCCGTCGATGGGGTCGATGCCGGGGAAGTCCGACAGCCCCTTCCCGTCGAGGAAGGCCGCCCAGTCCTTGAAGCCGTTGAGGTAGAGCAGACCCGGGTTCAGGAACCGCGTCGCGTCGACCTGCCCTGCTCCCTGCTCGAACGGATTGGTGTTCTTCGAGCCGTCGGGCAGCACGGTGTCGAACGCGGTCGTCATCAGGGCCGAACGGATCTCGCCCGGGGTCGCCCGCGGATGCTCGCCGAGGTACAGCGCGCCGAGGCCGGCGATGTGCGGGGAGGCCATCGACGTCCCGGAGAGGATGCCGAAGGTCGGGTCCTCACCCGGGGCGTTGTGCGTGGCGGCGAGGATCGCCACTCCCGGAGCGGCGATGTCCGGCTTGAGGACGTCGGTGCCGTCGGCGAGCATCGGTCCGCGGCTCGAGAAGCCCGCGATCTGCGGGGTCGGCGTGGTCACACCGGTGGTGTTCTCGCCGACGAGGGTGATCGGCCGATCGACACCGCCCTGCACGTAGGCGAGCACGGCCGCGTGGTGCACGGCGTTCAGGTGCACGGTGGGCACGGCGTGGAAGTCGTTGTCGAGGGAGTCCGCACCGCCGGGCACGTTCACCAGGACCATCCCGATGCCCCCGGCGGCCTTCACGACCTGGGACTTCTCCGCGCGGGCGTTGCCGCCGCGGTCGCAGACGACGATGTGTCCGGCGACCTTCGCCGGGTCGAGGGTGCCCGGCAGGCACAGCTGCGCATCCGCCGCACCGGACGCCGCGGCATCCACGGCGGCGATGGAGGGTCCGGAGACGCTCTCACCGAACGGGACGGTCACCGAGGCGCCGGCCTGCTCGAAGCCGTCGAACTGCACGGTTCCCTCCCACGTGGGGATGGTGGAGGCGGCGACCGTGGTGTACCACGGCGAGGCGTGGTCGGCGGTGACCGGATCGGGGCCGTCGTTGCCGGCGCTGGTCGCGACGAAGACACCGGCGGCCGCGGCGTTGAGGAACGCGAGGTCCTCGGGAGCCATCACGGTGCTCGCGGCGCCGCCGCCGATCGAGTAGTTGATCACATCGACACCGTCCGCCACCGCCTGATCGATCGCGGCCACGAGGTCGCTCAGCGCGCAGATGTCATCCGTGGTCACTGTCGTGTCCGGGCCGACGTAGCAGGCCTTGTAGGCCGCGACCTTCGCCCCGGGGGCGACGCCGGAGACCGTTCCGAAGTCGACGCCCTCGATCTCGGCGTCCACTCCGAAGTTGCCTGCGGCGGTGCTCGCCGTGTGCGAGCCGTGACCGTCGCCGTCGCGCGGGGAGAGGTAGTCGTACTGGAAGTCGAACCCGGCCGCCTGGGCTCCCGCGAAGAAGTACTGCCCGCCGATGAGCTTCGTCGAGTAGTCGCGCTCGTCCCAGTCCTGACCATCGACCATCGCGCCGCGGAACTGTCCGCCGTCGGACTTGTCGAAGTAGACGTAGGTGCCGTCGGTGTACGGGTCCGTGCCCTTGTGCCGGCTGTTCTGCTTCTTCTGCTGCTTGAGCTTCTTGCCCTCGAACGAGGGGTGCTCGGGAGCGATGCCGGTGTCGATCACACCCACCACGACGCCCTCGCCGGCCTTCTTCACGCCTCCGGTCTGCTGCCACACCCCACCGCGGCCCTTGCGGTCGTCGCCGAGGCCGAGGTAGTCGGTCGAGGTCTGCGCGTCGGGGTGGCGGATCTCGTCCGGATACACCCCGAGGACGTCCTTCGAGGCGCGGAGCTGGTCCACCTGCTCACCCGAGAGGTCGGCGCTGAAACCGTTGAGCACGACCTGGTAGGTCGTGTCCGGGGTGACGCCGACGTCGTTGATGAGGCTCTTCTGCTCGGACTCGAGGTGCTTGACGTAGCGCCGCGCGTCCTGCGACTGCGTCTCGAGCTGCTCGCCCTCGTCAGGCTTCGTCGCCTTCAGGCCCTTGACGTCGCCTTCGTAGCTGGCGAGGGGATCGGCCTTCATGATCACGATGTAGTGCCCGGGGGTCCCCGCGACCGGAACGGGGTGCGTCACCTCCCCGGTCGCTGCGTGGCCTGCGGTTGCCGTCGATGCGATGAACAGCGTCGCCAGGGTGGTGGCTGCTGCGATCCGAAGGGGTGTTCGACCCATATCTCGCTCCTGATGATCCGATGATCCCGATGCCGCGTCGTCGCCGCACCGCGGCTCACGATAGCCCCGCCGTTCGGCGCCGGATCGAGAACTGAACGATGGTCGCCCCCGATCGTGCCGATCGGTCAGGATGGACGGCGGCCGACTCTCCGAATGTCGCCAGTAGGCTGGAGACGTGGCCCGAACCTCCGTCCTGTCGACCAGAGTGCTGCTGATCTGCGCGGCGATCGGCGTCGCCACGGGCATCCTCGGCGGCATCGCCGGATGGGTCACTCCCCTCCTCCTGGCCAGCCCGCTGCTGTTCCTCTACGGCCTCGTGCTGGGCTCGCACGTGCTGCCGGGCATCATCGCGCAGGAGGTGCTGCGGCTGCCGTTCGTGGCGCTCATCACGCACGTGTTCGCCGCCCTCATCGCGAGCGCCTTCAACCCGGCGTGGTCGCTGCGGTTCATCGGCACGGCGCTGCTCTTCGGTCTCATCCAGGAGGGTGTCGCCGCCCTCACCCGCTATCGCTCCTGGGGCGCCTGGCGGTTCTTCGTCTCGGCGGTCGTGATCGGCGTCGTCGTGGCGGTGGCGGTGTTCTTCGCAGCGAACCTCGCGGTCATGCCGCTCTGGGCCCAGCTGCTGTACCTGACGATCTCCGTGCTCGGCCCGGTGGCCTGGACGGCGATCGGCCTCGCCATCGGTTCGGCGCTGCGCACCGCCGGCGTCGCGCGCCGCTGATCACGCACCGGGCCCGCTGGCAGCACAGGTAAGGCTCAGCTAAGTTAGAGGCACACCCTCCGTCGAACCAGGGACGTGCCGTGCGCCCATCCGCACCCCTCCTCCGCGTGCGCGAGCTGACCCTCACCCACGCGGACGCCGTGCACCCGTCGCCCCGCGATGTGACCTTCGACATCGATCCCGGCGAGGTCGTGCTGCTGCTCGGCCCGTCCGGTTCCGGGAAGTCGACGCTCACGCTCGCTCTCAACGGCCTCATCCCGCATGCGCTCCCCGCGACCATGACCGGCACCGTCGAGGCCGGCGGCATCGACACCACCACCGCGCACACCGCGACGCTCAGCACGCACGTCGCCATGGTCTTCCAGGATCCGGACGCGCAGATCGTCACGGGGACGGTGTACGACGAGGTGGCCTTCGGTCCGGAGAACCTTCTTCTCCCGGTGGAGACCGTGCGCGCCCGCGTGGAGGAGGCGTTGCGGCGCGTCGGCCTGTGGGAGCGCCGCGACGACAACCCCGACCACCTGTCCGGCGGCGGGCGGCAGCGTCTCGCCATCGCCTGCGCCCTCGCGATGGGCTCTCCTCTCATCGTGCTGGACGAGCCGACCGCGAACCTCGACCCGCAGGGGATCGACGACGTGTACGCGGCGCTGACCGAGGTCGTGGCCGCCGGGGACCGGGCCATCCTCCTCGTCGAGCACAACCTCGACGCCGCGATGCGCTTCGTCACGCGCACCATCGTGCTCGACCGCGAGGGCCGGGTGGTCTTCGACGGTCCGGCGGCCGAGACCATCCGCGCACACGCCGACGAGCTCGTGGCGATGGGAGTCTGGCTGCCCGCCGCGACGCTCGCCGCGCTCCGCCTCCGCGACCGGGGGATCGTCCTCGACCCGCTGCCACTGACGCCCGAGGCGCTGGCCGCCGCACTTCCTCCCGGCCCCCGCGCCGCGTCCTCGGTGCCGGTCGGCGATCCTCGCCCCGCCGACCGGGAGCCCATCATCCGGGCCCGCGGCCTCACGGTCGCACGGCGCCGCACCGAGATCCTGCACGGGGTCGACCTCGACATCGCCGCCGGGAGCCTCACCGCGATCGTCGGGGCGAACGGGGCGGGCAAGACGACGCTGATCCAGGCTCTCGCCGGGGTCGTGCCGCCGCCGAGGGGTCGGGTCTCCGTCGACGGCATCGACCCCGGGACGGCCTCGCCTCGGGAACTCGCGGCGCGCATCGGCTTCGTGTTCCAGAACCCGGAGCACCAGTTCATCGCCGCCACCGTGTTCGACGAGCTCGCCCACGGTCTCCGCCTGCGCCACGTGCCGGACGACGAGGTCCGCACGCGGGTGGCGGAGATGCTGGAGCGGTTCGGGCTGTCGCACAAGGCCGGGGTGCACCCGTTCCTCCTCTCCGGCGGTGAGAAGCGACGGCTCTCGGTCGGCACCGCCCTCATCAGCCGCCCCCGTGTCCTCGCCCTCGACGAGCCCACCTTCGGGCAGGACCGCGCCAGGGCGGCCGAGCTCCTGGCGCTGCTGGAGAGCCTGCGGGCGGACGGCACGACCGTGGTCATCGTCACCCACGACCTGCAGCTCGTCGCCGAGCACGCCACCGACACGGTCGTCCTCGCCGACGGGCAGGTCCGGGCCGCCGGTCCGACGGCGGCACTGTTCGCCGATCCCGCGATCCTCCCCTCCGCCGGCCTGCGCGTCCCCGCGTTGCAGCGTGTGCTCACCGCGGCCGGGTGGGAGGTGTCGCCATGACGATGACCACGCTCGATCCGTATGCGCCGCTCACGGCCACCTCGCGGCGGCAGTTCCTCTACGGCCTCAACCCGCTGGCGAAGGTCGCCGGGTTCGCCCCCGCGATGCTGCTCCTCGTCTTCGTGCGGGACCTGGCCACCCCCGCCGCCTTCCTCGTGCTCGCCTACGCCCTCATCCTCGTCGGGGCGCGGGTGACGGGGCGCCTCCTCGCGCTGCTCCTGCTCGGCCTGCCCGCGGGCATGGTCGCGATCGGCGTCGGCTTCTCGCTGTGGGTCGACGCGGCCCTGGTCGCCGACACCACCCCCGTCGTGACGATCGGCGACTGGACCCTCTACGGCGGCGCCCTCCTCATCGGGTCCGCCACGGCGCTCCGACTCGGCTCGATCGTCGCGCTCGCGCTCGTCGGCGGCCTCACCACCAGCGGTTCCGACCTCGTGCGTGCGAGCGTGCAGCAGCTGCGCGTGCCGTACCGCATCGGCTACACGGCCCTGGCCGCCTTCCGCTTCGTGCCCCGCTTCGGCCATGAGCTCGCCGTCATCCGCGCCGCGCACCGGGTGCGCGGCTCGCACGGCGGCCGCGGCCCGTTCGCCCGGATCGCGCGCGGGTGGGGCTACATCGTCCCGCTGCTCGCGGGCGCCATCCGGCACGCGGAGCGCGTCGCCCTCGCGATGGACTCCCGGGCGTTCGGCGCGCATCCGACCCGGACCGAGCGGCACCTCGTGCCGTTCCGCGCGAGGGACACCGTCTTCACCGTGGTCATGCTCGCCGTGTCGGCCGCGATCTTCGTCGTCTTCTTCCCCTGGCAGCTCCCCTGAAAGGTGCCCGCATGGCATTCAGCAAGATGGTCAAGCCGGAGACGGCCGAGCTCCTGCACCTCACCGTGCTCCGCACCGAACGGCTCGCGCCGCACTGGGTGCGGGTGACCCTGGGCGGCGGCGAGATCGACCGCTTCCGTCCGATGGGCTACGACCAGTGGTTCCGGCTGTTCCTGCCGATCGGCGGGGAGGCCGGGCTCGAGCGGGTGCCCGCCAAGGCGAACCGGATGCTCGGGTATCTGAAGTTCCTCCGCATCCCCGACGGCGAGCGCCCCGTGATGCGCAACTACACCGTGCGCGCGTACCGCCCGGCCACGCCCGAGACCGGCGCCGAGCTCGACGTCGACTTCGTGCTGCACGGCTCGGCGGCCGACGGCACCGCCGGTCCGGCCTCCCGATGGGCGGAGACCTGCGCCCCCGGCGAGCACGTCCTCATCATCGACGAGGGCCTGACGTTCAACCCCGAGCGGGGCACCGACCGGGTGGTGCTCGTGGGCGACGAGACCGCCCTCCCTGCGATCGCGTCGATCAGCGCCTCCCTGCCGGCCAACGCCGCGGGCACGGCGATCATCGAGGTCCCGTCCGCGGAGGACGCCCTGGAGTTCGCGCATCCGTCGGGGCTCGACGTGGTGTGGATCGTGCGGCCGCACGAGATCCCGCCCGGGGTTCTCGCCCTGGACGCCCTCGCTCGCACCGCTCTGCCCGATGCTCCGTTCCACGCGTACGCGGCCGGCGAGCAGGCCCTGGCCTCCGGCGTCCGCAAGCAGCTCGTCGGCGAGCGCAGCGTCGACAAGAACGCCGTCAGCTTCTGCGGCTACTGGAAGATCGGCGCCGCCTCCCCCGCCTCGAAGGCCGCACGCGAAGCCGCCGCCGAGCCCCTCGCCTGAGGCCGGGCACGACTTCGGAGACAGGGCACGACACGCCGGGGCGGAAGAGGCTGCCCCGGCATGTCGTCCGGAATCTCCGAAGTTGTGCCCGGAGACCGGCGTGTGGAGCGATGCCATACTGTGGCGATGACAGCCGCCGACCTGGTTCGCCGCTGGCCCGCCGCGGGGGTGCGAGCGCGTGCCGGAGACCTCGAACTGCGGTGGCTGGATGACGATCTGCTGGTCACCCTGGGCGACCTCGCCGCACGCGGCGTGCACGATCCGGGCCGGATGCCCTTCGCCGTCCCCTGGACTCGCGGTGACACGGACACCGTTGTACGCCGACTCCTGTCGTACCAGTGGCACGCCCGCTCCCAGATCGCTCCCGAACGGTTCATGCTCGAACTCGGGGTGCTGGTGGACGGCATCCTCGTCGGTGTCCAGGGCGTGAGCGCCGACGATTGGGGCATGCGGCACCGAGCGGAGACGGGCTCCTGGCTCGGTATCGAGTATCAGGGCCGCGGCATCGGCACACGGATGAGAGCTTTGATGCTTTTCGCACTGTTCGACGGCTTGGGGGCACGAGAGGTGACCTCGGGCGCCTTCGCAGACAACGCCGCCTCGAACGCAATCTCCCGGAGGGTCGGCTACCGTCCCCACGGCACGACGATGGTGGTCCGCGAGAACGCGGCGACCCCGCACCACAACTACTCGATGACCAGGGATCGCTTCGAGGCGGTCCGCGAGCAGAATCTCGCCCTGCTCGGTGGCGCCGTCACGCTCGACGGGTTCGACACCCTCCGGCTCATGCTCATCCCCTGACCGGGCACGACTTCGGAGATTCCCCTCGGCAC
>NZ_DLNJ01000011.1:30900-119532 GCF_002478345.1 Microbacterium sp. UBA7513
GTGCCGAGGGGAATCTCCGAAGCTGTGCCCGGAGACGTCAGCGCTTGCCGGCGATCTGACGCCCGACGATCTCACGCATGATCTCGTTCGTGCCGCCGTAGATGCGGTGCACGCGGGCGTCGAGGAAGGCACGGGCGATGGGGTACTCCGTGATGTAGCCGTAGCCGCCGTGGAGCTGGACCCCGGCGTCGAGCACCTCCCACTCCCGCTCGGTCGCCCAGAACTTGACCTTCGCGGCCTCTTCGGCCGAGAGCTTGCCGTCCTTGTAGGCCAGCAGCGCGCGGTCGATGAAGGCCCACAGCGCGTCGACCGTGGCGGACATGTCGGCGATGGTGAAGCGGCTGTTCTGGAAGTCGATGATGCGCTCCCCGAAGGCCTCGCGGTCCTTCGTGTAGGCGACGGTCCAGTCGAGCGCGGCCTGCGCGGCGGCGGCTCCGGCCACGCCGATCGAGAGGCGCTCGAGCGGGAGGTTCATCATGAGCTGGATGAAGCCCTTGCCCTCGACGCCGCCGATGAGGTTCTCCTCGGGCACGAACACGTCGGTGAACGACAGCTCGGCGGTGTCGTGACCGTGGAAGCCCATCTTCGAGAGCTTCTTGCCGTTGTCGAACCCCTCCATGCCCTTCTCGATGAGGACGAGGCTGAACGCGTCCGGCCGGTTGCCCTCGCCCGTCTTGACGAAGGTCACGACGAGGTCGGCGGTCGCGCCCGACGAGATGAACGTCTTGGCACCGTTGACGAGGTAGCCGCCGTCGACCTTCTTCGCCGTGGTCTTGATGCCGCGGAGGTCGGAGCCCGCGCCGGGCTCGGTCATGGCGAGCGCGCCGACGACCTCGCCAGTGGCCATGCGGGGCAGCCACTTCTCCTTCTGCTCCTGCGTGCCCATGTGCACGAGGTACGGCACGGCCAGGTCGTCCTGGATGCCGAAGGCCCCGGCGAGCGAGCCCGCCCCGGCCGCGATGACCGCTTCGTTCACGATCGCGCGGAAGCGGTAGTCCTGCAGCATCCCGGCGCCGCCGAACTCCTCGGGCACGGAGAGCCCGATGATGCCGGCCTCACCGGCGGCGCGCATCGTGGCGCGGTCCACCTCGCCGGCGGCATCCCACTTCTCGATGGCCTCGTGCGTGACGTGGCGCTTGACGAAGTCCTTGACGAGGTCGCGGAAGGCCTCGTGATCCTCTTCGTAGATGTCGCGTTCCATGCCGTCCTCCCGAACGTGTCGTGCGTCGTTGCTCCGGCGAGTCTACGGCGGGAACACGGGGCAGGACAGGCGATTGTGAGAATGCATCCCATCCCGGGTGGGACTGGGTACCGCGTTTGTGGGATGCCTCAGAGCACGCCGGACGACACCGCGGACGCGCCCTCAGTGCGCGTAGTCGGGGGCGGCGGGCAGGCCGAAGAACTCCTCGAGGGTGTGGAAGCCGCCCTCGTGGTACGCCGCCGCGAGCTCCGTGCCGACGTAGCGCAGGTGCCAGGGCTCGGGGGCGTAGCCGGTGACGGGGGTGCCGACCTGCTCATAGCGCACGATGAACCCGTACTCCCAGGCGTGCGCGGCCACCCACTCGCTCTGCCGCGTCGCCCCGAAGCCGTCGAGGCCGCCGCACCCGGCATCGCAGGCCACGACGTCGAGGGCGAGACCGGTCTGATGCTCGCTGTGCCCCGGGCGTGCCGAGCCGGCGTCCGCGTCGGCCTGCCCCTGGTCCCGCACGTGGGCGCCATAGGTCGCGACCTGGAGCCCGTAGGAACGGTAGCCGTTGTTCGCGCCGATGCGCCCGACCCCCGCGGCGGCGGCAGCATCCGCCATGCGCCCGACCGCGTCGGCGACCTCCGCGCGCACGCGGCCCGACGGCGTCGTCATCTGCAGCGGCACCTGGCCCAGTTCCGCGGGTTCGTAGGCGGCCGGATCGAGCGGGCGCCCCTTGTTCACCACCACCCAGATCCGGGCGGGATCGCTGAGCGAGACACAGGGCGCGTTCCCGGCGACCACGGCTTCGCGGAAGGGCACCCCGCCGCCGAAGGCGGCCACCGTGGTGGCGTCGTCGCCCGCGGCGATCGCCTCCTGCACCGCGGTGTCGGCGCAGGGATCGGCCGCGGGTGTCGCCGCGTTCTGCACCGAGGGCACCTGCATCACCGCGACAGGGCGCGGGAGCGGTTCCGACGCCACGGGGGTCGCGGCCGCGCCGGTGAGGGACAGCACCACCCCCAGCGCGGTCACCGCCAGCCCGACCGGCAGAGCGGGGCCGAGGATCGGGGAACGCGGCGCCGCATGCTGAGCGTGCGGCGAGGTGGGCATGCGCCCATTCTTCCATTCGAACATTGATGCCACACTCGCTTGACTTCGATTCGGTTCTTTGTTCGAATAGGACGATGCGGTGGCAGGGACAGAAGCTCGCGGACAGCGACGAGGCGGCGCTGCCCGGCCTCGAGAACCGGTCCAGCGTCCTCCGCACCGTGACCACGCCGGAGTTCGCCGGCATGACATTCCACGAGGTGCTGTCGAAGTCCGCCCTCAACCATGTCCCCGGGGCGTCGCGCATGCCCTTCGCCTGGACGATCAACCCCTACCGTGGCTGCTCCCACGCCTGCACCTACTGCTTCGCGCGGGGCACGCACGAGTACCTCGACCTGGACGGCGGCGCCGACTTCGACACCCAGATCGTCGTCAAGGTCAACGTCGTCGAGGTGCTCGAACGGGAGCTGCGCCGCGGGAGCTGGCAGCACGAGACGGTCGCCCTCGGCACGAACACCGACCCGTACCAGCGGGCCGAGGGGCGCTACGCCCTCATGCCCGGCATCATCGAGGCGCTCGCGGCGTCGGGCACCCCGATGTCGATCCTCACGAAGGGCACGCTGATCCGCCGCGACATCCCGCTGCTGAAGAAGGCGGCGCTGCGCGTGCCGGTCGACGTGCAGATGTCGATCGCGATGTACGACGACACGCTGCAGAAGGCGATCGAGCCGGGCGCCCCGACCACGCAGGCCCGCCTCGACACCGTCCGCGCGCTCGCCGACGCCGGCTTCCCCGTCACGGTGTTCCTCATGCCGATCATGCCGCACCTCACCGACTCCCTCGCCGCGATCGACGACGCTCTCCGCCGCATCAAGGCCGCCGGAGCGCGGAGCGTGATCTACGGAGCCCTGCACCTGCGTCCCGGCGTCAAGCCGTGGTTCTTCCAGTGGCTCGGCGAGAACCGTCCCGACCTCGTGTCGTCGTATCGGGGCCTCTATCCCGGAGCGTCGGTCGAGGCGCCGAAGCCGTATCGGCAGTGGCTCGCCAAGCGCGCTCGTCCGCTCATCCGGATGCACGGGCTCGATGGGCGGCACGAAGACGACTATCCGCGGCGCGGCTTCCGCCCCGGACAGGGCCACGTGCAGACGGAGACCCCGGCGGCCGGGCCGGTGATGTTCACGCCGAGCGGTCGCGCCGCAGCCGCCACCCCGCCGCAGCCGATGCTGTTCTGACCCGGTCGGCCGGAGGGCGCAGCTCCGCGTAGGCTCGAGGATCATGGCGATCGGTTCGACAGTCCACACGTTCGAGATGCAGCTCGCCGACACCGATCGCGGGGTCTACGAAGACGTGTCGCTCCGGGCCGCCCGGCACCCGTCCGAGACCGACGCGTACATGCTCACGCGGGTGCTCGCCTACGGACTCGAGTTCGCGGAGGGCATCGCGTTCGGCGGCAGCGTCTCCGACACCGAGGAGCCTGCGGTGCTCGTGCGCGACCTCACGGGCCGGGTCACGGTCTGGATCGAGGTGGGCGCTCCCGATGCCGCGCGGCTGCATCACGCCTCCCGCCTCGCGGACCGGACCGTGGTCTACACGCACCGCGATCCCGCCAAGGTCATGGCACCGTGGGCCGACAAGCGCATCCACCGGGCCGAGGAGATCCGCGTCTACAGCTTCGATCCCGGCTTCGTCGACACCGCCACGCCCCACCTCGCCCGCCGGAACACCCTGACCCTCACGGTCACCGAGCGCGTCCTCTACCTCGACCTCAACGGCACCGCCCTCACGACGTCCCTCCACGAGCACACCCTCCCCTGACCCGCCCGGTGCAGAGTGCGAAAAGGCCCCGGAGACCGAGGTCTCCGGGGCCTTTCTGATCCCGAACGCGTCAGGAAGTGAGCTCGGCGGCGGACGGCGCGCGCCCGGCGATCTCCTCGATCACGTCGTCGTCCAGGCGGGCCTGCTCGAACGGGGCCTCGATCTCGGCGCGACCGAGCAGCTCGGTCATCCGGCGCTGACGCTGCCGCGTGATGAGCGTGACGACCCGGCCCGAGCGCCCGGCGCGACCCGTGCGACCGGAGCGGTGCAGGTAGGTCTTGTACTCGTCCGGCGCGTCGGCCTGGACCACGAGGTCGATGTCGTCGACGTGGATGCCGCGCGCGGCGACGTCGGTGGCCACGAGGACGTTCACCCGACCCGAGGTCAGCTTCTCCAGGTTGCGCGTGCGCTTGGCCTGGTTGAGGTCGCCGTGCAGCGACACCGCGGGGATCCCCGCGTCGTCGAACTGATCGGCCAGCATCTCGGCGTAGGCGCGCGTGCGAGCGAAGACGAGCGTCTTGCCCTCGCGGTCGACGAGCGACGTGAGGATGTCCGCCTTGTCGCGGTGCTCGATGACGAGCACCCGGTGCTCGATGGTGCTGGAGCCCTGGTCTTCGCCCGCGACCTCGAACACGGCGGGGTCGACGAGGAACTCGTCCACCAGCGCCGCGACCTCGCGGTCGAGGGTCGCGGAGAACAGGAGCTTCTGGCTCCCCTCGGCCGTGCGGCGGAGGATGCGCTGCACGGGCTCGACGAATCCGAGCTCGCACATGTGGTCGGCCTCGTCGAGCACCGCGATGCGGCAGTCGGACAGGTCGAGCTTGCCCTGGTTCATCAGATCCTCGACACGACCGGGGGTGCCGATGACGATGTCGACGCCCTTCTTCAGCGCGCCCACCTGGCGCCCCTGGGGCACACCGCCGTAGATCTGCGTCGTGAAGAGGCCGACGCTGCGGGCGATCGGCTGGATGGTCCGGTCGATCTGCAGCGCGAGCTCGCGCGTCGGAGCGAGGATGATCGCACGCGGCGCACGGCCGAACTCGCGACGCTTGCCCGCCTGCGACTGCAGCACCCGCTCGACGAGCGGTGCCCCGAAGGCGATGGTCTTGCCGGAACCCGTGCGTCCTCGGGCGAGCACGTCGCGCCCTTCGAGGACGGCCGGGATGCTCGCCGCCTGGATCGGGAACGGCGTCGCGGCGCCCATGTTGTTCAGGGTCTCGGTGATGTTGGAGCCCAGGCCGAGGTCGGCGAACGTGACGCCCTCGACCTCGACGGCCTGCACGGCCTGTGCCTCGAGGCGCTCGTGGACGACGTCGTCGGTCTGCTCGAACGCGGCCTTCGGCTTCGCGTTCCAGTCGCTGCGGGTCGGACGCTCGTCGCGACGGGGACGCTCGTCCCGACGCGGACGCTCGGTGCGGTAGGCCCCTCCGGTCGACGGACGCTCGCGCCCGCCCTCGAAGGAGCGCTGCGTGCGGTCGCGGTCGAAGGCACGGCGCGCACGGGCGGCGTCGTACGAACGCTCGGTCCCCTGGCCGTTGCCGCGGGTGCGGTCGCCGCCGCGGTCGTCGCGCCGCGGACGGTCGTCGCGGTCGAAGCGCGGACGCTCGTTCCGGCGGTCGTCGAAGCGCGGGCGTCCGCCGCCGCGGTGGTCGCCGTCGCGGAACCCCTGTCGCTGCGAGCCGCCGCGGTCGTCGCGCCGCGGGCGGTCGTCGAACCGTCCGGCGCCGGCCCGGTCGTTGTACCGCGGACGCTCGGCGCGGTCGTCGAACCGGCCGCCGCCGGCACGATCGTCACGGCGGTGCGGGGCCTCGCGACGCCCGGACTCCGCACGGTTGCGGATGCTGCGGGCCTCGTCGCGACCGGCGCGCTCCTGGGAGCTCCAGCGACGCTTCGGAGCACCGGACTCGGTCTCCTCCGGGCGGTAGCCTCGGTGTCCCGGGCTGCGACTCCCGGGGCGGCGGTCGTACCCGCCGGTCGCTCGACCCTCGCGGTCGTCGCGCGCGGGACGCTCGTCCCGAGCCGTGTCCCGACCGCCGGCCGGACGGTGGCGGTCGTGGAACGAGGTCTTCTTGGCGCCGTAGCGCGGCTCGAAGTTCGCGGCGGCGCGACCGCCGCGGGGCTTCTTGTTCTTGGGCATTCGGGTGTCCTTCTTGCGTTCTCGCACGAGAACAGCGCTGCGCGCACGCGCGAGCACTCCGATCCAGCGGAGTCCGGACGATCTGCGGCCGGGGCCATTCCTGTGATGGTTGATTCGCGTCGATCGACGCGCACCATCGGCCCCTGGACTCACACTTCACACACTGAAAAACGTCCGCGCCCTGCGCGGGTGTCCGAAGCCGACCGTCTCAGTCTACCCGGCATCCCTGGGAGACCCCCGCACTCCGGCGGCCCGCGGCACTACGATGTCGAGGTGAACTCCGTCTCTCCCACCGGCACCCAGGTCCACCTCCGCCTCGGCGACGTGACCGCGCAGATCGCCCAAGTCGGCGCCTCTCTCCGTGCCCTCCGGATCGGCGAGGTCGATCTCATCTCCCCGTATCCGCTCGACATCCCGACGCCGTCGTGCTCGGGTGTCGTGCTGACGCCCTGGCCCAACCGGGTGCGCGACGGCCGCTGGGACGACGAGGGCACCGTGCGCCAGCTCGCGATCACCGAGCCGAAGACGGACAACGCCAGTCACGGCCTGCTGCGCTTCACGGCGTATGCGATCGAGCAGACGGAGGGGGCCGCGACGCTGCGGGCGACCGTCTTCCCGCAGACCGGCTATCCGTACCTGATCGAGACGTCCGTCGCGTATGTCCTCACCGCCGACGGCATCACGGTCACGCACACGCTCACCAACTGGTCCGACTCCCCCGCACCCGTCGCGGTCGGCACTCACCCGTTCCCCACGATCGGCGACGTCGACCCGCACGACCTCGTCCTCCGTGTGCCCGCCCGCACCGCCTTCCAGACGGACGACCGCATGCTCCCGATCGGCACCCGTCCCGCCGATCCCGAACTGCGCGACGGCATCCGCGTCGGCGACGTCTCGCTCGACACCGGGTTCACGGACCTGGAGCGCGACGCGGACGGCCGGGTGCGGCACACCCTCACCGCGCCCGACGGCCGGACCGTCACGCTCTGGCAGGGCGAGGGCTTCGACTTCGTGCAGGTGTACACGGCTACGAACTACCCCGATACCCCGCTCGCGGTCGCGATCGAGCCGATGACCGCGCCGGCCGACGCGTTCAACAGCGGCCGCGGTCTGCGCCGTCTCGCTCCCGGCGAGACCTGGACCGTGGAGTGGGGCCTCTCCTTCGCCTGACCGCGGTCCACAACTCCGGAGAACCGACGCCGAAAGGCCCCGATCCTCGTCCTACGGACGGGACCGGGGCCTTTCTCCTGAGTTGTGGACGCGCGGCTACTCGCCGTGGTTCTCGCGCAGCTCGCGCCGGCTGACCGGCGTGCCGTCCGCGTGGACGGGGACCGAGGCGCCATCGTCGTGCGGCTCGCCCTTCCGCGCCCGGCGGCGCTCCCGCGCCCCCTCGACGAGGTTGTACAGGGTCGGCAGCACGATGAGCGTCAGCACGGTGGAGGAGACGAGTCCGCCGATCACCACGATGGCCAGCGGCTGCGAGATGAAGCCGCCGTGCCCGGTGATCCCGAGCGCCATCGGGGTGAGGGCGAGGATGGTGGCGAGCGCGGTCATGAGGATCGGACGCAGACGCTTCTCCCCTCCCGCCATCACCGCCTCCGCGGTCGACAGTCCCTTCTCCCGGTACTGGTTCACGAGGTCGACGAGCACGATCGCGTTCGTCACCACGATGCCGATGAGCATCAGCACGCCGATCAGCGATGCCACGCCGAGCGGTACGCCCGTGATGATCTGCAGCAGGATGGCGCCGGTCGCCGCGAACGGCACCGAGATCAGCAGCAGCAGCGGCTGACGCAGCGACTTGAACGTCGCCACCATCACCACGTACACGATGAGGATCGCGGCGAGCATGGCCAGGCCGAGCTGCGCGAACGAGTCGGCCTGCTGCGAGGCGACGCCGCCGACCTCGGCCGAGGCGCCGTCCGGAAGGTCAGCCGCGGCGAGCGCCTCGGTGACCGACTGGGTGGCGACCGCGAGGTTGTCCGATGCGGGCGGCACGGTGACGGTCGCGGTGCGGCGTCCCTGCTCGGTGGTGATCGAGGTGGGACCGTTGCGCTGCTCGACGGTCGCGATGTCCTCCAGCGGCACGATACCGGCCGCGGTGGGGATCGCGAGCTGCTGGAGGGCGGCGACGGTCGTGGGCGGCTCGGGGTTGACGAGGTACACGGTGAGCGCGGTGTCGTCGATCTCGACCGAGCCGATCTGCTGGGGACGCATCGTGTTCGACACGATCGACCCGACGGCGACCTCGGACAGCCCGACCTGGGCGGCGGCCTCGCGGTCCACAACCACGGCGATGTACGGCAGCGCCTCGGCGAGGTTGTCAGTCACCTGACCGATGCCCTCGCGGCCGTCGAGCTCGTCCACCACGGCGGAGGTGGCGGTGGCGAGGTCGTCGCCGCTCGCGGCCGACACGGTGATCTCGATGTCGCTGGAGCCGAAGCCGGCGGACGCCGCGACGGTGACCTCGCCGACCTCGTCGCCGAGACCGTCGATGGCGTCCTGCACCTCGGCGCGCAGCTTCTCCTGATCGGCGTCGCCGTCGGTGAGCACGGAGTAGGTGATCCCGGCGCCGCCGGAGAACGCGTCGCGCAGCGCGGAGCCGCTCGACCCGATGGAGGCCTGCACGTGCTCGATGCCGTCGATGTCGAGGAGGGCCTCCTCGACGGGGACGGCGGCGTCGGACTTCGCCTGCAGGCTCGCCGTCGGCCCGAGGTCCTGCGTCACGGTCATGGTGTTCTGTCCGGAGTCGCTGAGGAAGTTCACCTTCATCAGCGGGGCGGCGGCGAGGGTCCCGGCGAGGACCACCACCGCGAGCGCGACCGTGATGCCCGAGTGCTTCAGCGTCCAGCCGAGGATGGGGCGGTAGCTGCGCTGCAGCCGCGTCGGCGGGGCCGCCGGGTCCTCCGGGTCGATCGCGTTCCCCTGGTCGTCGAGGAGCGGCTTGCCGGGCTTGAGGAACCAGTAGGCCAGCACCGGCACGATCGTCAGCGCCACGAAGAGCGACGCGACCATGGCGATGGTGACCGTCATCGCGAACGGGCGGAACAGCTCGCCCACCATGTCACCCACGAACACGATCGGCAGGAACACCGCCACGGTCGTGATGGTCGACGCGGTGATGGCGGCGGCGACCTCGCGCACGGCGAGACGGATCGCGTCGCCCTTGTCCGCATCTCCCACGTAGTGGCGCTTGATGTTCTCGATCACCACGATGGAGTCGTCGACCACGCGGCCGATCGCGATCGTGAGCGCCCCGAGGGTCAGCACGTTGAGGGAGTAGCCGAACGCCTGCAGCCCGATGAAGGTGATGAGGACCGAGGTCGGGATCGAGATCGCGGTGACCAGGGTCGAGCGCACCGACATGAGGAACACGAGGATCACGAGCACGGCCATCACGAGGCCGAGCAGACCCTCCGTGGCGAGGGTGTCGATGGACTGCACGATGAACGGCGCCTGGTCGAACACGACCGTGAACTCCGCGTCCGGAAGCGCCTCCCCGATCTCGTCGAGGGCCGCGATGACCCCCTGCGACACCTCGACCGTGTTGGCGGCGGGGAGCTTCGTGATGGAGATCGACAGGGCGTCCTCGCCGTCGACGCGGGAGATGGAGGTCACCGGGTCGGACACCTGCGCCACCGTCGCGACGTCGCCGATGGTGACCGCGGTGCCGACGAGCGGCAGGGCGGCGATCTCGTCGACCGAGGTGATCTTCGCTCCGGTCTGCACCGTGAGGGTCTCGCCGTCCTCGGTGATCTCGCCACCGGGGAAGAGGGTGCCGTTCTGCTGCAGCGCCGTGCTGATCGCCTCGCTGCTCTGCCCTGCGGCGGCGAGCTTCGCGAGGTCGGGGGTGATGGTGATGCGCTGTCCGACGCCGCCGACGATCTCGGCCGCGTTCACCCCGTCGACGTCCTCCAGATCGGGGATCGCGACGCTCTCGAGCTGCGCCTGGGCGTTGTCCGCGTCGTCGAAGCCGGTGACCGCCACCTGGATCACCGGGAAGTCGTCGATCGAGACCGAGAGCACCTGCGGCGTGACGTCCTCCGGCAGCTGCGAGGAGATCCGGTTGATCGCCTGCTGGATCTTCTGCTCCGCGGTCGCGAGGTTCGTGCCGTACGAGAACATCGCCTGCACGATGGACGCATTGGTCGTGCTCGTCGCGGTGGTCGACTCCAGATCGGGAACCCCCTGGATGGCCGACTCGATCGGCGTCGAGACGTCGTTCTCGACCACCTCGGGCGAGGCGCCGGGGTACGTGGTCATGACCACGAGCGCCGGCAGCTCGAGCGACGGGATGAGCTCCTGCTTGAGGTTGGTCAGCGCGAGCCCGCCGAACACCGCGGCGACGATCGTCACGAGCGCGATGAGGGCGCGGTTCTTCAGGCTGAGGATGGCGAGTTTCGACAAGGCGGGGTCCTCGGTGTCAGGGGATGGCGGTCGCTGCGGATGGGAGGGAGAGAGGTTCTCCGAGGATCCGCGCCAGTGCGGATTCGAGGAAGGACTGTTCGAGATCGACGTCGCGGATCTGCGTGCTCCACATGACGCCGTCGATGAAGATCATCGCCGCTCGGGCTCGGTCGGCGCCATAGGTCGGCTCCAGGAGGTCGACGAGGCGGTCGGACAGGTGGCGCGCGAGCTCGCGCAGACGCGGATCGTGGACGGCCGCCGTGACCACCGCTCGATCCGCCTGCACCGCGTGTCCGTCGTGGATGCTGTCGTGGACGAGCGCGGCGATGACGTCGGCCCCGGCCCCGCGTTCGGCGAGGGTCTGCCGCACCCCGTCGAGCCGGCACTCGATCTCGTCCGCGAGGGCCCGGAAGGCGGCGCCGCGCAGGTCGTCGAGGGTGTCGAAGTACTGGGTGGTCGCCCCGAGCGGCACTCCGGCGCGGGCGGCGACCATGCGGTGCGTGATGGCGTCGGCCCCGACCTCGACGATCAGCTCAGCGGTCGCGGTGACGATCTCCCGGCGGCGCGCTTCGGGATCACGCCGCCGACGCGCGCTCTCCGCCATCGCTCACCCCCTGGACACCCGTACATGTACGTTTGTACATTCGCTTCGGTGTGAACTCCCTGAGAGCCCCGCCCCTCTTCCCCCTCCCCCCTCACTGCGGGATCAGAAACGTGCCTGGGAGCCGCGGTTCGGGTGCCATTTTGCACTCCCCTGCCGGGGGCGGGGGGGTCAGGCGACGGGGGAGGGAGAGGGGGTCTGGCCGCGCTCGAAGTAGGCGACGAGATCGGGGTCGAGCGGGGGGACGGAGATCGCGGAGCCATCGCCGCGGAGGGACGCGGTCGCGAGGATCCCGGCGGCCACGGCCTCCCGCGCCGCGACGGGCGAGGTCGCCGTGAGACCGCCGTGCCGCACGAACCGGAGGAACTCGGCCACGAGCAGCGCATCGGCACCGTCGTGCCCCGCATCCGGCACCTCGGGCACGATGAACACCTCGTCCGCGTCGGCCGCCCCGGCATGCCGACGGTTCCACAGTTTCACCTCGCTGCCGGCCACGTCGCCGAAGTTCTCGATGCGCCCCTCGGTGCCGATCACGGTGTAGTTCCGCCAGTAGTCCGGGGTGAAGTGGCACTGCTGGTACGACGCGAAGATCCCGCCCTCGAGCCTCAGGTTCACCATCGAGATGTCCTCGACGTCGACGACGGGGTGGAGTCCGGTGAGCGCGGTCGGCGGCCAGTTGTCCATGCTGAACCAATCGGGCATCCGCTCCCCCGTGCGGTCCCGCCGGTCGGCGATGTCGCCGTAGACGCTCAGGCCGCCCATCGCCGCCACCTGCTCGGTGTACGCGCCCGCCAGCCAATGGATGATGTCGAGGTCGTGCGCCCCCTTCTGCAGGAGGAGTCCGGTGGTGCGGCTCCGGTCGGCGTGCCAGTCCTTGAAGTAGAAGTCGCCGCCGTGCCCGACGAAGTGCCGTACCCACACGGCCTTCACCTGCCCGATGCGCCCGTCCTGGATGAGCCTGCGCATGAGGGTGATCACGGGCATGTGCCGCATGTTGTGCCCGATGTAGAGCCGGGTGCCGGTGCGTCGCGCGGTCTCCAGCATGCGGTCGGCGTCGGCCAGATCGATCGCGAGGGGCTTCTCGCAGAAGACGGGCACCCCGGCCTCCAGCGCGCGGATGGTCAGGGCGGCGTGCGTGTCGTCCGGCGTCAGCACCATGACCGCGTCGACACCGGACGCGAGCAGCTCGTCGAGGGAGTCGGTGATGAGCGCGTCGGGGACGAGCGCCCTGGCGTCCTCGCGGGCGCGCGGGGCGAGGTCGCAGACGGCGGTGATGCGGGAGCCGTGCCCCGGCCGGTGCACCTCCTCCTGAAGAGTGGAGCGCGCGCCGAAGCCGATGATGCCGATGTGGAGGTCCAACAGAAGTCCTTCGTGACAGAGGGGGAGAAAGGAGGGAGGCTCAGCGGCCGCGGGAGGCCGGGGCGTCGAGGTCGGTCGACCCGCCGGGCACGAGAGCCCAGGGGAACTCGTGCAGCGCACCGGGTGAGGGCTCGTTCTCGAGCGCCTTCTCGACGATGATCCGCGCCTGACGCTCGTAGAAGTCCGTGGGGCCGACGGTGGTGAGGGTGGGGGCGATGAGCCGTGCGTCCGGCGTGTTCCCGACCCCGATCACCGCGACGTCGTGCGGCACGCGGAGCCCGAGCATGTGCGCGGCGTTGATCGCGGCGATCGCGGCGAAGTCGGTCGTCGCGTACACGGCGTCCGGGCGGTTCTCCTGCGACAGCAGCTCGATCGCGGCGGTGAAGGCGCTGGCCTGCGTCTCCGCATAGGTCACGGTCCACGCCGGATCCGCGGAGATGCCGGCCGCCGCGAGCTTCTCGACATACGGCGTGTAGCGCGTGACCTGGGTTCCCGCGAGGCGGACGGCCCCCTCGGCGGCGATGCAGCCGATCGCCGTATGCCGCTCCAGCAGGTGGTCCATCGCGAGCTCGCACCCCGGGATCGCGTCCGAGCGGATGACGTCGAAGCCGTCCGGCTCCAGGTGCTCCGAGAACACCACGAGGCGCTGGCCGCGCTTGACGAGGTCGCCCAGCCGTCGCGCGTCCTCCTCGTCCAGGCCGACGCCGTCGAGATACGCCACGTCGCTCTCGACGCGGTCGAGCGCCGCGTGCCAGTCGCCGTCGGCGAGGATCAGCGTCGTCAGCCCGTGCCGGTTCGCCTCGGCGTTCACGGCGTCGGCCACCGCCAGCGACCACGGATCGCTCAGCATGTGCAGGGAGAGCTGCACCATGCCGCTGCGACCCGTGCGGATCGCCCTCGCGGCCGTGTTCGGCCGGTAGTTGAGCTCGTCCGCCGCCGCGAGCACCCGCGCCGCGGTGGCCTCGGCCACGCCCGCCCCGCTGGCCCCTGCGCGCCCGGAGAACACGTACGAGACGGTCGCGGTCGACACTCCGGCACGTTCGGCCACCATCCGCAGGGTCGGGCGGCGGCTCGGGGCGTGCTCACGCTGTGCCATGTCTCAGCCCTTCGTCCCGCTGAACGCGATGCCCTGGATGAGTTGCCGCTGCAGGATCATGAACGTCACCAGCATGGGCAGGGTCGCCAGCAGGGCACCCGCCATGAGCACCGGGTAGTCGGTGCCGTGGATGCCGACGAGCTGCGAGAGTCCGACCGACAGGGGCATCTTCGCCGGATCGGTCGTCACGATCAGCGGCCACAGCAGATCGTTCCAGGACCACAGCACGGTGAACACCACAAGTGCGATGATGCCAGGCTTCGCGAGCGGAACCATGATCCGCCAGAAGGTCTGCCACGGATTCGCCCCGTCGATGCGCGCCGCCTCCTCCAGCTCGGCCGGCATCGAGAGGAAGAACTGCCGCATCAGGAAGGTCCCGAAGGCGCTGAAGATGCCGGGCACGATGAGCGCCTGCAGCGTGTTCAGCCAGCCGAGCGCCTGGATGATTTCGTACTGCGGCAGCAGGTAGAGCTGCGAGGGCACCATGAGCACCGAGAGGAACACGACGAACAGGGCGTTCCGGCCGGGGAAGGCGATGCGCGCGAACGCGTAGCCCGCCATGGTGCACAGGGCGACCTGCCCGACCGTGCGGCCGACCGTGAGGAGCACGGAGTTCAGGAACATCTGCCCGAACGGCATCGAGTCGAAGACCTCGGCGAAGTTGGTGAACACCCACTCGCGCGGGAGGAACGACGGCGGCACCTGCACCGAGTCGGACAGCGTCTTGAACGAGGTCAGCAGCTGCCAGACGAACGGGAACACCATGAGCGCGGCGCCGACGATGAGCACGACGTGCACGATCCACAGTCCGCGGTTCCGTGGGGTGCCCGCGCTCCGCGATCGTGCGGGGGCGGCACCGACGACCGCGCGGGTGTCGAGGGAGACGTCACTCATAGTGCACCCACTTCTTCTGCAGCCGGAACTGCACGATCGTCAGCACGAGGATGATCAGCAGCAGGAGGAAGGCGACGGCGGCGGCGTAGCCGCGGTCGTTGTCGAGGAAGCCCGCTTCGTAGAACAGGTAGACGACCGTCCGGGTGTTCGGCATCGCGGGGTTGCTGCGCCCGAGCATCATGTAGATGAGATCGAACACCTGCAGCGCCCCGATCACGCTGATGACGCTGACGAAGAAGATCGAGGGCGACAGCAGCGGGATCGTGATGGAGAAGAACTTGCGCACGGGGCCCGCCCCGTCGAGGTCGGCCGCCTCCATGATCGTGTCGGGGATGCCCTGGAGTCCGGCGAGGAAGATGACGATGTTGGTCCCGAGGCCGGCCCAGATGCCGACGACCGCGATCGCGACCAGCGCGGTGTTCGGATCGGTCAGCCAGCTCCGCCCTTCGATGCCGACCGCGCCGAGGGCCGCGTTCAGCACGCCGTAGTCGCCGTTGTAGATCATGCGCCAGACGAGCGCGATCGCCGCGGGCATGGTGACGACGGGGATGAAGTAGAGCGTGCGGTAGGCGCTGCGGCCTTTGAGGCCGGTGGTGTTCAGCAGCGCGGCGATCCCGACCGCGAGGGGGATGCCGATGAGCGCGATCACCGTGTAGACCGCGGTGTTGCGGAGAGCGCCGAAGAGCTCCGGATCCTGGAACAGCCGCACGTAGTTCTCGAACCCGATCCACTCCGCACCGCCGAACGGCCCCGACTTCGTGAAGGAGATGATGAGCGTGCGCACGGTCGGCCACAGGTAGAACACGGCGAGGCCCAGGGCGGTGGGCCCGAGGAACACCAGAGCCCACCACGGCGAGGCACCGGGCGTGCGGCGCCGCCGGCGGACCCCGGAGGGCGGGGCCTCCGGGGTCCGTCCGGCGGCGGGGGCGACCGCGCGAGGCGCGAGGACGGTCATCCGGTCACTCCTGCTCGGCGTCCAGCGCGGTCTGCATCTGCGCGGCGAGATCCTGCAGGCCGTCCTTCGGGGAGACCGCTCCGGACCACACCTGGGACAGCACCTCGCTCTCGATGCTCGTCCACGCGGAGGTGTTCTTCGACACGGGGTACGGGACAGCCGTCTCCAGCGCGTCGATGTAGACCTGCAGGTCGTACTGCGGGAGGGCGTCGACCCAGGCCTGCTGCGTACCGTTGTACGCGGGGATCACGGTGCCGGTCTCGGCCTGGATCTTCGCGGCCTGCTCGCCGCTCGCGAAGGCGGCGAAGTCCTTGGCCTCCTCCACGTGCGCGCTCTTGGCGTTCGCGACGTTCCCGACGCCGTGGATCACGCTCTGATTGCCCTCCGGACCCGCCGGCAGCGGGGCCACGTCGACACTGCCGCCGATGTCCGCGTTGTCCGCGTAGGCGATGGCGGCCCAGGAGCCGTTCTGGAACATGGCGACCTTGCCCGACAGGAAGAAGTCCTCCGGGTTCGTGTCCGTCATCTGCTGCGCCGTGGGCGAGGAGCCGTCGGCGATGAGGTCGGTCCACAGCTCGATGCCCTCGAGAGCCTCGGGGGAGCCGTATCCGCTCTGGGTGCCGTCCGCGGAGATGACCTCTCCACCTGCCTGCGCGATGGAGTTGTAGAAGTTCTCCTGGCCGTACTGGCTCGCGGCGACGCCGAACTGGCCCTTCGCCGGGTCGGTCAGCTTCGCGGCCGCGGAGCGGAAGTCGTCCCAGGTCCAGCCCGCGCTCGGATACTCCACCCCCGCTGCGTCGAACAGCGCCTTGTTGTACCAGAGCGCGACGGTGTCGAAGTCCTTGGGGGCGCCGTAGAGCGCGTCCTCGTAGGTGTAGAGGTCGACGAGCCCCTGGGGGTAGTCGGCGGCGTCCACGTCGTCGAGCGGGGCGAGCTGTCCGTTCGAGGCGTAGAGCTGGAAGTTCGGGCCGTTCATCCAGAACACGTCGGCGGCCGAGCCGCCCGTCACCGCGGTCTGGAGCTTGGTGAAGTACTCCTTGTACGGCGTGACCTGGATCTCGATCGTGACGTTCGGGTGCTCCTCGGTGTACGCGGCGGCGATGTCCTCCATCGCGGGCTTCTGGTTCTCGTCCCAGATCGCGTAGCTGAGGGTGACGTCGCCGCCCGACGACTCCCCGGTCGCGGAGGAGGAGCAGGCGGAAAGCGCCAGGACGGCGGCCGCGGAGGCGGCGAGGGCGCCCAGGGCGCGGCGAGAGGTGCGGGGCATCGAGGTCTCCTTTGACGGGTGCACGAGAAGGCGGGTGCGCGATGTTAACCGTTTAGCGTTAAACGATTAGCAGCGAGAGTAGCGCGGCACGTCGGCTCTTCGCAAGCGTCGATCTAGAGCGCAGCCCCCAGCGCCAGCCCCAGTCCCGCGGCGAGGAGACCGAGGACGAGCATGCCGACCGCGTCGAACACCGCGGCGCCGCGCTCGCCGTCGCGCCACAGCGCGACCGCATCCAGCATCGCGGTGCTGAAGGTCGTGTACCCCCCGAGGAGACCGGCGCCGAGCACGAACGCCGCGTCGGGCAGCGCCGTCGTCACGAGTCCCAGCGCGAACGAGCCGGTGAGGTTGACGATGAGGATCCCCCACGGGAACCGTCGGCCGGCGAGCCGCGCGACGCCGAGGTCGACGAGATAGCGCAGGACGGCGCCGACGCCCCCGGCGAGCGCGGCCGCGAGGAACAGCAGCGGACTCACGACACCCCTCCCCGGCGTGGCCGCCCCAGCCGGAGCCCCGCGGCTGCCGCGAGGAGACCGAGGACGAGGCTGCCCGCGGCATACGCGGCGGCGAGGAGCGGTGCCGATCCCCACAGTGCCAGCGTCCCGGTCATGAAGGCGCTGTAGGTCGTGAAGCCACCGAGGACGCCGGTGCCCAGCAGCAGCCGCAGCTCCGCGGAGGCCGGGAGCCGCGCCGCCACGACACCGATGAGCAGGGCACCCAGCACGTTCGCGAGCAGCACCGCGAGGGGGAACCCACCGGGCTCGTCCACGACGAGCCCGAGTCCCAGACGCGCCGCCGTCCCGAGCGTGCCGCCGAGAGCGACGAGCAGGACACAACGGAGACTCACGCTCGCCACTGTAGTCGCCGCATGACAGCGTGATCGTCGGATGTCAAGGCGTTGGGGTGGGGGCAGGGAGAGGCGTTGACTGTCGGCATGAAGCCCCTCTGGAAGGTCGATCAGGACGCACCCCACGGCACTGCCTTCGATCCCGGCGCGACGCACGACGTGCTGATCGTGGGGGCGGGGCTCACCGGCCTCTCGACCGCGGTGCTCCTGACCCGCGCCGGACTCGACGTCGTTGTCGTGGATGCGGGGGACGTGGCGGAGCTGTCGACGGGTGGCAACACCGGCAAGCTCTCCCTCCTCCAGGGACAGCAGCTCGCCACCATCCGAAAGCACCATCCGGCGGCACTCGTCCAGGCGTACGTCGATGCCAACCGGGCGGGCATGGAGTGGCTCACCGGTTTCGCCGACACCGCCGGCCTGAGCTACACCGAGCGGACCGACCACACCTACGCCCAAAGTCCGGACGGGCTCGAGGCGGTCAGAGCCCAGCATGCCGCCGCGCAGGAGGCGGGACTGCCGACGCGGCTGCTCACCGCGAGCGAGCTGTCGACGCCGTTCCCCGTCGCGGGCGCGGTGGCGCTCGATTCCCAGGTGACGATCGACCCGGTCGCCGTCGCCGACGCGCTCGCAAGGGAGTTCCTCGCCGGGGGCGGCACGCTGCACACCGGCGTCCGCGTGATCGGCGCCCACGCCCTCCCGGAGCCCCGGGTGGAGACCACGGCGGGGCCGATGTTCGCCGAGCACATCGTCCTCGCGACCGGGACCCCGATCCTCGACCGCGGCCTGTACTTCTCCAAGGTCGCCGGGATGCGGTCGTACTGCGTCTCGTTCCGGGTCTCCGGCGGAGTGCCGGAGGGGACGTTCATCTCGGCCGACGGCCCGACGCGGTCCATCCGACCGGTGTCCGCCGCCGACGGCCCGGCCGATACCGCGCAGCTGGTCGTCGGCGGCAACGGGCATCCGGTCGGCCGCTCGGACGGCGAGACCGCGGCGATCGACGACCTCGTGGACTGGACCCGTCTGCACTTCCCGGATGCCGAGGAGACGCACCGCTGGTCCGCGCAGGACTACCAGTCGCACAACCTCATCCCCTTCGTCGGCGCCCTGCCCCGCGGCCTCGGACGCATCCGCATCGCCACCGGCTACGCGAAGTGGGGGCTGTCGAACGCACCCGCCGCGGCCCTGCGGCTCACCGAGGAGATCATCGGGACGAAGCGCCGCGAGCGTCCGTCCTGGATGCTGCGCCTCGGCACCCGTCTCACCGTCCCCGCCGATCTCGCGCGCGGCGCCGTCGAGGGCGCGAAGGTGGCGGCCGCCGCCACGAGAGGCTGGGTCGAGGCCGAGACCACGCCGGTCCCCGTGCCGCAGCCCGCGGAGGGCGAGGGCGTCGTGGCGAACCGCGGCGGTCGCCCGGTCGCCATCTCCACGGTCGACGGCGTGACCCGAGCGGTCAGCGCGGTGTGCCCGCACCTCGGCGGTATCCTCGACTGGAACGACGCTGAGTGCACGTGGGACTGCCCGCTGCACGCGTCGCGGTTCGCCGCGGACGGCACGCGCATCGAGGGACCGGCGCTGAACGATCTCCCCGAGGTCCGGCGGGCGGCCGGCGGCTCCTGACTCAGGACCGGGTCGGCGGCGCGTCCCAGCCCTGCTGCGGGGTGTCGCAGTCCTCGCGGAACACGTACTGCGATACGAGCTTGCGCTGACTGCTGGACCAGTCGATCGCCGGGCGTCGCTGCTCCGGCGGCAGGTAGCCCAGCCGGTAGACGGCCATGAGCTCCAGGTCGTCGGGCACCCGCAGCAGCCGCACGATCTCGTCCCAGCGCCCCGGCACCTCCATCGGGAACGAGATGAACTGGATGCCCATGCCCAGCTCGACCGTGGTCAGCCAGACGTTCTCCATGGCCGCCCCCATGCTGAACACCGAGTAGAACGACGACAGCTGCCCTGGCCGGTACTCGCTGCGGTCGAGCATGACGCCCAGGAGCAGCGGCGATCCGGCGACGAGCTTGCGGTTCTCCGAGCCCAGGGTCTTCGGCACCCCGAACGTGTTCATCAGAGTCTGGCCGCGCTTGGTGAACACCTGCGACGTGAAGGGCCGCAGCGGCGCGGGGAGCTTGTCGAACAGCATGCCGCTGCGCTTCTCCTCCATCTCCTCCTGGCTGAAGCGGAAGTACGGCTTGTACCGCTCGAAGAACGTGCCGTTCGACATCGCCTCCGTCATGCTCTCGCCGGAGATGCGCGCGATCTCGTCGATCGTGTCGCGGTTCTCGATCACGACGAAGCGCCACGGCTGGCTGTTGAGCTGCGAGGGCGCGCGGCCGGCGGCTTCCAGGAGGATGCGCTGGTGTTCCTCGGAGACCGGGTCGGGCAGGAACGCTCCGTTGGTGGTCTTGCGGCGGCGGATGGCGTCGAGGAGTTCCATGCGGTCACTTCCGGTCGGAGGGGAGGCGCGAGACCACGAGGCCCGCGAGGACGAAGGGGGCTGCCATGAGGGCGACGAGCGGGTGCCGCCGGGTGTGCGTCCCGGCGTAGGGGATCGCGGCCAGGGGGACGGCGGCGGGGAGGAGCGCGAGGGCGGCGCGACGGGTGCGTGGGGTGCGGGTGGCGAGGCCCACGACGACGGCGAGTCCCGTCGTCGCGCAGGTGAGGATGTAGAGGGCGTGGTGCACCCAGCGGAAGCGGCGCGTGTCGATGAGCCGGGCCGCCACCGCGAGCCCGAGGGCGCAGTTCGCCCCATAGGCCGTCGCCGCCGCCGCGAAGGCTCCAGCCGCGGGGCGGTCGTCGCGCCCCCGCTTCCGTCGCCCCGTCATGGCACGACCCTACGCCCTCCCCTCCTCCCCCGATCCACCCCCTTGCGTGCGAGCCACCCCCTTGAGTACGACCGCAGCGGGGTGGGTCGCACGCAAGGGGGTGGCTCGACAGATCAGAGGGAGGCTTCCGCGTAGATGCGGAGCGCGTCGCGGACGAACTCCGCACCGTGGGTGCCGCCCGCGGACGTCGCATAGTTCGCGCCGAAGCGCGGATCTGCGACGTACATCTCGCCGAGACCGATCACGTAGGCCTTGGCGCCCGCGTCCGGTCCCTGCCGGAGCGCGGCGGCCGGAGTGCCGGGAATGCCCGTGAGCCAGGCCACGTGACGGCGCGCCAGCTCCTGCGCCTCGGCGGACGCGGGATCGATACCGCTCTCCGCCGCGGCGATCCAGTCGCGTCCGAGGTCGGCCACGCGCTGTTGCCACTCGGCGCGCTCGGTGTCGCTCATCCCGCGCCACCAGCGGTCGCCGTCGGCGTAAGCCTTCGTCCCCCAGCGGTCCTCGACCTCCTGCTTGTACTGCGTGTGGTCGAAGCCGTCGAACATGTTCTCTGCCATGAGGTTCTCACCTCCTCTCAATGCCGTGATGGTGGATTCGACCGACGCGATCTGCCGTGCCAGCCTGGTCTGCTCCTCGCGCAGCAGCGCGAGATGCGTCTCCAGTGCAGCCGCTTCCGTCGCCGTCCGGGTCCCTGAGCCCGCGCCCTGGGTCCCTGAGCCAGTCGAAGGGCCCAGCACCTCCGCGATCTGCGGCAGTCCGAGCCCGAGTTCCCGCAGCAGGAGGATCCGTTGCAACCGCACGAGCGCCGCCGCGTCGTAGTGCCGGTAGCCATTGGCCGCGATGCGCGACGGCGCCAGCAACCCGATGTCGTCGTAGTGCCGCAGTGTCCGGCTCGTCGTTCCCGCCAATCGCGCGATCTCCTGGATCGACCAGTCCCGCTCGCTCATCCCCCCACCCTTCCGTGTCGTTCCCCTCCACCGTAGAAGTTGTCGTTACGTCAAGGTCAACCCCCTTCGAATCGCTTGATTGGCTCGATTTCCGGCCGAAGTGGGACCAATCAGGCGATTCGAAGGAAGGGGGGGGTGACGGGATCGAGATATATCGTGTTATGGTGACGGCAACACGATATATCGTGAATCCCTCGACACAGGAGAAGCAGACATGACCGAGAAGTGGCTCATCGCCCCCGGCGAGGAACGCGTCATCGACATCGCCTCCGCGACCCGGCTCAAGGTGGGCCTCGTCGGCGGACAGGTCGACGTCATCGCCCACGACGAACCCGGCATCCGGATCGAGGTGCACGGCGTCACCACCAAAGACCTCCGGATCGAGTCCCGCGACGGCGAGGTCGAGATCGACCACCCGCAGCTCGGCTGGGACAACTTCCTGGAGGTGTTCCGGAACTTCGGCTCCGGCGGCCCGCGCGCCGAGGTGAGTGTGGCCGTCCCGCGCAGCATCGCCCTGACCCTCGGCGTCGTGAGCGCCGGCGCCCTCGTGTCCGGCATCCGCAACGACACCCGTCTCAACACGGTGTCCGGCGACATCATCGTCGACACCCTCATCGGCGACCTCAGCGTGAACTCGGTCTCCGGCGACGTGCAGATCCGCAACCTCACCGGCTCGCTCAACGCCAACAGCGTCTCCGGTGACGTGGCCGTCACGGGAGCCATCCGCAAGGCCACGGTCGACATCGTCTCCGGCGCGACACTCGTGGACGCGGCGGGCGACGTCAACACCATCACCGTGAACTCGGTCTCCGGCGGCACCACGGTGCGGCTCGACGAGTCCCTCGCGGCGAACTACGTCATCCGTTCGCTCAGCGGCCGCCTGCTCATCGACGGCGTCGAGCGCAGCTCCTCCGGCCCGAGCACCTACAACGGCACCACCGGGGAGCTCGCGGGACGGTTCGTCGATCTCCGCGCCAACTCCGTCTCCGGAGGGGTGACGGTCCTCCGCCGCGCTCCGCAGACGATCGAGAACGACCCGGAGTGGGAAGCATGAGTCCCGCGGTCTTCTCCCACGGCGACCTGCGGCTGTACCTGCTGTCGCTGCTCGCGGAGTCCCCGCAGCACGGCTACGGCATCATCCAGTCCCTCACGGATCGCACCGGCGGGACGTACACGCCGAGCGCCGGCACGATCTACCCGCGCCTCGCGAAGCTGGAGGAGGAGGGGCTGGTCACCAAGACCGTCGACGGACGCACGACGATCTACGCGATCACCGAAGCCGGACGCGCCGAACTCGCCTCCCGCGAGAGCGACCTCGCCGACATCGAGGCGGGCATCACGGACACGGTCCGCCTCATCGCGAACGAGGTGCGCCAAAGCGTGCAGGAGGCGATGAAGAGCCTTCGCGCCGACCTGGCGACGGCGACGAAGGACGACAGGGCGGCGGCGAAGAACAAGCCGCGCACCCCGAGCGAGGAGGCACGACTGACCAGCCGCGAGGAGCTGCACCGCGCCGACGCCGTGGTGAACGCCTTTCGCGCCCGCATCCGCACCGACCTGCGCACCCACGTCGCCCAGGGCGGCGTCCTCCCGGCGTCGGTGGTCACCGACCTCGAGAACGCACTGGATCAGGCCGCCCGCAGCGTGACGGTGGCGCTGAGCCGACCGGGCTCCTGAGCCCCCGGCATGACCGCACGAGGCCCCGTCGACATCCGTCGGCGGGGCCTCGTCGCGTACGGATCACTCCGGCCAGATCTCCTTCTGCTCGTCCGGCACGGACTCCCCGAGGGGGACGACGAGTACGGAGCGATGCTGGCGATGCGCCAGCCGCGCCGCGACGGAGCCGGTGAAGAACTCCCGGATCGACTCCCCGATGCCGCGTTTGCGGGTGCCGACCACGATGAGCTGCGCGTCGAGCTTGTTGGCGAGCTGCTTGATGGCCAGTGCCGGGTCGCCGACGAGCTGCCGCGCCGTCCAGGTGACGCCCTTCCCGTCGAGCATGGTGGCCGCAGCCGCCTCGACGGCCTCGAACTCGGCAGCCCCCGCGTCGAAGTTGATGTCGATGGGAGCGGAGTGCACGTAGCCGTCCGGATCCTCATAGGTGACGAAGCGGGTGATGTCGACGTGGGCCACCACGAGCGGGGCGTTCAGCAGCCGGGCGAAACGGACGGCTTCATCGAGGACGTGCGGGTCCTGGTCGAGCTGCATCCCGACGATCACGGCCTTCTGCAGAGCGGCGTTCTGCGTGGCCTCGTCGGACGGAGTGGAGGTGCTGTCGGTCATGGAGATCGCTCCCTTCGCCGGCCTGGCCGCGGCCAGGGTCTGTTCCCCGCGTGCTATCCTGAATGCTACTCTTACCGGCCTCGAGCCGGTGTCGTGAATGACTCGGGCGCCCGTCTGCCCGCAGCTTAACTCGTGAGGGGGTCTCAGGCATGGGCCGTGGCCGTCAGAAGGCGAAGCACACCAAGATCGCCCGCGAACTCAAGGCGTACAGTCCGTCGGTGAACTACTCGGCGCTGGAGCGCGAGCTCGCGCATTCGAGCGACTCCGACGAAGACGCCTACGTCGACAAGTGGGCCGACGAGTACGCGGACGAAGACGAAGACGAACTAGAGAAGGCGTAGCCCCTCGGTTCGAAACACCCGCACGGCTCGTGCGGGTGTTTCGTCGTTCCCGGGCGGCGATCGGGGAACGAGATCGCCGGCCGTCGAGCGTGCGACTGCCACCCGCGCTCGGCTCTGCGGCGATGTCAGCGCTCCCGCCAGGCGAAGCGAATGCGTCGCCAGACCGCTGATCCGCGTCTTGTGAGCGCAAACATTTTCTGATTTGATGTGCATGTGATCGACGGCGCACCCTCGCCGCGTCCCCGCTTCGGGCGATCCGCAGGAACATGACCTCAAAGAGGAGAACAGCATGGCACCCACCTCACGCACCCCCCGCGTCGCCGCGGTCGTCGCCCTCGGCGCGGTGTCGGCGTTCGGACTCGCGGCCTGCGCTCCGGCCGCATCCGGAGGCGGCGACGCCGGCGGAGAGCCCGTCACCATCGAGTACATGCACCGCCTCCCCGACGGCGAGGGCATGACCACGGTCGCGGAGATCGTCGACCGCTGGAACGAGGAGCACCCCGGCATCCAGGTCAAGGCCACGAAGTTCGACGGCAAGGCCAGCGACATGATCCTCAAGCTCGAGACCGACATCAAGGCCGGGAACGGCCCATGCCTCGCGCAGACCGGATACTCCGAGGTGCCGCAGCTCTACGTGAAGGGTCTGCTGGAGGACGTGGCCGCGGAAGCCGAGAAGTACGAGGACCACTACTCGGCCGGAGCGTTCAGCGGCATGCGGGTCGGCGACGCCATCGTGGGCCTCCCCCAGGACACCGGACCCCTCGTCTACTTCTACAACACCGCGGAGTTCGAGGCGCTCGGCCTCGACGCCCCGACCACGCTCGACGAGCTGACCGCCGCCTCCGCCACGGCCGCCGCCGCCGGCAAGTTCGTCACCGCCTTCACTCCGGACGAGGCGCAGAACTGGCTCTCCGGACAGGCGGCTGCCGCCGGAGACACCTGGTTCTCCACCGAGGGCGAGGAATGGAAGGTGGACGCCGAGGGCGCCGGCTCCGAGCGGGTCGCCGCCTTCTGGCAGGGTCTGCTCGACGGCAAGCAGACGCTCGCGACCGAGCGCTGGGGCGAGGGCTTCACGGCGGCACTGAACGACGGCAGCCTGATCGGCCACGTCGGCGCGGCGTGGGAGGCCGGCTTCCTCCTCGACTCCCTGGACGGCACCCCGGCCGAGGGGCAGTGGCGCGTCGCCCAGCTCCCCGACTTCGGCGCCGGGGCGATGACCGGCCCCGACGGCGGCTCCGGCGTCTCGGTCATGAAGGGCTGCGAGAACCCCGAGGCCGCCATGGAGTTCAACGACTGGTTCAACACGCAGGTCGACGACCTCGCCTCCCAGGGCCTCGTCGTCGCCGCGAAGGGCGAGGTGGAGACGCCCGAGAAGATGCTGCGTCAGTTCGGCGGTCAGGATGTGCTGGCCGAGCTCGGCACCGCCACCGAGAACCTCAACCCCGACTTCCCCTACGCCCCCGGCTTCTCGACCCTGGCCAACATGAACGAGACGGCCGCCGCGGCCGCCGGCGGCACCGCCACGGTCGCCGACATCTTCACGACGGCGCAGGACACGGCCGTCGCGTCGCTCAAGGACCTCGGCCTCCCGGTCGCGGAATGACCGGACCGGACGGCATCATCGGATGAACGACGGCGGAGTGCACGGGCGATCGTGCACTCCGCCGTCGTCGTGAGAGCGAGAGGCACATCATGGCCACAGTGACCGAGACGAGGGCAGCGGCGACGCTCCCTCCCGCGCGCCGTCCCGTCGCCCCGTCGACCAGGCGATCGCGGATCCGGCGGGAGGGGCTGACCGGGTGGCTGTTCATGGCGCCGTTCGCGCTGCTGTTCGCCGTCGTCTTCCTCATCCCGATCATCGTGTCGGTCCGCTCGTCGTTCTTCGCCCAGGTACCCGCCGGCGGCGGCCTGTACGGCGGCGGCGAGCTCGTCGACACCTTCGTCGGCCTCGACAACTTCGCCGCGGCGGCGACGGACGGCGCGTTCTGGGCCGGCATGGGACGGGTCGTGCTCTACGCGGCGTTCCAGATCCCGGTGATGATCATCGCGGCCCTCGCCCTGGCCCTGCTGCTGGACTCGTTCATCGTGCGCCGCCCCGCCCTGTTCCGCCTCGCCTTCTTCCTCCCGTACGCGGTCCCCGGCATCATCGCGGCGATGATGTGGCTCTACCTCTACACGCCCGAGGTGTCGCCCTTCCTGCCGTATCTGCCAGAGGGGACCGACCTCATGTCGCCGCAGACGATCCTCTTCTCGATGGCCAACATGACGACGTGGACCTACACGGGCTACAACATGCTCATCTTCCTCAGCGCCCTGCAGGCCATCCCCCGCGACCTCTACGAGGCCGCTCGCCTGGACGGCGCGAGCGGATTCCAGATCGCGACCCGCATCAAGGTGCCGCTCGTGCGCGGTGCCGCCCTGCTGGCCGTGCTGCTGTCGATCATCGGCACGATCCAGCTGTTCAACGAGCCGGTCATCCTGGAAGCCGCGAACTCCTGGATGGGCAAGGACTTCACGCCGATGATGCTCACCTACAACACGATGATGGGCGAGCTGTCGCCGTCGGGCAGCGGTCCGGCGTCGGCATACTCGCTGCTCATGGCCGGCATCGCGGGCGTGCTCGCGATCGTGTACGCACTGCTCCAGCGGCGGAAGGGCGACGCATGACCACCACACGACTCGTCACCGTGGCTCCGCCGACGAAGCGGCGCTCTCGCAGGCCGCAGGCGGCGGACGCCCCTCCCCCGTCGATCGCTCCCGGCCCCGCCGCGCGCACGTTCGGCATCATCGCCCTCGTCGTCGCCACCGTGTACTTCCTCGTGCCGGTGTTCTGGCTCGTGGTCGCCTCGACGAAGAACAACGCCGACCTCACGTCGACGTTCGGCTTCTGGTTCGCCGAGCCGAACCTCGCCGCCAACTACGACAGCCTCATGGGCTGGACCCAGGGGCTGTTCTGGCGTTGGGTCGGCAACTCCCTGTTCTACTCGCTCAGCGCCGGGATCATCGGCACGCTGTTCGCCGTGATGGCCGGCTACGCGATCGCCAAGTTCGCCTTCCCCGGGAAGAAGCTCGCGGTCGGCATCATCATGGCGGGGCTCCTGCTGCCCGTCGCCCTGCTCACGGTGCCGCTGTACATCGAGTTCCAGGCGCTCGGCCTCACGAACACGGTGTGGGCGATCATCATCCCCTCGGCGGTCTCGCCGTTCGGCGTCTTCCTCGGCATGGTCTACGCGCAGTCGTCGGTGCCGACGGAGCTGCTGGAGGCCGCCCGCATCGACGGTGCCGGTGAGGCCCGGATCTTCTTCACGATCGTGCTGCGGCTGCTCGGCCCCGCGATGGTGACGATCTTCCTGTTCATCTTCGTGGCCACGTGGAACAACTTCCTCCTCCCGCTCATGATGATCTCCAGCCCCGACCTCAAGCCGGTCACGCTCGGCCTCTACGGCATGATGAGCTACTTCTCCCCCGACAAGGGCGCCGTCATGCTCGGAGCACTGCTCGGCGTGATCCCGCTCATCGCCCTGTTCTTCACGCTGCAGAAGTACTGGCGCTCCGGTCTCGCCGCCGGCGCCGTCAAGGGCTAGGCACCTCGACCGCGCACAGACGGCGATCACCGCCCGGAGCGCCCCTCGCTCACGGCGGCCACGATACGCGCCGGGGTGAGCGCGGTCACCTCCGGCTGCCGCGGTCGTCGGCTCAGGGACTCCGACAGCGTCGGGCGGGCGGCGATACGGGCGAGCTCTCCCGAGAGGTACTGCTGCAGCGACTGTCCTCGCTCCTGCGCTCGCGCGGTGAGCACGGAATACACGCCGGGGTCGAGATCGCGGATGAGTACATTCGGCATGTGCGGCTCCTTTCGTGGCTACCCCTCGAGTATCGGGGACCGCAGGCACCCTCTTCGGCCCCGGACCCCCGACCCGTGGAGAACTGCGAAACGCCCCGCCGCGTGCAGAAGAGGCCCGGGGCGAACCCCGGGCCTCTCGTGTGCAGCAGAGGGACTCAGCTACGTCGCCGCCGCCAGAGCCCTGCGCCGAGGGCGCTCAGCGCGAGGGCCCCGGCAGCCACCGCCAGCCAGGTCATCCCGTCGGCGCCGGTCGTGGCCAGAACCCCGCCGGCACCCGTCGCGGCGCCGGTGACCGCGAGATCCGCACGAGCGAGCTCGGCGCCCGCGGCGTCCGTCGCGACGAGCGCATGGGCACCCGCGGGCGTGGCCGCCGGGATGAGGACGGTCGCGACCGCGCTGCCGTCGGCGGCGATCGTCACCTCGCCCACCCTGACCGGTTCCGAGTGGAGCCAGAGCTGCACGACGGACTCGGGGTCGAAGCCGCGGAGCTGCACGCGGAGGGAGTCTCCGGCCGCCGCGGTACCGACCGACGGGGTGAGGACCGCCGCCTTCGCCGGCTTCGCCTTCTTGACCTTGAGGGCGGCGCCGGCCACCTCGGCGCCGGAGGCGTCCTTGACGAGGAACCGATGCTTCCCGACCGTCGCATCCGCGGGGATGAGCACGCGGGTGGTCAGCGCGCCGCGCGCATCGACCGTCGCGTCCGCGAGCCGCACGCCGTCCAGCCAGAACGAGACGGCGGCGCCGGGCGCAAAGCCCGAGAGCACGACCTCGACCGTCTCCCCTGCCCGTACGGAATCCGCGCCGAGCGTGAGCACCGGATCGGTCTCCGGGGCGCACGCCCCGAGGTCGTCTGCTGGTCGCTTCTCCGGGGCGTGCCCCGCCTGCGGGGACGTGACGCCGTACACCGCCATCTCCGCCACGGCCGCGAACGGCGTGCCCGAGATGGACGAGGTCGCCGTCACCCGCACGTATCGCGCGGTCGTCGCGGCGAAGTCGACATCCTGCCACTCCGCGACGTTCTTCCACTCTCCCGCCGCGACGTCGGTGAAGGTCTGCCCGTCGGTGGAGACCGCGACCTGGAACCCCTTGATGGGACCGTTCTGGTTCGCGCCGCGCCGGAGGTAGGAGATGCCGTCGACCGTCTCCGCGGAACCGAGGTCGAACGTGAGCACGTGCGGATACCCGGGGGCGTCGCTGCTCCAGCGGCTGTGCCAGAACGTCCCGGCGTTGCCGTCGAGCATGTTCGCCGCCGTGCCGTCCTCACCCGCGGTCTCCTCGGAGCTCGCGGTCGCGGTGATCTGCGCGTTCGGGATGCGGGCACGGGAGGCGACCGCCGCCTCCTGCGCCGTCTGCACGGTCCGCACGTCGCAGTCGACGAGATAGGTGGCCGCGATCCCGATGCTGACGGCGGAACCCGCGGCCGACGCCGGTGCCGTGAGCAGCCAGTCCGTCGTCACGCTCTCGCCGGGGGCGACCTTCGCGAACAGGTTCGACGACCCGTCTGCGACCTCGACGGTGTAGCCCTCCGGGAGGTCGAGCTGCACACCGACGTTCTCCGCCAGGATGTCCTCGCTGTTGGTGAAGGTCGTGGTGAAGGGTGTCTGCGCCCCGGGACTCAGGGTCACGGCCTCGCCGGATACCGTGGCGCACGGGGTGCCGCCCTCGGTCGGACCCAGGTCGGTGACGGTGAAGTCGTCGAGGACGAAGTCGACGTCCGGGCCGCCCACGCGCTCCAGGCCGACCCACGTGTAGTCGCCGCAGCCCACGATGACGTCCTCCTGGAACGCGGTGGTCTCCAGGGCCTGCACGACGGGGGTGCGACGCAGGGTCGTCGAGGAGATCTCCCCGTCGAGCACGGCGTCGGTGCCGGTCAGCCAGCGGTAGGCCCCGCTCGCGCCGGCCTGGTAGTCGAACCCGATGCGATAGGTGTGCCCGGCCTGCAGCGGCACCAGCGTGGGGTCGGTCCGGTAGACGACGCCGGAGTTCTCGGAGTGGGACATCAGCGAGTGCTCACCGGTGAGGGTGCTGTCCACCGCCAGCCCCGCGAGGGCTCCGCTGTCGAACGGCTTGGCCGTGTTGCGCCAGTCGCTCGTCGTGTACGGGTCGTGTCGCCGCGAGATGCTCGTGCGCGGGTCGTCGATGCCGTTGGCGTCGCCCTTCACGAACGGGCCCCACCCGGGCTGATTGCCCTCGAAGTCGTTCGAGTACACGGTGCCGGACGCGGTGGGTGCCGTCGTGTCCGCCATCACCCTGGCGTTGTCGATCCGCACCGCCGCGTCGCCGGCGACCGCCGAGACCGACACGGTCACCTCGCCGGAGGCCGGAGCGACGAACGACACCGATCCGCGCTGGTAGTACTGCCCGGCCTTGGAGTCGGCGCGCATGTAGTTGTACGTCGGGGACAGGTTCCAGGTGCGGCTCACGACGCCGCCGCCGGTGTCGACCGCGACGCTCACGTCCCGCGTGGCCGTCGGATCGATCTGCACCTGCGCGGAGAACGCGTAGCGCTCCCCGGGGGTGAGGCCGGTGACGGTCTGCGAGATCGAGGAGGCGGACGAGCCGAACACCGCGATGTTGTCGCCCCGCGAGGCGTTCTTCGCCGCCCCGAGGTCCGTGCGCTCGATGGTCACCTCTCCCCGGGGGTTCCAGCCGTCGAGCGCGCCCGCGTTGAACCCGGGATCGGTCAGACCGGCGTCGCGGTACTCGATCGCCGCCCGCTGCGCCCCGCCCTGGGGCACGACGACGTAGGCCGTCCCCTTCTCGCCCGAGAGGGTGAGCTCGCCGTCGACCGCGGTGACGGTGCGCACCTTCTCGCGGCCCTGGTCTCCGAGTGCGAACACGTCGAAGGTCGTGTTGCCGCGGAAGGCGTCCGTGAGACCGAAGGTCTTCTCGCCGCCGGAGGCCGTGAAGAAGTACATCTTGTCCGCGTCGACGGGCGATCCGGACTCGGCGCTCGACTCCAGCGACTGCCACGGCAGCAGGTAGGAGTCGCCGCGCAGGACGGTCGCGCCGTCCATCGTGACGACCCGCGTGCCGCCGTCGAGCCGCGCCACCACGTCGTCGGTGAACGTCGCCTCGACCCCCGACTCGTACGTCTGCAGGTCGAAGTGCTGCAGGAACTTCGTCGGCAGGCTCTGCGACCAGATGTTGCCGATGAAGCCGTCCCAGTTGCGGTTGCCCACCCAGCCCTCGGCATCGACGAGACGCTGTTGGCCCAGCAGGACGTCGTCGTTCCAGACGTCCGCCTGCGCGTTCTGGATGAACCGCACCATGGTGGAGTTGATGCCCTTGTTGTCCTTGCCGCCGTAGGCGAGGTCGTTCGGCCAGTGCGACCAGACCGTGCTGTCGACGAACTTGTCGCCCCACTCGGTCGCGACCTCGAGGTCCATGGCGTTCAGCTCGTCCGCGAGCTCCTCGGCCACCCAGCCGTTGGAGTAGTACACGTCGATGTAGACGCCGCTGAGTCCCGGCACCTCGTCCCGCAGCTGCTGGAAGCGGTCGAGCACGCGTCCGGTGCCGAGATCGGTCTGCTGATTGATGTAGTACGACTGGTCGAGCCAGTTCCAGCCGGGCTTGTACGGCGGGGTGCCATCGAGGATCGCCGCGTCGAACGCGTCCGCCTGCGGGTAGATCTCCGTGGCGTTGACGTGCACGCTCATGTCGGCGTTGAGCTTCGCCCCCTCGTCGACGAGGCGGTTGAGGTCGGCGAGGCCGCCGGCACGCTCGTTGTAGTTCCCGCCGTAGTCGGTGTTCGCGGAGTCGTGTCCCTCGCTGCCGAAGCCCTTGTTGAGCACCCACTGGCCGAGGCCGTCGGTCTGGTTCGCGATGCGCTTGGTGTTGTCGAGCACGAGGTCGAAGTAGTTCGTGGCGCTGGAGGCGAAGTTGAACGGGATGCGGCTGACCACGCGGTCGGCCACCCGGTCGGCACCGAGGCGCGGGGCGTCGACCTCGCGGTAGCGGATCGCGGCGTCCTGCCAGTCCACGGTCTCGTCGCCGTTGCGGTCGGCGGTGAGGAGCACCGTGACCTTCGGCAGGGCGTAGGTCGTCACCCGGCTGTCGACGGCGGTGGTCGGATGGATGAGCCAGGTGTTCGAGCCGATCTCCGCGGTCCGGCCGTCGGCAGCGGTCACCCGCGTCGTGAGCCGAGTGTTCCACGAGGCGGTGCCGCCGGACGCCTGCGTCGTCGCGTTCGTGATCACGCTGCCGGCGAGGGTCCCGTCGCCGAGGAACGCGAAGGCCGCGCCCTTCGTGCCAGTGGCCGTCGCCGCACCCACCGCGATGTGCTCATCGGCGTTCGTGGTGCTGTTCGGGCTGATCACGGTGCGGTCGAGGACGGCGCCGTCTGCGGCCGTCGCGGAGAGGAACGCGTTGTCGGGGAGCGCCAGGGTGTTCACCGCGGCGGAGCCGTCGACTCCGGTGACGGCGAACTCGACCGTGCCGTTCGCCGCGACGCGGATGCTGCTGCGCACCGTGACGTCGAGGCCGGTCAGGGTCGAGACGTAGTCGACGCCGGTCGCCGTCGCCGTGGAGGTGGTGGTCGACGCATAGGCGGTGCCGTTGACCGCCCAGGTGCGCGGGGAGCTCTTCTGCCCGCCGAGGCGGTCATCGCCCACGCGGTAGCCGAGGATCTGCGGGAACGCGGAGGAGACGGTGGCCGTGGTGCCGCCCGCGGCGATCTCGACGGTGTCCCCGGGCTCCGGCTGCTCCGGCGTCTCCGGCTCGGTCACGATCGGCGGGAGCTCCTCGTCGGAGAGCACCTGGATCTCGCCGGCGCCGCCGCCCGTGGTGCCCTGCGCGTCGATGATGAGGAGGGCGACGTACCGGCCGTCCTTCGCGGTGTCCAGCGTGATGCGCTGCTTCTCGTCGTTCGCGGTGGGCGCGTGCAGCGTCGCGGCCGCGGCGGCGGCGCCCCATCCCCCATCGGCCGGCGAAGTGCGCGCGGCGTCGGCGTCATCCGTGACGTACACCTCGACGGTCTTCGCCGCGACGCTCTGGCCGCGCTTGACCGAGTAGTCCAGCGCCTTCACCGAGAGGGACCGCTGCAGATCGAGGGAGATCCAGTGCGGGAAGGGGGCGTTGGCCGAGTACCGCGACGTCCACTGGGTCGAGTAGTCGCCGTCGAAGGCCCCGAGAGCGGTGCCGTCGAGCGAAGGCGGTGCCGGATACGGGTCGGCTTCACTGGACACCGCGTGCAGCCGGTAGTCCGCGTGCGGGACGGGGACGAGATCGGCGGCCTGTGCCGCGGTCGCGGGGAGGAGCGCTCCGCCGAGCGCGAGGGCCGTCGCCAGCAGGGAGCTGACGGCGACGGCGGTGCGCGGCGGTCGGGAAGGTGTCGACACGTCTTGCCTCTCGAACGGTGCGACGGCCGGAGGAAAGGACGCCCCGGTGCGCCGCAGGTGGATCATCGATCGGAACCGATGTTTGCGCTATCACCGTAGAGCGACCTTGTGGCTTAAGACAAGAGTCGAGCGCTAAATATGCGCAAACATTGGCCGAAGGTCACCACCCGCGCCCGTGTGGCACTCAGGAGCCGATGAACTCCTCGGTCTCCCCGAAGGACGGCGCCTCCCGGATCTCCACCATCGCCCCGAGGCCGTCGGTGTCGAGCACCACGATCTCGTTGCGGCCGGCACGCCACAGCGGCGCGGGGGCGTAGAGCGTCTCCTGCGGGCCCACGCTCCAGTAGCGTCCGAGCAGGAATCCGTTCAGCCACACCAGGCCCTTGCCGCCACCGGGGAAGGCGAGCCACGCGTCGAGGGGTTCAGCGATATCGAACTCGGCGACGGCGAGGCCGTCCGTTCCGCCCGACCCGACGGTGTCCGAAACCGGTGCCGTCTGCGGCAGGAGGCGATGCGTCCAGCCGTTCACGAGGCGGCGGCCGATCATCACCCCGCGCATGATGCCCTTGCCCTCGCCGGTGTACGGCCCGTAGTTGATGCGTCCGAGGCTCTCGACGACGAGCGTCAGCCGACCGGAGCCGCCGTCCACGGGGAGAGCGAGGGACGTCTCACCGTCCCGTTCGAGCACACCGAGCCGGCGGTCATCGAGGAAGACGATCGCGCGATCGTGCAGGCCGTCGACGGTCAGCGTCGCGTCGTCGGGGAACGACACGTCAGCCTCGTAGGCGACAAGGCCGTCCTCCGCCCCGAGCTGCTCGAAGGTGAGCGGGCGGGGCGAGAGCGCGCCCACCGCAGGGGTCGCCCGCACGACGTCGAGCAGGCCCGCCCGTGGCTCCAGCGGGGCGGAGGCCGCGGACTGCCGCCGCGGCTGGTCGGGAACCGGTGGCAGGCCGTCCGCGTGGAAGGGCGCGAAGAGCGCGCGAAGCGCATGGAACTTCTCCCCGAGCGTGCCGTCCTCGCCGATCGGGGCGTCGGAGTCGTAGCTGGTCACCGTGGGCTGCAGCACGAGGTCGTGGTTCGCGCCGTTCCACAGGCCGAAGTTGGTGCCCCCGTGCGCCATGTAGAGGCTGACCGAGCCGCCCTCGTCGAGGAGCTCTCGGATCGTCCCGCCCATGCTGTCCGCCGAGCGCACGTGGTGCCGCTCGCCCCAGTGGTCGAACCAGCCGCCCCAGAGCTCGCTGCACATGAGCGCCTCCCCGTGCCGACGCAGGGAGGCCGCCACCGGCACCCCGGTGCCGAACGTGAACGTCGTCATCGCACCCGGCACGCTCCCGTGCGCGATCATGTCCGGGGTGATCCCGTCGGCGGTCGTCAGCATCTCCACCATCCCCCGTCGGCGGAGCCCGTCACGCAGGTGGGCGAGGTAGGCGGCGTCGCTGCCGAACGATCCGTACTCGTTCTCGACCTGGATCGCCACGATCGGCCCGCCGTACGCCGCCTGCAGGGGCACGAGCCGCGGGAGCAGCGCGTCGTACCAGGCGTCGACGGCGGCGAGGAACGCGGGATCGCTCGTCCGCAGCGCCGAGACCCTGCCGGTGAGCCAGAAGGGCAGCCCACCGTTCGACCACTCCGCGCAGATGTAGGGACTCGGCCGGAGGAACACGTCCAGGCCCACCTCGCCCGCCAGCCGCACGAAGCGCTCGACGTCCCGCCAGCCGTCGAAGCGGATGTCCCCCTCGACCCGCTCGTGGAAGTTCCAGGCGACGTAGGTGTCGACCGTGTTCGCGCCCATCGCGGCGAGCCGGCGCAGGCGGTCCTCCCACTGGTCGGGGTGCACGCGGAAGTAGTGGATCGAGCCGGACAGGATGCGATGCGGCACACCGTCGCGGAGGATCTCCCCGTCGTGCCAGGACAGGGCGGGAGCGCCGGAGACAGCGGCGGCGGTCGGCGCGGCGACGGCGGTGGAGGAGCCGTCGGAAGCCGCGGCGAGAAGGTCGGACATTGCACTCCCAGCTGAATTGTTTGCGTTCACATTATCGCATCGCCGAGGTCCGCGCTCCCTGGTTTTCCGCCGATGGATCGCTACCATTGGGCTATGTCACCTCGCCGTCCGAAAGACGACCGCGCCCCCAGCCAGGTCGACGTCGCCCGCCTCGCCGGCGTCTCCACGCAGACCGTCTCGCGCGTGATGTCCGGGCAGGACAACGTGCGGCCGGAGACCGCGCGACGAGTGCTCGCCGCGGTCGAGGAGCTCGGCTACCGGGTGCACGCCGCGGCGGCGTCGCTCGCCTCGGGCCGCACCCGCGTGCTCGGCGTGATCGTCGTCTCGACCGACCGCTACTCCTCCGCCGCGCTCGGCGTCGGCATCCAGCAGGCCGCGGCGGCGAACGGCTACACCGTGACCACGGCGGCGGTGGCCGACCACGCCTCGGACGACGCATTCCTCGAGGCCTTCGATCGTCTGGAGAGGCAGGGAGCGGAGGGCATCATCCTCGGCGTGCCGATCGCCCTGGACACGCCGGCGATGCGGGCGCGTACCGAGCGGACACCCGCCACCCGCAGCGAGCGCACCTCCCTCGAGGAGGACGCCCCGCTCGCGGTCGACCAGCGCGCGATCGCCCGCCTCGCCGTGGAGCATCTCCTCGACCTCGGCCACGAGACCGTATGGCATGTCTCTGGCGACGACTACTGGACGGAGACGCAGCAGCGCAGCGAGGCCTGGGAGCAGACGCTCCGCGAGCGCGGCATCGTCCCGCCGCCCGTGATCCCGGCGGACTGGACCCCGGAGTCGGGGTACCGTGCCGGGCGGACCATCGCCGCGATCCCCGAGGCGACCGCGGTCTTCGTCAGCAGCGACGAGATGGCGTTCGGCCTCATCCGCGCCCTGCACGAGGCCGGGCGCAGCGTGCCGGAGGACATCTCCGTCGTGAGCGTCGACGACATCGCCCTCGCCGCCTACGCCTCCCCCGCCCTGACCACCGTCCGTCAGCCGTTCGAGGCCATGGGCCGCGCCGCCGCGCTGCGGCTCATCACCCAGATCGAGGGCCACGACCCGATCGGCGAGATGCCCTCCACCGACCCGCAGCTCATCGTGCGCTCCTCGACCGCGCCACCGCGCGTCACGCGCTGACGGCGATCGTCACCAGCGGCCGTGACGCCGCTCCCACTCGTCCTCGATCGTGCGGCGCCGACCGGCGATGATCCCCGCGGGCACCGAGACGACCAGCACCCCCGCCACCACGAGAAGCGGCACCTGCCACCCTCCGCTGGTGTCGTGGAGGAGGCCGACGAGGAGCGGGAACACCGCCGCGATCGCGTAGCCGATGCTCTGCACGAAGCCGCTGAGGGCGACGGCGCTCTCCGGCGTGCGGGCGCGGATGCTCAGGAGCACGAGGCTCAGCGGGAACATGATCGCGGTGAGCCCGAAGATCGCCACCCACAGCGGCAGCGCGATGGTCGGGAAGAGCAGCAGTCCGCCGAGCCCGACCAGGCCGGCGACCACGGCCACGAAGAACAGCGGGCGGGTGGCCTGGAACCGCACGACGAGCACCGGCACGAGCATGGAGCAGGGCAGTCCGACGAGAGCGAACAGCGAGAGCAGGAAGCCGGCGGTCGCCGGGGTCACCCCGCCGAGGTCGACGAGGATGGTCGGCAGCCAGGCGAAGGCGACGTAGGCCATGGTCGACGACGTGCCGAACACGAGGGCGAGCGCCCACGCCAGCGGCAGTCGCCAGAGCCGGCCGAAGACGCGGGGACTCGCCGACTGGGTCGTGATCGGCCCGGTCGAGGCGGCGACCGCGTCGCGCACATCGTCCACGCCGTCGGTGGGGTCGGGGACGAGGAGCTCCGTCGGCACCGGGCGGTCGTCGCCGCGCGAGCGCACCAGCAGCGTGACCCAGGGCACGAGTGCGAGGGCGGCCACCACACCCCACATGCCGAGTGAGATCCGCCAGCCGAGCGAGTCGGCGACGGGGACGGCGACCAGCGGCGGGAGGAAGGTTGAGACCGCGAGCGTCGTGGAGTACGCGGTCATCATGACGCCGAGCCGGTCGGCGAAGTACTTCTTGACCAGCGGCGGCAGCAGGACGTTGCCCGACCCCACGCCGGCGAACACGACCGCGGTCGCCGCGAGCAGACTCCAGGAGTCGGGGGCGAGGCCGCGCAGCAGCATACCCGCCGCCATCAGCACGATGGCCACGACCGCCATCCGCTCCAGCCCGAACCGGCGCTCGAACAGGGGGGTCAGCAGCCCGAACAGCGCGAAGCAGACGGGCGGAGCGGCGCCGATCAGCCCCACGATCACGGGGGCCACCGGGAAGTCCTCGGCGACGTGATCGAGGACCGGAGAGAGCGAGGCGACCGCCGACCGCAGCGAGAACGCGACCAGCACGATCCCGATCAACGCGAGGGCGCGCCCCTGCCAGAGGGGTCGGCCCTGCGGCGCACTCGGGGACCCGGACATCAAGAGGTCTGCGACCCCTCCACCCAGGCGAGGTACTCGTCGGTGACGGTTCCGGTGACGTAGCGGCCGTCGAAGCAGCTCATGTCGAGGTCCTCCAGCGCGGAGCCCTCGGTGATCGCGGCCTTCAGGTCGTCGACCTCCTGGTACACGAGGTGGTCGCAGCCCAGCTCCTCCGCGATCTCGGGGATCGTGCGGCCGTGGGCGATGAGCTCGTGCCGGGAGGGCATGTTGATCCCGTACACGTGCGGGTGCCGGACCGGCGGGGCGGCGGAGGCGAAGGTCACCGAGGCGGCTCCGGCGTCCCGCGCCATCTGGATGATCTCCTTCGAGGTGGTACCGCGCACGATGGAGTCGTCGATCAGCAGCACGTTCTTGCCCTGGAACTCCGTGGACATGGCGTTGAGCTTCTGACGCACGCTCTTCTTGCGCACCGCCTGCCCTGGCATGATGAAGGTGCGGCCGACGTAGCGGTTCTTGTAGAAGCCCTCGCGGTACTCGATGCCGAGCTTGCGGGCGACCTCCATCGCGGCAGGGCGCGACGAGTCGGGGATCGGCATGACCACGTCGATCTTGTCCATCGGCACGTGCTTCGCGATCGTGTCGGCGAGCTTGTCGCCCATCCGCAGGCGGGACTCGTACACCGAGATGCCGTTCATGACGGAGTCCGGACGGGCGAGGTAGACGTACTCGAAGGCGCAGGGGGCGAGGTGCGTCTCGGCGGCGCACTGCTTCGTGAACAGCTCGCCATCGTTCGTGATGAACACGGCCTCGCCGGGCTCGACCTCGCGCACGACCTCGTAGTCGCCGTTCTCCAGCACGAGGGACTCGCTCGCCACGACCCACTCGTCCTTGCCCTCGGCCCCGGGGACGACCGACGGACGACGCCCGAGGATCAGCGGACGGATGCCGAACGGGTCGCGGAACGCGAGCAGGCCGTAGTTGGCGATGACGGCGATCACCGCGTACGCGCCCTCGATGCGGTCGTGCGTCCGGGCGACGGCCTCGAAGATCCGGTCCGGGTCGAGGTCGACCGTGGAGGTCGTGGCCTGCAGCTCGCCGGCGAGCACGTTGAGCAGCAGCTCGGTGTCGCTGGACGAGTTCAGGTGCCGACGGTCGCGCTGCGCCATGTCGGCGGCGAGCTCGCGGGTGTTCGTCAGATTGCCGTTGTGGATGAGGATGATGCCGTAGGGCGCGTTCACGTAGAACGGCTGCATCTCCTCTTCACTGGACGCGGTGCCCTTGGTGGCGTAGCGGACGTGGCCGAGACCGACGTTGCCGAGCAGTCCGCGCATGTCGCGGGTGCGGAACGCCTCGCGCACCATCCCCTGGGCCTTGGCGTTGTGCATGACGCCGTTCGCCTCGGCGGTGGCGATGCCCGTCGCGTCCTGCCCGCGATGCTGCAGCAGCAGGAGGGCGTCGTAGATGTCCTGATTGACCGGGGCAGAGCCCACCATTCCGACGATGCCGCACATGGGCTCTTACTTCGCTCCGTCCGCGTAGGCGCCGACGAGGCGCACTGCTCCACCATCGACGCCCTTGGCGCCCTGTTCGAACTCGCCGTCCGGACGCGAGCCGAAGCCCACCGTGCCGACCTGCCAGGAGGGCATGCCCTCGGCGTTCAGCGCCGCGATCGCGACGTCCTTCTTGTCCGCCGCCACCACGGCCAGGAATCCGATGCCGAGGTTCCAGGTGCCCTCGGCGGACTCCAGCGTGGAACCGGCGATGTCGCTCAGCACGCGGAAGACCGGACTCGGCGACCACGTGCTGCGGTCGACCTCGACCCAGCTCCCCTGCGGAAGCACGCGCGCGAGGTTCGCCGCGATGCCGCCGCCGGTGACATGGCTCAGGGCGTGGACCCCGCCGGAGGCCTCGATCAAGCGCAGCAGCGGCAGCGTGTAGAGGCGCGTGGGCTCGAGCAGAGCCTCGCCCCACGTCGAACCGAAGTCCTCGGCGTTGTCGCCGTACGAGATCCCGGCACGGGTGATGATGTGGCGCACGAGCGAGTAGCCGTTGGAGTGCAGGCCGCTGGAGGCGACCGCGATGACCGCATCGCCGTCCTGCACACGCTCCGCGCCCAGGATGGCGTCGGCCTCGACCACACCCGTCGCCGCGCCGGCGACGTCGTAGTCGCGAGGACCCAGGAGACCGGGGTGCTCCGCCGTCTCGCCGCCGACGAGCGCGGTGCCCGTCGCGGCGCACGCCTCGGCGATGCCGCGCACGATGTCCGCGATCCGCTCGGGGACGACCTTGCCGCAGGCGATGTAGTCGGTCATGAACAGGGGCTTGGCGCCCACCACGACGATGTCGTCGACGACCATGCCGACGAGGTCCTGGCCGATCGTGTCGTGCTTGTCGATGGCCTGCGCGATGGCGACCTTGGTGCCGACGCCGTCGGTGCTGGTCGCGAGCAGCGGACGCCGGAAGTCGCGGAGCGCGCTGGCGTCGAACAGACCGGCGAAACCGCCGACACCGCCGAGCACCTCGGGGCCGTGCGTCGCGCGCACGGACGACTTCATCAGTTCGACGGCGAGATCACCCGCCGCGGTGTCGACGCCGGCTTCGGAATAGGGGTTGGTGGGGGAGGCAGCCACTCGAACAGCCTACCGCCCGCGGGCGCCCCGTCGGCTCGCGGCCCTCTTCGCGGGCAGGGTGGATCGAGCGCCATCAATACGTCCTCATCTGTAGCGTAATCATCCGCACATGTGAGAGTCTGTCGGCGAATCGGGCGGGCTCGACGATCGGGTGTCCCGGAAAGAACAGGAGAGGTGGATTGTGCGCATACGGACGAAGAGAACGGAGCGACGGCACGGGAGAAGGCGGGGCGCGGCGAGCAGCGCCGTCGCCCTCCTCGCCCTCGTCGGGCTCGCGGTGCCGCCGGCGGCGCAGGCGGCGGAGTTGGATGCCATCACAGCGGTGACGGTGGTGGAACCGACAGGCGACATCCACCTGTACGACACGCTCCGACTCGAGGGCACGTGGGCGGTTCCGGACAGCGCGCAACCGGGGGACACCTTCTCGCTCGCCTTTCCCACGACGCCCCGCCTCGTCGGCGTCTCCTCGACATTCCCGCTGCGGGATCCGGACGGTGCCGTCGTCGGCACCTGCACCGTCACGGCGAGCGCGATCACGTGCACGCTGAGCGACTACGTCCTCACCCATGACAACGTCCGCGGCACCCTGTTCTTCCAGGTGAAGGCGGAGGAGACCACCGACGTCGACACCGTGACCTTCACCACCGGGGACGGGGATCCGATCACCGTGGAGATCCCCGGCGGCGGCGTCGGCCCGCAGCGTCCCGAGCCGGTGCCGACGGACGCGACCAAGTCGGGCGTGCAGACCACCGACGGGAGGATCGAGTGGTACATCTGGGTGCCCGGACGACTCCTCAGTGGAGAGCGGCCGACCCTCACCGACACCGCGACGCCCGGGCTGACTCTGCTACCGGACACCGTGGCCATCGGCTCGGTCGCCACCGACGCGTGGGCCGGCGGCCTGTTCGACCCGGCGGACTTCCACCCGCTCGCGGCGGGATCCGACTTCATCCTCACTCCGGGCCCCGCGAGCTCGGCGTTCACCGTGGAGCTCACGGCGCCGGCGCAGGCCGACCGCCTGTATCGGCTGTCGTATCGGACCGAGCTGCCGGCGGATGCGCACGACGGCCAGGTGTTCGCCAACACCGTCTCCGGGTCGAGCGTCACGACCACCACGGCCACCGTGACGGCGAGCGTGGCGGGCGGCGACGGCGCAGGGGACGGGCGCGGCGGGTTCTCGGTCGCGAAACGGATCGTCGGCGACGGGGCACGCCTCGTCCCGGTCGATACGACGTTCGCCGTCGACTACTCCTACCCCACCGCGGATGGCCTGGTGACCGGCACGCTCACGCTGCCCGCGGACGGCACCGCCCGCCAGGTCGCGCAGATCCCAGCGGGCGCGGTCGTGACGCTGTCCGAGCACACCGCGGAGGCCGTGCCCGGTGTCGTGTGGGGACGCCCGCAGTTCCGCGGTGACGGCGTGACGACGACCGAAGGAGGCGCACGGCTCACGATCGGCGCGGGATCGGTCGCGGCGGTCGAGCTGACCAACCCGACCACGCTCTCCCCGCCCTCCCCGAGCACGCCCCCGACCACCGCGGAGCCGCCCTCCCCGTCGGAGCCGACGCCGCCCGCTCCGCCCGCAGGGCTGGCCGCGACCGGCGGTGACACCGGCGGTCTCATCGGGCTCACCGCGGGGGCGGTGCTCGCGCTGGCGGCCGGGGCCGTGCTCCGTCGTCGTGCGGGGACGCGCCGTGGATAGCAGCTCGCGGGCGCGCGCAGTCGCCACTCCTTACGGTCCCGAAAGAAGTCCGCCGCCCGCCTTCGCGGCTGCTTAGCGTGGGCGGTCCCTCCTCGCATCGCGACCCCGGTCCCGATGCGAGGTCCCGGACAGAGAGGACCAGCGATGATCGAACCGATTCCCACCGAGCGCCCCGACGAACCGCGCCTGCCTTCGCCCTCCTTCGGCGCGCCGAGCGCCGCGCCGTCGACCTCGATCACCGCGCTGATCCAGGCCCGTGCCGCGGAAGCCCCGGATCGATGCGCGGTGGAGCATCTCTCAGCCTCACTCACCTACGGCGAGCTCGACGATGCCTCCTCCCGGCTGGCGCAGCACCTCCGGCAGCGCGGGGTCGGCAGAGGAGACGTGGTCGGCGTCTTCCTCGAACGCTCGATCGCCATGGTCATCGGCATCCTCGCGGTGCTCAAGACCGGCGCCGCGTACGCACCGCAGGACGCGCGCATCTCGCCGCGCGCGCAACTGGGCCGGATCGCGGAGCAGGCGAGGATGCGCGTCGTGCTCACCACCGAGCGCTTCGTCGGCACCATGCCGGAGGGACTGGAGGTGATCCGTATCGACGAGCCGCGGGAGGCCACGTCGCCTGCCTTCTCCGTGGCGTCCGCCCCGTCCGACACCTGCGCTGTCATCTTCACCTCCGGCACCACCGGAGTCCCCAACGGCGTGCAGGTGAGTCACGGCAACCTCGTCAACCTCCTCACCCAGGCTCCCGGCGATCTCGGCATCACCGCGGGCACACGCGTGGGGCAGGTGCTCAACATCGCCTTCGACATGGCCATGTGGGAGATGTTCGGCGCCCTCGTGCACGGCGGCACGCTGGTGATCCGCGGCACGGACATCGCCGCCACCGCGGAGCGCGTCGACGTGCTGGTCGCCACGCCCAGCATTCTCGCCACGCTCTCCTCCCATCGCAGCACGGCACGCACCGTCGTCGTCGCCGGGGAACGCTGCCCGCAGGCCCTGGCCGACGAGTGGGCTCGAGAGCATCGATTCCTCAACTCGTGCGGTCCGACCGAGATCACGATCATCAACACGCTCGTGGAGCACCACCCTGGTCGCCCGCTCACGATCGGCGCTCCGGTGCCGGGGACCAGCGTGTACGTCCTCGACCCGGACCTTCGGCCGGTGCGGGAGGGCGAGAGCGGCGAGATGTGGGTCGGCGGCGCCGGAGTCACCGCCGGATACATCGGCAACCCCCACCTCACCGAGGAGCGATACGTCCCCGATCCGTTCGCGGCGGACGGCAGCCGGATGTTCCGCACCCGGGATGTGGGGCGCTGGACCCCGCGGGGTGAACTCGAGCACCTCAGCCGCACCGACGATCAGGTGAAGGTGCGGGGATTCCGCGTCGAACTCGACTCCGTCTCCCGCGCTCTGGAATCCGCTCCCGGTTGCAGCGCCGCGGTGACGGTGCGCCGGGACGCCCGCAACCTCGCCGCGGTGGTCGTCCCGGCCACCGTCGATCCCGACGCGGCCCGGACGGCCGTCGCGGAGCTGCTTCCTTACTACTGTGTGCCGACAGAGGTCGTGGCGGCGGATCGGCTTCCTCTGACTCCGCGCGGGAAGGTCGATCGTGAGGCCGTGCTGCGCCTCCTCGATGCGGCCGCCGCGACCACGACGAGGGCGGCCGCATGACCGCATCGACCACCGCGACACGACTCGACCGCCGCCGAGCTCCCGCCTCCCGGTGGGCACGCCTGCGCCGTTCCCGGTATCTGAAGCCGTACAACCGGCTCGCCGCTCTGGTCGTCGCGGGCAACGCGCTCGCGTTCGCGCTCCTTCCGCAGCCGACACCGGAGCAGGCCTTCACTGCGGCCGGGATCAACGTGTTCGTCGCGGCGCTCGTCCGGCAGCAGTACGTCATCAACCTGCTCTTCCGCCTGGCGACCGGGGCACCCCACTCGCTCCCCCTGCGCACCCGGTGGGCGCTCGGCAAGATCTACAGCTTCGGCGGGGTGCACGTCGGAGCAGCGATCGGCGCGACCGCCTGGTACGTCGTGTTCACCGTCGGCACCTTCGCCGCGAGTGCGTCCGCGCTGTTCCTGACGACCAGTTCTGTCGCCTCCCTCATCCTTCTGTCGATGCTCGTCACCTCTCTTCCCTCTGCCCGCGCGCGCCACCACGACGCGTTCGAGCTCACTCACCGCTTCGGCGGGTGGATGCTCCTCCTGCTCGTATGGGTGCAGACCATCGGCATGCTCGCGCAGACCCAGGCGACACCGGAGCAGTATCTCGGCTCCGCTCCGCTCTGGCTGCTCGCGGCGACGACCGTGAGCATCGCCCTCCCCTGGCTGCGGCTGCGTCGCGTGCCGGTCGAGATCGAGACACCCTCCGGGCATGTCGCGATCGCCCGCTTCGACTACGGGGTCACGCCGTTCGCCGGATCGTCGACCGCGATCAGCCGCAGCCCGCTCCGGGAATGGCATGCGTTCGCCAACATCCCCGCGCCGGGGCAGTCCGGCTTCCGACTGGCGATCTCGCGCGCGGGCGACTGGACCAGTCGGCTCATCGATGACAAGCCCCGACACCTGTGGGTCAAGGGAATCCCGACCGCGGGAGTGGGCAACATCGACCGCCTCTTCACCAAGGTGGTCTGGGTCGCCACCGGCAGCGGCATCGGACCGTGCCTGCCTCATCTGCTCGCCCGCACCGCGCCCGCGCACCTCGTGTGGTCGGCGCGATCACCCGTCGAGACATACGGTCCGTCCCTCGTGACGGAGATCCGCGACGCGGTGCCTGACGCGCTGATCTGGGACACGCGAGCCGACGGCAAACCGGATCTGCTCGCGCTGGTACGCCAGGCCGTCCGGACGAGCGGTGCCGAAGCCGTCATCTGCATCTCCAACGCCACCACCACCTGGTCCCTCGTCGAGGGACTCGAACGAGAGGGCGTCCCCGCCTTCGGAGCGATCTGGGACTCATGAAAACCATGTACGAGACCATCGACATCACCATCGCGAATGCCGTGGCTCAGGTCCGGCTGTGCAGGCCGGAGCAGAGGAACGCACTGTCCGAGCTCATGATCACGGAGCTCGTGCATGCGGTCGACCACCTGGCCGGCCTCTCTCTCGCGGGCGTCGTGCTCAGCGGTTCCGGGACGGCTTTCTCCGCCGGTGCCGACCTCCGCGAGCTCCGCGCGGGGCGGGAATCGCTCGACCCCGGCGCCGCGGGGCGAGCCGTCGCGGAGCGGGCGAAGGGTCTGATGACGCTCATCGAGAGCGTCCCCTTCCCGACGATCGCCTGCGTACACGGCGCGGCGATGGGCGGAGGCCTGGAGCTTGCGCTCGCCTGCGACACGATCTTCACCACTGCCGACTCGCGTTTCGCCCTGCCGGAGCCGACGCTCGGCCTCATTCCGGGGTTCGGCGGTGTGCGCCGACTCCTCGAACGGGTGGGCCCGGCCCTCGCGAGTGAGATGGTGATGATCGGTCGGACGCTCGACGGCAGTGAGGCGCTGACCCACGGGCTCGCGACACGTCTGGTCACGCCGGCGGCGCTGCAGCACGAGGCCCTCTCCGCCCTCACAGCAGGCAGGCCCCGCTCGCGGGCCGCGACGGCGCTGGCACGTTCCGCCTTGCGCGCAGCCGTCGCGGAGAGCCGCGCCGCAGCTTTCACCGAGGAGACCCGGCTGTACGGCGACGCGTTCGCGCTCGCCGACAGCAGGGACGGGATCGCGGCGTTCCTCGAGAAGCGCCCGCCGTCGTTCCCCACCGACAGCCTCTGAAACGTGGCCAGGGCCCGACTCGGCGCTGCGAGTCGGGCCCTGGCTCCGGCACGGCGAAGGATGTCAGCTCTGGCCCGCGACGTTGTCGCGGGCGTCCTGCGCGCTGCTCTTCACCTCGTCGACGGCGTGGGTCGCGTCGTCGCGGACATGCGCAGCAGCGCCGGCGGCCTCCTCCTTGACGGCGGCGAAGGCCATCAGGCCCACCGCCAGCGGATTCCCCTGGGCCTTGGCGACGGTGTGCCGCCCCGCATCGGCGACCGAGGAGGAGGCATCGCCGAGCCAATCCCCGGCGTCGTCGGCAGCGCCCATGACCCGGTCGACCCTCGAGCGCACGGCGCCCTTCATCATGAATGCGCCGTATCCCGCCCCGCCGAGCATCCCCGCCCCGCCGCCGGCACGCGTGGCCGACTGCTTGAGCTCTGAGCAGCGACCCGGGGTCGCGGTCGCCGATCCAGCCGGCGATGCCCTGGATCCGCCTCGACGCCTGACGAACAACGTCGGCGGCCACACCACCGTCGGAGCGCTCCGCCATCGTGCCCAGCTCCCCGCCCACGGAACGGAGTCCGTCAGCGACCCGGCGCTGCTGCACCGCCGCTTGCTCCGACAGCTCCGTCTTGGTCTGGTGGTACAGGTCTCGCACCTGATCCTTCGCTTCGTGGGCGACGACGTCCGCGGCCTGGCCCTTCGCTGTGTCGGCGACGCGCGCGGCCTCGTGCGCGGCGGTCCGGACGGTGACGCGGCTCACGGAGGGCATTACCGTGCCAGGACTCCGCACGGTTGCCGCACCCGCCTACGATGGGGGCCATGGCCGACAAGCCGCAGTGGCTCATCCGCGAAGACGCGAGCGTTCCGGTGCTCGTCGCGCTCGCGCTGCGCCAGCTGCTGGGCATCAGGGCGCCGCTCGACCTTCCGTCCCTCCGCGACCTCTCGGTGCGTGCCCCCGATGCGGCGGATGCCCCGCCCGAGGTCGAAGCGCAGTGGCAGGGGTACTGGGACATGACCGTGGAGCCCCGGGCTCATCACTCCGGTGTGCCCCTGGAACTGATCGACGGCTTCGACACCCTGGTGGCCCTCCCGGCGAGCGGCGCCGAGGCGCTCTCCGCCGCGATCCGGCCGCATGCCGGAACCGCCCTCCGGTACGCCACCGCCGCGCACGACCGGTACGTCGGGTCGATGAAGAGCCACACCGGCGGGGACGCCTACCGGGCGTACGCGAGCGCGATCGCGGAGTTCGAGCGTGACATCGGACGCCGCGCGCACTCGTTCGAGCTGAACGTGCAGGTGCTGCCGCTGTCGCAGCGCGGGATCTGGTGGATCGGCGACCTCACGGTCGCGGTGACCGACGGCCTGCGCCGGGACGTCGTGGCGTTCGACTCCGCCATCCGTCCCGTGATCGCCGAGCTCGCCTAGGCGCGGTCGGTCGTCGTGTCGTCCTCGTCGATGACGGTCTCCCGGTCGACCCTCACGACGCGGTCATGGCGGCGGGCGATCCGCTCGAGGATGAGGCCTGCCACGCCACCCAGCGCCAGCCCGATCGGCACGGTCCACAGCAGCAGGAAGCCGAAGACCTGACCAGGCGGGTAGACGACGTCGAGCGCCTGCGACTGCTCGAAGCTGCCGACCATCGTGAGGATGCCGGCGGCGATGACGCCCAGCACGACCCCGATGCCCATGAGCACGCCGTACCGCGGCACACGGCGCACGGTCGCTTCGACGGTCTGGTGGGTGTCGTGGGAGGGCATGCCTCCATTGTCCCACCCTCTGCGGGCGTACGCAGCCGCACACGGAACCGCCCTCCCCGATCACCGGGGAGGGCGGTTCCGATAGCCGCCGGACTCAGACCTCGGTCGTCGTCTCGGCCGGCTCCCCCCTCCGAGTGCGACGCACGATCAGTACCCCGCCCGTCGCGGCCAGCGCCACGACCACCAGACCGCCCACGATCCAGGGCCACACCGGAGCTTCCTCGGTGGCGACCGGCGCGCTGATCGCGGTCACCGCCGCGTCCGCCTCGGCCTCCGGCTCGGGCTCCTCGTCGGCGGGAGTGCCGCAGGCGCCGTCGACCGGGATCACGGCGGAGACCGGGTCGAGCTCCTCGCCCGCCTCATACGTGCCGAACGCGGAGGCACCGGCCGAGGTCAGCGTCGTGGGAACCGCATCGAGGGTCAGCGCGCCGTCGACGACGGCGGCGTCCGCGAGGGCGAACTCGGCGAGACGCACGCCCTCTTGCGCCACGGCCTCCCCAGCCTGAGTGGTCCCGGTCACGTCGAAGACGAGGTAGCCGGTGTCGCCCGTGAGCTCGACCCGCGCGTTCGCCAGCGTCGTGTTCAGCGCCCCATCGTGGCCCGTGAAGGTGATGCTGCCGCCGTAGGTGACCAGGCCCGAGCCCGCCGCGTCGTCCAGCGAACCGGTGCCGTTCGACCACACGAAGGCGGGGTACTCGTAGGCCACGTCGGTGAGCGTCCAGCCGCCCCGCGCGATGCCCTCGATGTACGTGCGGAACGACTCCTTGTAGCCCCAGTGCAGGGTCGCCCCCTCGACCGTGCACACGCCGATCTCCGTGGTCGCTCTGGCGAGCGTGAACGCGAGACCGCGATCGACCGAGCCCTGGAAGGTGAGCGTGTGCTCGCCGTCCGCGAGTGTGGCCGGGAGGGCACCCGACCACGTCGCGACGCCCGCCGCGTCGGCCGTCACCGTGCCGAGCAGCACCGGGGTCGAGTACACGACCACCTTGATGCCCTCCTCGTTCGCACGGAAGCCGGAGGCGGAGACCGTGGCCGTCTTCCCGGCGGCGAGCGCGGCGAGGTTCTCCTCGTCGACCTCGATGCCGGCCGCCGTCGGCGCGGTCGTCGGGAGCGTGGCCTTCGGGACGACCGCGGCCGCCGCGACCGTTCCCGTCGTGCCCGACGGAGCGGCGGCGACGGAGCCGATCGTGAACGAGACGGGGGCGAGCGTGGTGCCGTACCCCGAGAGCACGCGGTCGCGTCCGGCGTCCGTGAGGGCGGCAGGTGCCGCCGTGTAGGTGACGGCGCCACCGGCCGCGGTGCGGACGGCGCGGGAGAGGTCGAGGGTCGCGAACGGCACCTGCGCACCCCCGCTCGTCACGAACAGCGTGGCGGAGGACGCCGAGGTGAGCCGGATCATCGGATCGGCGACCGTGACGTCGAGCACCCCGTGGTGGCCGGTGAAGCGCACAGCGCCGCGGTAGACGACACTGCCGCGTCCGGAAGCCGCGTCGAAGTCGCCGCCCACGGTCTGCCCGAACTGGAACTGGCCGCCGGACCGCGTGGCGCCCCCGGAGACGGTGATCGTGCCCTGGGCGATCGGTCCGGTGATGTAGTTCGTGAACGAGGACGAGATGGCCCAGCGCAGCGACCCGCCGGGGACGCTCGCGGCCGGCTTCGTCGGCGTCACCGGGGGCTTCGGCGTGACCGGGGGCTTCGGCTCGGTCGGCTTCTCACCGAGGAGTGCGCGCCACTGCGCGTCGGTGACGGTGACGGTGGAGCGTGCGTAGATGGTGTCCGCGTTCGGCATCGTGTGCTGCTGCCAGACGATCACCTCGTAGGCCTTCGACCGGTCGAGAGCACTCGCGGCCGCGGTCAGGTCGGCGCTGAAGCCGCCGCCGGTGATGCCGCGCACGTACTGCATCGCGAGGAAGCCGCCTCCGGCGGTGACATCGGCCTCCGTGCCCTTCTCGATCAGCGCGGCGTAGGCACCGGCGACGGCACCGAGCTTCGTCGCCGCGGCCGTGACCGTGAGGCCGTCCTCGGCCGTCGCCGCCTTCACGGTGGTCGTCAGCCCCGAGGCGATGCGGTAGTCGAGAGCGACGCTGCGCTCCTGGTCGGCGTTGACGACACCGCCTGCCGGGTAGGTGTACACGCCGTAGGAGCCAGGCGTCGCCGGGGTGTCCTTCAGCGTCAGCGCGACCTGGAACGAGCCCTCGGGCGAGATGTCCACCCACTGTGCGCGGATCGCACCCTGGTACTGCGTCGGGACCTGGGTCAGCACATCCTCGGCGAGCGCCCAGGCCTGAGCACCGACCGAACGCGCCGAGGACGGCGCCCCCTGCGAGGGCTGCCACGTCGCGGCAAAGTTGCCAAAGACCACATAGGCGCCCTGGGGCAGGTTCGACGGGATCGGGACGCCGCGTCCGCCGACGTTCGCGGTCGGGTCGTATCCGGTGCCCTTGACGACGATCGCGTCGCCGGCCTGGAGGCGAGCGCCCGCAGCGGGCGTCGTGCCGTCGGCGAGGAACACCTCGATGGCGGCTTCGGCGGGCGCCGGCTCGGTCTCACCCGGGGCCGTCTCCCCCGGCTCCGTCTCACCCGGAGTCGTCTCCCCGGGCTCGGTCTCGCCCGGCTCGGTCTCGCCCGGCTCCGTCTCCCCGGGCGCGGTCTCGCCCGGCTTCGTCTCGCCCGGCGCGGTGGGCGTCGTTCCGAAGATCGTGTCCCACTGCTCCGGCGTCACCGTGACGTCGCCGCGGCCGTAGATCGTGGCGGCTGACGGCGCGGAGTGCTGCTGCCAGACGAGCACCTCGTACGTCTTCGTCCGGTCCAGGGACGCGATTGGCGCCTGCAGCGTGAAGGAAGCGGCCCCCTGCTGCACGCTCGGGAAGGGCAGCGCGAACGCGGCGTAGCCACCACCGGCGGAGATGCCGCTCTCGGTGCCCGACACGATCAGTGCGGCATAGACGCCCGTCACGTCGGGCAGGCCCTCAGCCCGCACCTGCACGGTGAGGCCGCTGGTGTCGGCGGACGACACCGCCGCGGTGACGGTCGCCGCAGCCGCGTGGGCCGGTGGGCTGACCATCGCTCCGGCGGCGACGAGGACGAAGGAGACGAGGGCGGCGAGCAGGACACGCAGGCGTGTGCTCGCTGATGGGGTGTGTGCTGTGGCGTTCACGGTTCTCCGCGGCGCGCCGGGCGCGATCGATCGTGCGCTCCCGGCGGTGCCGCACGGCAGTCGGGCGAAGGTGGAGTTTGGTTAGGCTTGGCTAAGCAAGCCGCCGATCCTGAGCGTAGAGGGGTGCCAGTGAGGGCGTCAAGTTTTAGGATAGCCTTGCCTAATGCGAAGCGCTCCTGCCCTGCTTCTCGCCGCCGCTTTGGCCCTCGGACTGGCCGCGTGCGCCGGGTCGGACTCCGGCCCCGGGTCGGCGGCACCCCCTGTCGACGACGCCTGCCCTCAGGCTTCGACTCCTCTCGCCGATCTGGACCTGGTCGCCGACGTGCGCGCAGCGACGGGCCCCTCGACCGCGTGCCTCGCGAGTCACGCGGTCGCGCCCGTCGATGACGACACCGCCCCGGCGCTCCCGGTCACCGTGACCGACAGCGAAGGCCGCGAGGTCGAGATCACGGATGTCGACCGCATCCTCCCGATCGACATCGCCGGCACGATCGCCGCCACGGTGTTCGCGCTCGGGCTCGGCGATCAGGTCGTCGGACGCGACGCGTCCACGCAGTTCCCCGGTACCGAGGACCTTCCGGTCGTCACCAAGACCGGGCACACGCTCAACCCGGAGGCGATCCTCGAGCTGGCCCCGACCGTCGTCCTCACCGACTCCACGATCGGCCCGAAAGAGGTCCGCCAGCAGCTGCGGGATGCGGGCATCGCGGTCGTCGTCATCTCCAGCGACCGACGGATCGACACCACCGCCGCGCTCGTGACGGAGATCGCCACGGCCCTCGGCGTCCCGACGCGCGGCGCGGCGCTCATCGCCCGCCTCGACGCCGAGCTCGACGCCGCCATCGCGGAGATCGCCGACGTCACCCCGCCCGCCGAGTCAGACCGCGCCCGCATGCTCTTCCTGTACGTGCGCGGGAGCGCCAACGTGTACTACATCTTCGGCGAGGACTCCGGGGCGGACTCCCTCATCGATGCGGTCGGCGGTGTCGACGTCGCGGAGGAGATCGGCTGGGAGGGCATGAAGCCGATGACCGCGGAAGCACTCGTCGCCGCGCAGCCCGACGTGCTCGTGATGATGACGGACGGGTTGGAATCGGTGGGCGGCGTCGACGGGCTCCTCGAACGCATCCCCGCCATCGCCGAGACCCCCGCAGGAGCACATCGCCGCGTGATCGACATGGCGGACGCCGAGATCCTCAGCTTCGGCCCCCGATCGGCCGCCGTGATCAGCGCCCTCGCGCGGGCCCTGTACGCGCCGGAAGCGGCCTCGTGACCGGCGAGGTCGTCACCCCGACGCCGACCCGGCATCGAGGACTGCGCTTCGCGACGGTCGTCGTCGCCCTCGTCATCGGCCTTCTCGTCACGGGCGTCGCGTCGATCACCAGCGGGCAGTACGACCTGTCCCCGACCGCGCTCCTGGACGTCCTCCTGCGCGGCCTCGGCATCGACACCGCCGGGACTCCCGCCGCGGCGACCGACGACGGCGTGATCTACAACCTCCGCCTCCCCCGCCTGGTCCTCGGCCTGCTCGTCGGCGCCGCGCTCGCGGTCTCCGGCGTGCTCATGCAGGCCATCTTCGGCAACCCCCTCGCGGACGCCGGCGTCGTCGGCGTCTCCTCCGGCGCGGCGCTCGGGGCGGCGGCCAGCATCACGTTCGGCCTGGCCACCTTCGGCATGTGGACGACGCCCGCCTTCGCCTTCCTCGGCGGTCTCGCGGCCGTCTTCTCCGTCTACCTCCTGAGCCGCTCCGGGGGCCGCACCGAGGTGGTCACGCTGCTGCTCACCGGCATCGCGATCAACGCCATCGCCGGCGCCGGCATGGCCTTCCTCACGTTCCTCGGCACGACCTCGACGCGCGAGCAGATCGTGTTCTGGCAGCTCGGCTCGCTGAACGGCGCCCTCTGGTCGAACATCCAGCTCGTCGCGCCGCTCGTGGCGATCGGGGTCGTCGTCGCCCTGATCGTGGCGCCGGGTCTGGATCTCTTCGCCCTCGGCGAGCGCACCGCCCGACATCTGGGCGTGCCGGTCGAGCTGCTGCGGATGGTCGTCATCGTCACGGTGGCGCTGCTCGTCTGCGCCGCAGTCGCCTTCGCGGGGATCATCGGGTTCGCCGGTCTCGTGGTGCCCCACCTCATGCGCATGCTGATCGGCCCCGCACACCTCCCGCTCGTGATCGCCTCCGCCCTCGGCGGCGCCCTCCTCATCGCGGCCGCCGACCTCGTGGCGCGCACGGCCGTACCGCTCGCGGACCTCCCCATCGGCATGATCACGTCCCTCGTGGGCGGCCCGTTCTTCCTCTGGCTTCTCGTGCGGACGCGGCGGCAGTCGGGAGGATGGGCGTGAGCCCGCGCCTGCGGGGCCAGGGGCTCACGGTGCGCGTCGGCGACGGACGCGCCATCCTCGACGACACGGCCATCGACATCCACGCCGGCGAGGTGCACGCCCTCGTCGGGCCGAACGGCGCGGGCAAGTCGACCCTGTTCGGCGTGCTCGCGGGGGACGTCGCTCCGGTGTCCGGCACCGTCCTCCTCGACGGCAGCCCCGTCGCGGGGACGCGCGCCCGCGATCTCGCCCGGCGACGCGCCGTGCTGCTGCAGGAGAACGCCGTCACCTTCCCCTTCACGGTCGAGCAGGTCGTGCGGATGGGACGCACGCCGTGGGCGCGGAGCCCGGTCGCCGAAGAGGATGACAGCGTCGTGGCGACGGCGATGGCGACGACCGAGGTCACGGCGCTGCGGGAGCGCTCCGTCCCCTCGCTCTCCGGCGGTGAGCGCGCGCGGGTGGCGCTGGCCCGTGTACTCGCCCAGGACACCGGGATCCTGCTGCTCGACGAGCCGACGGCAGCCCTGGACCTCAAGCATCACGAAGACGTCATGCGGGTGATCCGCAGACGGGCGGAGGCCGGGGTCGCGGTCGCGGTCGTGTTGCACGACCTCAACGCCGCTCTCGCGCATGCCGACCGCGTCACTCTGCTGGCGGGCGGTCGGGTCGCCGCCACCGGCACGCCGGCCGAGGTCCTCACGGCCGCACGGATCGAGGAGGTCTACGGGCAGCCCGTCGACGTCTTCCCGCACCCGCACACCGGAGTGCCGCTCGTCGTCGCCCGGCGCTAGGGGCGCAGCGGGAGGACTCCGGTGAGATCCGCGCGCGTGCCCGAGGCGTGGATGCGTCCGGCCGTGGCGGCATCCGTCCACGCCTCCGCGCCGGTCGCGACCGCGATCCAGGTGGCGGCGTCCATCTCCACGACGTTCGGCGGAGTCCCCCGCGTGTGCCGCGGCCCCTGGATCACCTGCACGGCTCCGAACGGCGGGACGCGCACCTCGACGCTGTTGCCCGGCGCCTTCTCATCGAGCAGCTGAAGCAGGTAGCGCACCGCGGTGGCGAGCTCCGGCCGCGTCGGCTTCGTCCCGGCGGCCTCCGCGTCGCGCACGGCACCGAGCGCCGCGCGTCCGTCGACGATGTCGATCTTCCTGGCCATCCCCCCACCCTAGATCCGCCGCGGCGGCCCCGGTCATAAGCTCGATGGCATGAGCATGCATCCCCAGGGCGCCCGCGCCGAGCTGCTCGCCGCCGCGGCCGACCACTCCTGGAGCGTGCCGATCCCTCCGCTCGCGGATCCGGGCCGCGCCCATGACGCCTCGGTGCTCATCCTCTTCGGCGTCCTCGACCGCATCCCCGCACCGACCGTCGATGCGGCCGTCGCCCGCGACCTCGACGTGCTGCTGCAACGCCGCGCGCCCACCCTCTCCTCGCACCCGGGGCAGGTCTCCTTCCCCGGCGGACGCGCCGAAGCGGCCGATGCCGACGCGGTCGCCACCGCGCTCCGGGAGGCCGAGGAGGAGACCGGCCTCGATCCCGCGGGAGTCGAGGTGCTCGCCACGCTTCCCGTGATCCCCCTCGCCGCGAGCAACCACCTCGTCACCCCTGTGCTCGCCTGGTGGCAGTCGCCGTCCCGCGTCGTCGCGGTCGACCACGCGGAGACCGTCGAGGTGTTCCGCGTCCCCGTCGCCCAGCTCCTCGACCCCGCGACCCGTTTCACCTCGACCCTGTCCCGCGCCGGGCGCACGTTCCGCGGACCCGCGTTCGACGTCGACGGCACGATCGTGTGGGGTTTCACCGCCATGGTGCTCGACGCCCTGTTCGATGCCACCGGCTGGACCGTGCCCTGGGACACGGCGGACGAGCGTCCCATCGAGCTCTGACCGGGACCCACCGGAACCCCGCGCACGCGCCTCGATAGGCTGGACGGGTGAAGATCCTCGTCCTCGGTTCCGGTGCCCGTGAGCACGCGATCATCCTGGCGCTGCGCGCCGAGTCCCCCGCGCACGAGATCCTCGTCGCCCCCGGCAACGCCGGCATCGCGCAGGACGCGACACCCGTCGCCCTCGACCCGCTGGACGGCGCCGCGGTGACGGCCTTCGCGAACGAGCACGCGATCGACCTCGTCGTCATCGGCCCGGAGGCCCCTCTGGTGGCGGGCGTCGCGGACGAGCTCCGCGGACGGGGTATCCCCGTGTTCGGGCCGGGCAAGGCCGCCGCGCAGCTCGAGGGCTCCAAGGCCTTCGCCAAGCGGGTCATGGACGCCGCCGGCGTGCCGACGGGCCGCGCGGTCCGGGCCGCCACGGTCGGCGAGGTCGAGGCCGCGTTCGACGACCTCGGCGCCCCCTACGTCGTCAAAGCCGATGGGCTCGCCGCGGGCAAGGGCGTCATCGTCACCTCCGACCGCGCCGAGGCCCTGACTCACGCGGAGCAGTACCTCCCGGCCGGCCCCGTCCTCGTCGAGGAGTTCCTGTCCGGACCCGAGGTCTCGCTGTTCTTCCTCAGCGACGGCGACACCGTGCGCGCGCTCAGCCCAGCACAGGACTTCAAGCGGGCCCTCGACGGCGACGCCGGCCCCAACACCGGCGGTATGGGGGCGTACTCCCCCCTGCCCTGGCTCGCGGAGCAGTTCGGCAGCGAGCAGGCATTCGTGGAAGAGGTCACCCGCGACGTCGCCCTTCCGGTCGTCCGCCAGCTCGACGCCGAGGGCACCCCGTTCATCGGCCTCCTCTACGCCGGTCTCATCCTCACCCCGCAGGGCGTGCGGGTGATCGAGTTCAACGCGCGCTTCGGCGACCCGGAGACCCAGGTCGTGCTGCCGCGACTGGAGACCCCGCTGTCGCAGCTCCTCTTCGCCGCCGCCTCCGGCACCCTCGAGGACCAGCCGGAGCCGGTGTTCCGCGATGAGGTCGCGGTCACCGTGGTCCTGGCGAGCGAGGGGTATCCGGAGGCGCCGCAGACCGGGCGTCCCATCGAGGGTCTGGACGATGCGGCCGCCGTGGAGGGGGTCCGACTGGTGCACGCCGCGACCGCGAGTCCCGACGCCCCGGGGGGTTCGCTCATCGCGACGGGTGGCCGTGTGCTGAACGTCGTCGCCGTGGCCCCGGACTTCCGCACCGCCCGCGACCGCGCCTACGACGCCCTCGGCCGCATCCGCCTCGAGGGGTCCCACCACCGCACCGACATCGCTGCCCGCGTCGCTCGCTGACCGCGTTGAAGTAGCGCAAATGGCTGCATCCCAGCCGGGAATGCAGCCATTTGAGCGACTCGAACGGGGTCAGAGAACCTTCGACAGGAAGTCCTGGAGGCGCTCGTTCTTGGGGGCGCCGAACAGGTCGGCGGGAGTGCCCTCCTCGACCACGACGCCGCCGTCCATGAACACCGTGCGGTCGGACACCTCGCGGGCGAAGCCCATCTCGTGGGTCACGAGCACCATCGTCATGCCGCCCTCGGCGAGGTCGCGGATGACCTGCAGCACCTCGCCGACCATCTCCGGGTCGAGGGCGCTGGTGGCCTCGTCGAACAGCATGATCTCCGGGTCCATCGCGAGTGCACGGGCGATGGCCACGCGCTGCTTCTGACCGCCGGAGAGCGACGCGGGCTTCGCGTCCGCCTTCTCCGACAGGCCGACGCGCTCGAGCAGCGACCGAGCGCGGTCGCGGGCCTCGGCCTTCGTCATGCGGCCGAGCTCGACCGGGGCGAGCGTGATGTTCTCCAGCACGGTCATGTGCGGGAACAGGTTGAAGTGCTGGAACACCATGCCGATGCGCTGGCGCACCTCATCCAGCTTCACGCTCTTGTCGGTGAGGTCGACCCCGTCGATGATCACGTGCCCCGACGTCGGCTCCTCGAGCTTGTTGAGGCAGCGCAGCAGCGTCGACTTGCCCGAGCCGGAGGGGCCGATCACGGCGATGACCTCGCCGTCCTCGACCGTGAGATCGATGCCCTTGAGCACCTCGTTGTCGCCGAAGGACTTGTGCAGGTCCCTGACCTCGATCTTGCTCATGCGTTGGCCTTCCTCTCCAGGCGGTTCGCGAGCAGCGTCAGCAGCGTGATCACGACGAAGTAGATGATGGCGACGATCGTCAGCACCTGCGCCGAAAGATACGTCGAGGCGATGATCTGGCGCGAGACGAACGTCAGCTCGGCGAGACCGATGACGCTGATGAGCGAGGTGTCCTTCAGCGTGATGATGCCCTGGTTCACGAACGACGGGATCATGATCCGGAACGCCTGCGGCAGCACGACCTTGCGCATCGTCTTCCAGTGGCTGAGGCCGAGCGAACGCGACGCCTCCGCCTGACCGGGGTCGACGGCCTGGATGCCGCCGCGGATGATCTCCGTCATGTACGCGCCGGTGTTCAGCGACAGGGTGATCGCCCCCGCGACGAACGGGTCGAACTTCAGGTCGGGGATCAGCTGCGGGATGGCGAAGAACACGAAGAACGCCTGGATTAGGATCGGGGTCCCGCGGAAGACGTAGACGTAGGCCGTCGCGATCCAGCGGAACGGCGCGAACTTCGACAGGCGCCCGAAGCCGAAGATGATCCCGAGGATGAACGCCGCGATCACCGCGACGATCGTGGCGAGGATGGTGAGCCACAGACCCTGCATCAGGGCCGGCCAGTACTTCACCGCGACCGAGATAATGTCGGTGGGCTGCGCCTCCTGCGCGTCGTCACCCGTCGCGAGGTAGGTGTCCACGATCTCGTCGTACTCGCCGGAGTCCTGCAGGTTGGCGAGGCCGGCGTTGAACATCTCCAGGAGCTCGGCGTTCTCGCCCTTGTTGACTGCGAAGCCGTACTCGCCGCCGAGCGCGGGCTCGCCGACCAGGCGGAAGCCCGACCCCTGCTGGATGCCGTAGGCGAGCACGGGGAAGTCCTCGAAGTAGCCGACGGCCTGACCTGCCTTGACCGCATCGACCATGTCGGTCGTGTCCTGGTAGGGCGTGATCCGGAAGCCGTACTCGTCGGCGTTCTCCTCGGCGAAGGTCTGCCCCTGGGTGCCGGTCTTGACCGCGACGGTCTTGCCGTTCAGGTCGTCGAGGGACTGGATGTCGCTGGACTCGAGCACCCCGAGCTGCACGCCGCTGGTGAAGTACGGGTCGCTGAAGTCGAAGGTCTGCTGGCGCTCCTCGGTGATCGACATCCCGGCCATGACGGCGTCGACCTGGTTCGACTGCAGCGCCTGCACCGCGGCGTCGAAGCCGAGCTGGCGGATCTCCACGTCGAAGCCCTGGTCCTCCGCGATCGCGCGCAGGAGGTCCATGTCGATGCCGACGAGGTCGCCGGACTCGTCCGTGAACTCGAACGGCGCGAAGGTCGTGTCGGTGCCGATGACGTAGGTCTCGCCGTCGTCGGCCGCGGTGGCGGGCACGGCTCCGGCGAGTAGTGCTCCGGCGGCGACGAGCGCGGCGAGAGCGGTCGCGCCGGCGGTGCGGCCGAACCGCCGCAGACGGCTCGGCGGAGAGGATGGATGGCGGCTCACGTCGAGTGCTCCTCGGGGTTCGGAAGGGCGACCCGGCGGCCGCCGACCATCCACCCTAACCCCGCGCCTCTCGCGCGCCGGAATCTCGGCGCGACCCCGAACGCCGCCGGAACCCGCGTGGATACCGGCGTGTCGGGGTCATCGCGGTCACGCCGGAGGGGTCGCGGTGACGGCCTCGTCCGTCCGATCCTGCCCGCGGAGGAACAGCGAGGCGACCAGCGCGATGAGGATGACGCCGGCGGGCAGCAGCAGGGTCTGGGACATGCCGGCCGCGAAGCCCTCGGCGACTTGCGGCGGCAGCGCGCCGCTGCCCGTACCGGCCGGAGCGTCGGCCAGACCGGGGAGGTTCGCCTCCAGCCGCGACTGCATGAACGCGGCGATCGAGGCGGAGCCGATGACCGAGCCGATGGTGCGGGTGGTGTTGTAGATGCCCGCGCCGGCACCCGCCTGTCGCGGCGGCAGCTTGCGCGTGGCCGTGGTCGCCAGCGGCCCCCACATGCCCGCGTTGCCGATGCCCATCAGCGCGGACGGCAGCAGGAACATCAGGATCGGGGTGTCCATCGTGGTCAGTGCGGAGTACCAGACCAAGGCACCCGCGACGCAGAGCAGACCGGGGACGAGGATGATGCGCGGGTCGACACGATCCAGGATCTTCCCGGCGACCGGCGCGAGCACGCCCGACAGCACGGCCATCGGGATGAGCAGCATCGCGGCCTCGGTGGGGGTGAGGCCGCGCGCGGTCTGCAGGAAGAACATCATCGGCAGCGACATGCTCGTGACCGTGAAGCCGACCGCGGCGATCGCGACGTTCGCGCCGGAGAAGTTCCGGTCGCGGAAGAGCGCCAGCGGCACGAGGGGCTCGCTCCGGTTGCGCGCCTGCTGCACGATGAAGAGCGCGAGCACCACGACGCCGGCGATGATGAGGCCCCAGACCGAGATCGGTCCCACGATGGTCCCCCAGTCGTACTTCTCGCCCTCCTGCAGCCCGAAGACGATGAGGAACAGCGCGAGCGCGCTGAGGACGACGCCGACGAGGTCGAACCGGTGCGGGTGCGTCTTCAGCTTCGGCACGAGGATCCAGGCGAGCACGAAGGCGACCACGCCGACGGGGAGGTTGACGAAGAAGATCCACTCCCACCCGAAGCCGTCGACGAGCAGGCCACCCGCGAGGGGGCCGACGAGCGTGGCGACGCCGGCCGTGGCACCCCAGAGGCCCATCGCCGCGCCGCGCCGGTTCGGCGGGAACGTGCGGGGGATGACGGCCATGGTCTGCGGCGTCATGAACGCGGCGCCGAGACCCTGGACCGCGCGGGCCGCGATCAGGCCCTCGAGCGTCGTCGACAGTCCGCACCAGAGCGAGGCGAGGGTGAAGACCGCGAGCCCGATGAGGTAGATGTTCTTCGGACCGAAGCGGTCGCCGAGTCGCCCCGTGATGAGCAGCGGCACGGCGTAGGCGAGCAGGTAGGCGCTGGTGACCCACACGACGTTGTCGAGGTTGTTCGTGTCGGGGTCGAGGGCGGCCTTGATCGCCGGGTTCGCGACGGAGACGATCGTGGTGTCGACGAGGATCATGAAGAACCCGATGACGAGCGCCCAGAGCGCCGGCCACGGACTCTTCGGCGCGTGACCGGCGGCGAAGGGCCCCGTCTCGGGCCCCGAGGTCTGGCGGGAATCGGTCATTGCTGTGCAGCCTTTCGCTGAGCGCGGTAGCGGTCGGTGTCGTCGAAGGCGTCGGGGCCCCAGCGGAGCTCGTCGCCGTCGAGGCGGGTGAGGAGGGTGTCGAGCCAGCGGAGCTCGGCGTCGAGCAGCGCCTCCTGCCGTTCGATCTCGACGAGGACCTGCGGCGGGACGCCCTTGGTGCGGGCGGCGGCGAGGCCGTCGTGGTGCAGCGCGTACGAGGCGACGAGCGCCTCCCGTCGCTCCTGCAGCAGCGCGACGGCCTCGTCGCGGTCGAGGTTGTGCGACTCGGCGAGCGCGACGCGGGCGTCGGTCTCGCGGTCGATGCGGGGGAGGGCACGACGCACCCACGCGACCACCGCCTCCCGACCGGCGTCGGTGAGGGTGTAGGTCGTCCGCTCCGGTCGGTTGCCCTCGCGATCCGTGCCGACCTCGTCGAGCAGACCCGCCCGCTGGAGCCGCGCGACCGTGTGGTACAGCGTGCCGTTGGTGACGGTGATGAGCCGGTCGTCGTGACGCGCGCGGAGCAGCCGCACCATCTCGTACGGGTGCATGTCGCTCTCGCGAAGCAGCGCGAGCACCATCACCCCGAGGGGCGTGAGTCCCGCCACCACATCCCTGCTCTTCCCCACGCCTCTCCCCGATCTGCTGTCGCCCCGCACGAATAGTCCACATGGACTATACACCCGCCCTGCCTCCGCCGAGACCCCGTATTTCCGCCGAGACCCCGGGGTCGCGACGCGCACACCCCGGGGTCTCGACGCGAACGCGGGGTCTCGGCGCGGAAGAGCACGCATCACCGGGATAATGGGCGGGTGAGCACACCGTCCGCAGGAAACGCGCAGGCCATCCCCGGGTGGCGACACCTCTACTCCGGAAAGGTCCGCGACCTCTATGCCTCGGAGGACCCGGCAGACACCCGCATCCTCGTCGTCGCGTCCGACCGGGTGAGCGCCTTCGACGTCGTGCTCTCCCCCGGCATCACCGACAAGGGTGCCCTGCTGACCCGCCTCAGCCGCTGGTGGTTCGCCCAGCTCGACGCGCCGAACCACCTCACGGACGGCGACCTGCCGGAGGAGGTGGCCGATCGCGCCATGCTCGCCCAGTCGCTCGAGATGCTGCCGATCGAGTGCGTCGTGCGCGGGTACATCACCGGCTCCGGCTGGGCCGAGTACCAGCAGCACGGCACCGTGTGCGGCATCGCCCTGCCAGCAGGGCTGCAGAACGGCGACCGTCTCCCTGAGCCGCTGTTCACCCCGGCTTACAAGGCACCGATGGGCGAACACGACGAGAACATCACGTTCGACCGCGTCGTCGAGCTCGTCGGGGCGGACCGGGCGGCCGAGCTCCGCGACGCCTCGCTCGCGATCTACCGTCGGGCCGCGGCCATCGCCGAGGAGAAGGGCCTCATCCTCGCCGACACGAAGTTCGAGTTCGGGACCGACGCCGACGGCACCCTCCGCCTTGCCGACGAGGTCCTCACGAGCGACTCCTCCCGGTACTGGGACGCCGAGGCCTGGCGCACGGGGTCGACCCCGGCCGAGCGGATGGCGAGCTTCGACAAGCAGATCGTGCGCGACTGGCTCGCGGCGAACTGGGACAAGCAGGGCGAGCCCCCCGTGCTGCCCGAGGAGGTCGTGGCACGGACGGCCGCCCGGTACCGCGAGCTCATCGACCGCCTCGGCGCCTGACGCCGCGCTCCCCGCGACCGCGGGACGCACAGGGAAAACTCAGGAATCGGTAGTGTTGCTCCAGCACTCCGCCCCCGATCCCGAACCCTGAGGAGCCCGCATGGCTTTGTGGAAGCTGCACGGAAACGGCCGCACCGTCGAGCCCGGCGCCGTCGTCACCCCCGAGGAACGTCTGTCCTGGCCCGCGACCATCGCCATCGGCGCCCAGCACGTCGTCGCCATGTTCGGCGCCACGTTCCTCGTGCCGACGCTCACCGGCTTCCCCGTGTCGACCACGCTGCTCTTCAGCGGCATCGGCACGCTGCTCTTCCTCCTCATCACGAAGAACCAGCTGCCGAGCTACCTCGGCTCCTCGTTCGCCTTCATCGCCCCGATCACCGCGGCCGTCGCGGCGGGCGGCACCGGCTCGGCCCTCGCGGGCGTGGTCGCGGTGGGCGTGCTCCTGGCGGTCGTCGGTCTCGTCGTGCAGTTCGTCGGCCTGCGCTGGGTCGATGCCCTGATGCCCCCGGTCGTCGCCGGTGCCATCGTCGCGCTCATCGGATTCAACCTCGCCCCCACCGCCTGGAGCAACTTCGCGCTCGACCCCGTGACCGCTACGATCACCCTCGTCGCGATCATCCTCTTCGCGGTGCTCTTCCGGGGCTTCCTCGGCCGCATCTCGATCTTCCTCGGCGTCGCCGTCGGCTTCATCTGGGCCGCGTTCAACGGCTCGTTCGAGGTGCCCAACCCGCTCCGTGGCGACAAGACCCCGGCGGAGCTCATCGCGGACGCCCCCTGGATCGGCCTCCCGCACTTCCAGTTCCCGGACTTCGTCGAGCCGGGGACCTGGTCGACCATCGCGATGTTCCTGCCCGTCGTGCTCGTGCTCATCGCGGAGAACGTCGGTCACGTGCGCGGTGTCGCGACCATGACCGAAGACCCCGCGATCAACCGTCACACCGGTCGCGCCCTCATCGCCGACGGTGTCGCCACGACCATCGCCGGTGGCTTCGGCGGCTCGGGCACCACGACCTACGGCGAGAACATCGGCGTCATGGCCGCGACCCGCGTGTACTCCACCGCCGTGTACTGGGTGGCGGGTCTGTTCGCGATCCTCCTGGCGTTCTCGCCCAAGGTCGGCGAGGTGTTCAACTCGATCCCCGCGGGCGTGCTCGGCGGGGCGACGACGGCGCTCTACGGCCTCATCGGGATCATCGGCATCAAGATCTGGGTGGACAGCCGGGTCGACTTCTCACGTCCGGTCAACCAGTACACCGCAGCGGTGTCCCTTGTGATCGGCATCGCCGGGTTCACGATGCAGCTCGGCGACTTCGCCTTCGGCGGGATCGTGCTCGGGACGGTCGCGGCGCTGCTCATCTACCACCTGGGCAACCTCATCGCCCGCGCGCGCAAGACGGGCGCCGACGACCCGAAGCCCCTCGAGCCCGTCGGCCCCCTCGGCGGCGACCCCGCGTAGGTTGCGTCCCGTCCCTGAAGCGTGCGGGACGGCTTTCGCCCCTTCCGCACCCCGCGGAGGCCCGTTTTCGCACTCCCACCAGGTGTCGGAGGCGTGAGCGAGCCCGGGGCGTTCACGGTCCGGATGGAGAACGCCCCCTCCTCTCACGAGGAGGGGGCGTTTTCGCGCTCGCACGGTCTTTGGGTCGGTCGAGTTGCGTGCGGGATCACAAGGGGGCTCTCCCGGGCTGCGGGAGGGCCGGTTTTGCACTCTCCAGACAGGAACATCATCGCACTCGCACGCGGGATGTTCCCGGGTCGGAGGGGGCGGGATCGAGAACGGGCGTGCCCGGCGGGCGGGAGGACCGTATTCGCACTCTCACGCGGGAGGCGCCGCCGGTGTCAGCGGGTGCGGGATCGGAAAGGGGCGTCTGAGGGGTGTGGGAGGGGTGTTTTTGCACTCCGCACGCGGAGGGGCGGGACGGGACGGGGTGGGCCGGGGGCGGGGGTCAGGCGATCGTGGCGAGGAGGGCGTCGGCGGAGAGGGTCGCGCCGGTGTCCGCGCGCGGGGTGAGCGTGCCGGCGCGGTGCGCGGTGATCGTGGTCTCCATCTTCATCGCGTCGAGCACGGCCACCGGGTCTCCCTCGGCCACCACGGCCCCGTCATCGACGAGCCAGCGGACGAGCGTGCCCGGCGCGGGAGCCCGCAGCTCGGAGGGATCCGCTGACGGCACGGGGGCCGCGACCTCACCCGCCGAACGACCGATGCCGGACAGCAGCTCCGCGGGCAGACCGAGCATCACGCGGCGGCCGTCGATCTCCACCGGGAACCGCTGCAGCCCGGAGACCGGGGCGACCGCGGGGCGAGGCTGCGCCTCCAGCACCGGGAGCAGCACGGTCTCGATCCACTGGGTGTGCACGGCGAAGGTCGCGGTCGCGAACGCGGGATCGTCGATGGCGCGGAGGTCGAACGGGATCACGGTCGCCGGACCCTCGACGGCGAGCTCGCGCAGCGCCCGACGCGCCCGCACGAGGGCCGCGTCCCGGGTGTCCGCGTGCACGATGAGCTTCGCGATCATCGAGTCGAACGCGGGCTGCACGGTGTCTCCGGCCTCGATGCCGCTGTCCCACCGCACGCCGGGTCCACCGGGGATCCGCAGGCCGTCCACCCGTCCGGGGCTGGGCAGGAATCCACGGCCGGGGTCTTCGGCGTTGATGCGGAACTCGAACGCATGCCCGGTCGGCGCCGGGGTCTCGGTGAACGACGGCCCCTCGCCGAACGCGATGCGGAACTGCTCGCGGACGAGGTCGGTCCCGGTGACCTCCTCGGTCACGGGGTGCTCGACCTGCAGCCGGGTGTTCACCTCGAGGAACGAGATCGTGCCGTCCGCGGCGAGGAGGAACTCGACCGTGCCGGCGCCGCGGTACTGCACCTCGGCGCAGATCGCCCGTGCCGCGTCGTGGAACGCCGTCCGCTGCGCCTCCGTGAGACCGGGCGCAGGAGCCTCCTCGATGAGCTTCTGGTTGCGGCGCTGCATCGAGCAGTCGCGGTCGCCCACGACGACCACGCCGCCGCGCCCGTCGCCGAGCACCTGGACCTCGATGTGCCGCGGGCTCTCCAGGAAGCGCTCCACGAAGCACTCCCCGCGACCGAACGCGGCGGTCGCCTCGCGGGTGGCCGCGTCGAACGCGTCGGCGACCTCCGCCAGCTCGCGGACGACCTTGAGCCCGCGACCTCCCCCGCCGAACGCGGCCTTGATCGCGATGGGCAGGCCGTGCTCCTCGGCGAACGCCACCGCCTCCTGCGGCCCGGACAGCGGCTGATCCGTGCCCGCGGCGAGCGGAGCCCCCACGCGCTGCGCGATCCGGCGCGCGGTCATCTTGTCGCCCAGCGCGTCGATGCTCTCCGGCGAGGGTCCGATCCAGACGAGTCCGGCGTCCTCGACGGCTCGCGCGAACGCGGCGCTCTCGGAGAGGAAGCCGTAGCCCGGGTGCACGGCGTCCGCGCCGCTGCGGCGGGCCGCGTCGATCAGCGCCTCGACCGACAGATACGTCGTCGCCGCGGTGTCGCCGCCGAGGCCGATCGCCTCGTCCGCGAGCCGCACGTGCAGGGCATCCGCGTCCTGATCGGCGTAGACGGCGACCGACGTGTAGCCGGCCTCCGCGCACGCGCGGATCACGCGGACCGCGATCTCGCCGCGGTTGGCGATCAGCACAGAGGTCATGAGGTCTCCTTGACGGTGAAGCGCACCCGCACACCTGGCGGAAGCTGGGCGGCGAGATCGAGGCTGCGATCGGTGAGGGCACCGATGATGGGATAGCCGCCGGTGAGCGGATGATCGGGGAGGAAGAGCACGGGCTGACCGTCCGGCGGCACCTGGATGGCCCCGGTCACGGCACCTTCGCTCGGCAGCTCGCCGCCGACCGCGCGTTCCAGGGGCACGTCGCCGTGCAGGCGGATGCCCACCCGATCCGAGCGCGGCGTGACCGTCCACTCCTGCGCGGTGAGCGCCTCGACGCCGGCGGCCGTGAACCAGTCGTCGCGCGGGCCGAGCGTGATCTCCAGCGAGGCCAGCTCCCCGGATGCGGGAAGCGCGCGCGGCACCGGGTCCGGCTCGACGGCCGACACGGCGGCAGCCCCGATCGGAATGAGATCACCCGCGGTCAGCGGCGCGGGACCCAGCCCGGCGAGCGTGTCGGTCGCGCGGCTGTCGAGCGCCGCCGCCGGAGCGAAGCCGCCGCGGACGGCGATCACGGACCGGAGACCGCGCTCGGGATGGCCCAGCGTGAGCTCGTCGCCGTCGACGGTCGCGAACGGCACCCCGGGGAGGAGCGTGCGCTCGATGCCGTCGATGTCGGTGAGCGTGAGCGAGCCCGTGGCCCCGGTGACGGCGGCGACGCCTGCGCCGTGGAAGCGCAGCACGGCCCCACCGACGCTCTCCAGCACAGCCGCGGCCGGCGTGTTGCCCACGGCCCGGTTCGCCGCGCGCATCGCGACGCGGTCGGCGACGCCGGAGGCCGAGACGCCCAGCGCCGCGAAACCGGGGCGTCCCGCGTCCTGCACGAGGAGCTGCAGCGACGGTCGCACGACCTCGACCGCCGGACCGTCCCCGCGACGGGCGACCCGCGTCGCGTCGGCCGCTGCCGGCGACGCTGCGACCGACTCCCGCTCCGCACGCACGAAGCGCACGCGGCGACCCGGGGCGAGCAGAGCCGGCGGGTCGCGGTCGATGTCCCACATCTCCAGGGCGGTCCGTCCGATGAGCTGCCAGCCGCCCGGACTCTCCCGCGGATACACACCGCTGAACGCTCCGGCGAGCGCGACGGAGCCGGCGGGCACCCGGGTGCGGGGCGACGACCGCCGCGGCACGTCGAAGAGGGGATCGCCGCTCACGGCATAGCCGAAGCCGGGAGCGAAGCCGGAGAAGGCGACCCGCCAGTCGGCGGCGAGGTGACGGGCCACCAGCTCCTCCGCCGAGACGTCGAGGAGCGCGGCCACCTCATCCAGATCCTCCCCGTCGTAGCGGACCGGGATGGTGACCTCGCCCGCATCGGGCAGCGCCGCGGCATCGACCTCGGTCGCGGCGAGCGTCTCGGCCAGCGCGGCGGCGGAGGTGCGGTGCGGGTCGAAGCGCACGAGCACGGTGCGGGCACCGGGGATGCGCTCCAGGACACCGGGCACGTCGCTCCATGCGAGGTTCAGCCGCATGGCCTGCTCGAGGTCGTCCGCCTCGACGAGCAGCGCGCTGTCGGAGGCCGTGAGGATGCGCATCAGACCCGGTACTCCGCATCCGGCACATCGGTGACGAACATGTACCCCGGGGCGTGGGTGACGGCGAACGGCGGCTTCGACGCCATGATCGCCGCCTGCGGGGTCACGCCGCACGCCCAGAACACGGGGACCTCGCCGGGGCGGATCTCGGGGGCGTCGCCGAAGTCCGGCGCCATCACATCGGCGATGCCGAGCGACGCCGGGTCGCCGATGTGCACCGGCGCACCGTGCACCGCCGGGGTGCGCCCGGAGATCTGCACGGCATCGGCCACGCGGTCCGCGGCGATCGGACGCATCGAGACCACCATCTCGCCGCGCAGCCGTCCGGCCGGGGTGCAGTCCACCGCCGTGCGGTACATCGGCACGTTGCGTCCGAGCTCCTGATGACGGATCGGGATCCCGGCCTCGACGAGCCCCGTCTCGAACGTGAAGCTGCAGCCGATGAGGAAGGCGACGAGGTCGGGATGCTCGTCCCACGCCGCCGTCGCGTCGGACACCTCCTCCACGAGCTCGCCGTCCCGCCAGATGCGGTACCGCCCGATGTCGGTGCGGATGTCGCTGCCCGGCGCGAGCCGCGACTCCACCTCCCCCTGCTCGATCACCTCGAGGACGGGGCAGGGCTTCGGGTTGCGCTGCGCGTAGAGGAGGGTCTCGAAGGCCCAGTCCGCTGGCACCGCGATGAGGTTCGCCTGGGTCAGCCCCGGGGCGACGCCGCTGGTCGGGGCGGAGTGGCCGGCGCGGTGCGCCGCACGGGCGGCGCGGGCGTCGACGAGCTGGGCGGGAGTCGCGAGCACGGCCATGTCAGGCTCCGGCGAACGGGGCGATCGTGATGCCCTCCGCCTGCAGCAGGCGCTTCGTCTCCGCGGCCATCGCCACCGAGCCCGGGCTGTCACCGTGAACGCAGATCGACTGCGCGGACACGGCCACATCGGTGCCGTCGATCGCCCGGATCACGCCGTCCGCGGCCAGGCGCACCATCCGCTCGGCCACCGCGGTGGGGTCATGCAGCACGGCCCCCGCCTCGGAGCGGGAGACGAGCTGACCGTCCGGCTGATAGGCCCGATCGGCGAAGGCCTCCGCGGCGACCGCGAGCCCTGCCCGCTCGGCGACGTCGAGCACGACGCCGCCGGCGAGACCGAGCAGCACGAGCGAGGGGTCGATCGCCTTGATGGCCGCCACGACGTCCATCGACTGCCGCTCATCGCGGGCGATGGTGTTGTAGAGCGCCCCGTGCGGCTTGACGTAGGAGACCCGCCCGCCGACCGCCGCGGTGAGCCCGAGGAGCGCACCGAGCTGGTACTCCACGTGCGCCTGCAGCGTGGCCGAGTCGATGTCGACCTTCGTGCGCCCGAAGTTCTCGTAGTCGCGGTACCCGGGGTGGGCGCCGATCACGACGCCGCCGGCGACGGCCGCGGCCAGGGTCTCCCGGATCCCCTCCGGGCTGCCCGCGTGGAACCCGCACGACACGTTCGCGCTCGTGACGATCTCGAGCATGCTCGCGTCGTCGCTGACGATCCGGTCGGGGACGTTCTCGCCGAGGTCCGAGTTCAGGTCGATGGTCGCCATGTCACGCTCCGATTCCGAGGAAGGCGAAGATGGGGCCGATCGAGACGGCGCCCATGTACCAGGTGAGCGCGGTCACGACGGTGCCCGCGATGAGCAGCCACATCGGGTACTTCCGGTCGCCGAGCAGGTCGCGGCGGAACCAGCCGATGTACATGAACACCGTCAGCCCGATGGGGAGGATCAGGCCGTTGAAACCGCCGACGAAGACGAGGATCGCGGCCGGGGCCGTGCCGATCGCCAGGTAGACCGCCAGCGACACGACGATGAACGCGACGGTGGCGAGCTGCAGCGGCCAGCCCCCGCGGAGCTTGGCGGTGAACGTCGAGAGGAAGGTCGCCGACGTGTACGCGGCACCGATGACCGAGCTGATCGCGGCGGCCCAGAAGATCGCGCCGAAGATCCGCAGACCGGCGTCGCCGAGGACCGCACCGAACGCCTGCCCGGCCGGGTTGGCGGCCTGCGAGGAGAGGTCGAGCGCCACGCCGGAGGCCACCACGCCGAGGATCGCGAGGAACAGCACGTAGCGCATGATGCCGGTCACGAGGATGCCGTTGGCGGCGGCGCGCATGACGGGCTTCGCGTACTGCGGGCCCACGTGACCGGAGTCGAGGTAGCGGTGGGCGCCGGAGTAGGTGATGTAGCCGCCGACCGTGCCGCCGACGATCGTCGTGATGGTGGCGAAGTTGAGCTGGTCGGGCACGAAGGTCTGCCGCAGCGCGTCGCCGATGGGCGGCTGGGCGATGAGGGCGACGACGAGGGTCATCACGATCATGCCGACGCCGAGGACGATGAGGACGACGTCCATCACCTTGCCGGCCTTCTTCACGAGGAAGATGATGATCGCGAGGGCCGCCGTGAGCGCGCCGCCGAGCTTCGGGTCGATGCCGAGGAGGGCGTTCAGGCCCAGGCCGCCGCCGGCGATGTTGCCGATGTTGAACGCGAGCCCGCCGATGACGACGAGGACGGCGATGACGTGGCCGGAGAAGGGGATGGCGCTGTTGGCGAGCTCGCCGGCGCGCTTGCCGGACGAGGTGATCATCCGCCAGATGTTCAGCTGGACCGCGATGTCGACGAGGATCGACACGAGGATCGCGAACGCGAACGCGGCCCCCATCTGGGCGGTGAACGTCGCGGTCTGGGTGATGAAGCCGGGGCCGATGGCGCTCGTCGCCATGAGGAAGATGGCACCGATGACGGCGCTGCGGCCGGCGCGCTTTTTCGCGTGGGCGGCGCGGGCTTCGTCCTCGGGGGTGAGGGCGGGGGCGGACTGCTCGGACATAGGGGGGTCCCATCGTCGTTGGTGGGTGTCGGGTGACCCCCAGGGTAGAACGGACAGAACCTGATTGTTCAACAATCATGTTTCCGTCGTGCTACGGCGCGGTTGCTTTTCGGTAATGATCGCGGGATACCGCCCCTACGATGAAGGCATGAACCAGGAGGGCCCGCTCGCCGACGTGCTCCGTCAGCGCATCATCGACGGCGACGTCGCCCCGGGCTCACGGCTGTCGGAGTCGTCGCTCGCCGAGAGCTTCGACGTGTCGCGCAACACCCTGCGCGAGGCGTTCCGGGTGCTCGCGGAACAGGGGCTCGTCGCGCACATCCCGCACCGCGGCGTCTCGGTGGCCTCTCCCTCGATCGCCGACGTCATCGACATCTACCGCGCTCGCCGCGTCATCGAGTGCACGGCCCTCCGGCAGTCCGAGCCCGAGCACCCGGCCGTGCAGCGCATGACCGACGCGGTCGCCGCGGCCGAGGCCGCCGTCGCCGGTGTCTCGACAGACGACGCCTCCGCGTGGCGCGCGGTCGGCAGCGCGAACATGGCGTTCCACGTCGCCCTCGTCGATCTCGCCGACAGCCCGCGTCTCGCCCGCACCTACCGGAACGTCGCGGCGGAGCTGCGGCTCGCGTTCCTCAAGATCGACGACCCCCGCGCCCTGCACGAGCCGTTCGTCCGGAAGAACCGCGCCGTCCTCGACACCTTCCTCACCCGCGGCGCGGAGGCCGGCGCGGCGGAGCTGGAGCGGTACCTCGTGCAGTCGGAGCGGGTCGTGCTCGGCGCGTTCGCGCGGATGCAGCTCGACTGAGCGCAGCGGCTCAGGACGCGTCGGTCCGCAGCGCCGCCGTCGCCCGCGGCCGGGGTTCGCCCTCGTGCGGTGTCGGCACACCTGGCAGGGCGGCGGTCGGCTCCGGCAGGCCGTACCGCCGGTGCAGCCAGCGCCGCGCGTCCTCGAGCGGATACGTGTCGCCGAAGACGCAGTACTTCACGAACACCCCCTCCAGGGTGCTGCGGAGCATGACCTCCTCCAGGGCCGGGTCTTCGGCGCCTCGGGCGCGGAAGACGGCGCGCACGGCATCCTCCGCCGCCGTCGCACCGTCGGCGTAGCGCTGCTCCGATTCCGCGAACAGCCGATGGGTGAGCGGCTGCTGCTGCATGGCGAGCACCGCCCGCTGCAGCGGCATCGCGAAGGCCGTCGCCCCGATCGCCCCGTCGATGATCGCGGCGAGCACCTCGTCGGGCGTCCCCTGCACCTGCGCGAACCCCAGCACCGTCTCGAACCACCGGTCGATCACGGCGCCGATGAGCTGATCCTTGCCGCCGAAGTGGTAGTTCACCAGCCCCTGGGCGACACCGGCGCGACGCGTGATCTCGGCGATGCCCGCCCCGGCGACGCCGCGTTCGCTGAACACCTCGATCGCCGCCTGGAGAATGGTCTCCTTGGCACGCTCGCGCGCCAGACGATTCTGCGCATCCGATCGCGCCATGCGGTGTCCACCTCCCGGGTCGTCCGGCGGAATTCCCTCACGGGCCGTCTCGGGATAGATTAATCACTGAATGCTCGTTCAACCTATGGAGGGCGCGAGCACTCGCGGCGCGGGGGTTCGCCGCAGCGGGCCACGGGTGCGTCTTCTGCCGATGGAGGGGGTGGCGGAGACGCGTCCGTGGTCATCCTCGACCTCCGGCCTACGACGAGGGACCGACGACCAGGCCCGCCCGTCGACCGCCGGTGCCGACGTCCGACCGAACCGCGGCGGCACCTTCGGCGGCGACGGATTCGGCCGATTCCTGACCTGAGTGCAGAAAGCAGGCGACGGGCCGTGTCGCGCCTTGACCCCGTGGAAATTGCGCGGTTAGCGTGAGCGGGCTTCGGCCCCGCGGTGGCAGCGATGCTCACCGTTCCGGCCGGAGTCCGCTCGCTCACCGGGCGCGCGGCACCGCTCAGATCGAAGAGGATCTTCCATGCGATTCACCAGAAAACTCGCGCTCGCCGCCACCGCGGCGGTCGCGCTCAGCCTCAGCGCGGTCATCCCCGCCACGGCCGCGTCCCCCGACGACTCCGCGCCCTCGTACCAGGAGTTCGCGGCATCGACCTATCGGGACGTCGACGGCGCCTACGTCGTCAACGGCGATGAGGTCATCTCGAACAAGAAGGAGCTGCGCGCGTTCTACGACCGGCTGGTCGGCCCCGAGACCCTCAACGACGGCCTCATCGTGAACACGGTCAACAACATCGACGACAAGTGGTCGACCTCGCAGGTGGCCAATCTCACCTACTGCGTGAGCACGAAGTTCGGCAGCCGGCACGCCGACGTCGTCCGGGCGATGCAGGGTGGGGCGGCACTCTGGGAGTCCGCGTCGTCGAAGGTCGACTTCCGCTACGTGAGCAGCGCCGACGCCAACTGCACCACGCGGAACAACGCCGTCGTCTTCTCCGTCGAACCCGTGGCCACGACGCAGTACATCGCCCGCGCGTTCTTCCCCAGCACGCCGGCCCGGCAGCAGAACGTCCTCATCGACGACTCGATCTGGAGCGCCGGAGCGTGGACGCCGACGAACGTGCTCGGCCATGAGCTCGGCCACGTGCTCGGCTTCCGCCACGAGCACACCCGCCCGGAGGCGGGCACCTGCTTCGAGGACAACAACTGGCGTCCGCTCACGCCGTACGACTCGTCGTCGATCATGCACTACCCGCAGTGCAACGGCAGCTCGGCCGATCTGTCGATGACCAGCGTCGACCGCAGCGGCGTCGTCTCGCTCTACGGGAACTGACGCTCTCGTCCCAGAGGTGCGTCACCCCCCGAGGCCCGGTCGTCCGCGATCGGGCCTCACCCGTGCCCGCCGTCGGAGCGGCTCAGGCGGATCCGCGGACGACGAGCTCCGTCGGCAGGATGGTGGTGCGCGGCGGGTCCTCCCCCGCGAGCCGGGAGAGGAGCACCTGGGTCATCGCCTCACCCTGGGCGTACATCGGCTGGCGCATCGTCGTCAGGGGCGGATCGGTGGTGAGAGCCACCGACGAGTCGTCGAACCCCACGAGCGCGATGTCCTCGGGCACCCGCACCCCGGCACCCCGCAGCGCCGTGAGCGCTCCGCGGGCCATGAGGTCGCTGGCGACGAAGATCGCGTCGGGCCGCCCTCCCGCGAGCAGGCGGCGGGCGGCGTCGGCCCCGCTCGCCTCGCTGTAGTCGCCTTCCTCCTCGGCGACGGGTGCCAGGCCGGCCGCGGTCAGCGCGGCGCGGAACCCCTGCACGCGGTCGGTCGACGACGGCATCGTGAGGGGTCCTGTGATCGTGGCGATGCGGGTGCGTCCGATGTCGACGAGGCGCTGCGTGGCCGCGCGCGCTCCGGCGACGTTGTCGACGTCGACCACGTAGTCGCCCTCGGCCCGGCGCACCGGACGGCCGCCGTAGACGACGGGGACGGCATCGGCGATTCGATCGACGAACGCGTCGCTCGTGTGGTGCGACACGATCAGCGCGCCGTCGACGCCGCCGTTGCGCACGAAGCTCGTCATCTTGTCGCCGGGGTCGTCGCTGGCGATCAGGAGGTTCAGCAGGTAGTCGGAGCTGCGGAGGGCGCCGGTGATCCCGGCCACGATCGCCGCGAAGAACGGGTCGCCGAAGAAGCGCGTCGTGTCCTCGGGGACGATGAGGGCGATCGCGTGCGTCTGCCGGGAGGCGAGCGAGCGCGCGGCGCGGTTCGGCACGTAATTGAGCTCATCGATCGCGGCGCGCACGGCGGCGAGCGCTTCCGGGCTGACCGCTGTCGACCCGTTGACGACCCGCGACACGGTCGACCGGGACACGCCGGCGGCGGCCGCGACCTCCTCGATGGTCGCCCGGGGCGACATCACCGCATGCTCTCTTCCATCGCCCCATTCTCATCCACGCGGAGCCAGGCCGTGAAAATCCCCGCTTCGAATCGCCTGATTGGTCCCATCTCGGCCGCAGATGGAGCCATTCAGGCGATTCGAACGGGTCAGAGGGACCGGGCGGCGATGATGCGGGCGTACTCGCGGCCGGAGTCCTTGACCGTCCGCTCCTGGGTGTCGTAGTCCACGCGGACGATCCCGAAGCGCTTGTCGTAGCCCCAGGCCCACTCGAAGTTGTCGAAGAGCGACCAGTAGAAGTATCCGCGGACGTCCACGCCGCTGTCCCTGGCGTCCAGCACGGCGTCGAGGTGCGCGCGCAGGAACGCGGTGCGGTCGGCGTCGGGCACCCGGGTCTCCCCGTCCTTCACCACGACGGTGTCGTCGTAGGCCGCGCCGTTCTCGGTCACCGAGAGCACCACCCCCGCGGGCTCGGCGTACTCGGTCCAGAGCCGCTGCAGGAGTCGCGTGAGTCCCTCCGGCTGGACCTCCCACCCCTGGGCGGTCCGCGGCAGTCCGCGCTCGACTGCGTGGATGCCCTCGTGGGAGGGATACGGGCTCCGCGTCACGTGCGCCGTCTCCGGGCCGCTGGACACCGCCGCGTCGTCGGGACCCGTGCCGGACACGAGGTCGCCGTGGTAGTAGTTCACGCCCTGCGTGTCGATGGGCTGGGCGATGGTGTCGAGGTCGCCCTCGTGCACCGCCGCCTCGAACCGCGCCACGGCCTCGGGGTCCACCGCGCGGATGTCCTCCACGGTGTCTGCGGGGTAGGTGCCGCGGTAGATGGGGTCGAGGAACCACCGGTTGAACTGGCCGTCCAGTCGCCGCGCCGCGTCGACATCCGCGGGGTTCTGCGGGTCGGCGGGGTCGGCCACCGTGTGGTTCAGCGTGATGCCGAGGTTGAGGGAGGCGTCGCGGCCGCGGAGCTCCCGCACCGTCGCACCGTGCGCGAGCAGCAGGTGGTGCGAGGCCAGCAGCCCCTCGGCGACGCTCGTGTGCCCTGGCGCGTGCTCGCCTCCGGTGTAGGAGAGGAAGGACGAGCACCACGGCTCGTTCAGGGTCGTCCACACGTTCACCCGGTCGCCGAGGGTGTCGTGCATGGTGCCCGCGTACTCCAGGAAGCGGTCGACGGAGTCACGGTTCGTCCAGCCGCCGACCTCCTGCAGGGCCTGCGGCATGTCCCAGTGGTACAGCGTGAGCCAGGGCAGGATGTCGGCCGCGAGGAGCTCGTCGACGAGGCGGCTGTAGAAGTCGACCCCGGCCTGGTTGACCGCCCCGCCGTCGGGGCGCACCCGCGACCACGAGGTGGAGAAGCGGTAGGTCTGCAGGCCGAGCTCCTTCATCAGCGCCACGTCCTGCGGATACCGGTGGTAGTGGTCGCATGCCACATCCCCGTCGTCGCCGCCAACCACGGCCCCCGGCACCCGGCAGAACGCGTCCCAGATCGACGCCGTCCGTCCGTCCTCGAAGGCGGCGCCCTCGATCTGGTAGGCCGCGGTCGCCGCGCCGAAGAGGAAATCCGAGGGGAAGGCACGCGTCATAGGGGTCATCCTTTCACCGCGCCCGCCATGATGCCACTGACCAGCTGCCGCCCCGCGATCACGAAGAGCACGAGGAGCGGAAGGGTCGCGAGCACCGCGCCGGTGAGCACGATCGAGTAGTCGATGTAGTAGCCGGACTGCAGCTGACTGAGCGCCGTCTGCAGCGTCGGGTTCTGGGGGGAGAGCACGATCAGGGGCCAGAGGTAGTCGGTCCAGGCGGTCATGAACGTGAACAGTCCGAGGATCGCCATGGCCGGCCGCGCCGCGGGCACCCCGACGGTGAGGAAGGTGCGGAACTGGTTCGCGCCGTCGACCCTGGCGGCCTCGATGAGCTCGTCCGGGATCACGTCCACGAGGTACTGCCGCATGAAGAACACCCCGAACGCGGTGACGAGGGTGGGCACGATGACCGCACCGATCGTGCCGGTCCAGCCCAGTTCGCGCATCAGCATGAACAGCGGGATGATGCCGAGCTGCGTGGGGATCGCCATGGTCGCGATCACGAACACCATGAGGCCGTCGCGCCCGCGGAAGCGGAGCTTCGCGAACGCGTAGCCGGCGAGGGTCGAGAACGTGACGACGGAGATCGTGATGATCGCCGAGATGAGGAACGAGTTGCCGAGCGCGAGCCAGAACGGGATCGCGTCGAACACCTTCGCCGCGTTCGCGAGGAAGTTGCCGCCGGGGATAAGGGGCAGGGTCTCACCGCGGGTGGCGTTCGTCCCGCTCGCGACGACGAACGACCACCACAGCGGGTAGGCGCCGCCGATGATGAAGGCGGCGAGGAGTCCGTAGGTGAGGAACCCGGGCCGGCTGCCGAGGCCGGCACTCCCGCTCGCGGCACCGCGCCGGCGGCGGATGCGCTCCGGCACGCTGAGGGCTTGGGTGGCGGTCATCGCGCCTCCTCCTTCCCGGTCGGGCGGATGCGGCGTCGGGCCGCGCGGGTCTTCGGGGCGTCTCCGGTGGCGATGCGCCGGGAGAGGAGGAAGTTGATCAGGCCGATGGCGACGATGAGCAGGAAGAGCAGGATCGCGACGGCCGACGCCTCCCCCAGGTTGCGGCGGAAGAACGCCAGCTCCCAGAGGAACAGCACGGTGGTCTGGAACTGCCGGTCGCTGCCGCCGATGCCGCCCGCGGTGGAGACGTCGAACAGCCGCGGTTCGGCGAAGATCTGCAGGCCGCCGATGGTCGCCGTGATGATGACGAAGATCAGCGTGGGACGGATGGTGGGGATCGTGATGGCGAAGAACCGCCGCACCGCTCCGGCACCGTCGAGCGCGGCCGATTCGTAGAGGTCGCGCGGCACGGCCTGCATCGCGGCGAGGAGGATGAGGGCGTTGTAGCCGGTCCAGCGGAAGTTCACCATCACGGCGATCGCGATGTGCGACAGGACCGTGTCGTGCTTCCACTGCTGATCGGCGATGCCGACGAGGTTGAGGAGGTTGTTGGCCAGACCGTCCGCCTCGTTGAAGATGCTGGAGAAGATGATCGCCACGGCGACCGGGGTGACCACGAACGGGATGAGGACGCTCATCCGCCAGAACGTCGGCGTCCGCAGTCCGCGGTCCAGCAGGTAGGCGATCACCAGAGCGACGGCGAGCTGCGGGATGGCGGAGAGCAGGAAGATGCTCAGCGTGTTCCGGATGGAGTTCCAGAACATGCCGTCGCCGAGGATCGCCGCGAAGTTGCCGAAGCCGACGAACGGTCCCTCGCCCTTCAGCAGATCCCACTCGTGGACCGCGACCCACACCGTGTACAGCAGCGGGAAGAGGCCGATGAGCCCGAAGAGGAGGAAGAACGGGGAGATGTAGAAGTAGGGCGAGGCGCGGTGGTCGAAACGGGAGACGCGGGTGCGCCAGGAGCGTCGCGGCGGAGCGTCCGCCGCGGCGGGGGCAGCGGCCTGCGGCTCCGCCGGCGGGGCGGTGAGGGTCATGGGCGTGTCCTTAGCCGGGCTTCGACAGGCTCAGCCACCCATCCGTCGGGTCGCTGAGCCTGTCGAAGCGAGATCATCAGCCGACGAGGTCGTTCAGGAGGCCGATCGCCTGGTCCCAGGCGCCCTGCGTGTCGGTCTCGCCACGGTCGAGCGCGCTCAGCGCCGGGCCGAACACGTTCTCCTGGATCACCGAGTCATCGGCGCCCTTGAACTGCGCGACGACGCCCTTGGCACGCTCGGCGAGGATGGCACCGGTCGGCGCGTCGTTGAAGAACTCGTTGGGCGTGGCCTCCTCGGCGAGGGACTCCTGCGCCTTGATGGTCGAGGGGAAGTTGCCCGCAGCGGCGGACTGCTTCACCTGCTGCTCGGGCTGCGTCAGCCAGTCGGCCAGCTCTGCCGCGGCCTCCTTGTGCTCCGACGACTCGGGGATGGAGAGGAAGGCGCCGCCCCAGTTGGCCGCACCGCCGGGGAAGACGTCGGCGAAGTCCCAGCCCGTCGACGCGTCGCCGCCGCCGGCCTCGACCTGTCCCTGCACGACGCCGAGCATCCAGCCCGGGCAGACGAAGGTGGCGAAGGTGCCGTCGACGAACGACTTGCCGCCGTTCCAGTCCCATGCGGTCTGCGCCGCGGACTGGCCGCCCTCGGTCGCGGCTCCGAGGAGCTCGAAGCGCTCCTGGAGCTCGTCGTTGCCCTCGACGTTCAGCTCGCCGTCGGCGGTGTAGTAGCCCTCGTCGAGCTGGTTGACCATGGCGTTCCAGACGAAGCCGGAGTGGTCGTACCACGCCTTGCCGGTCTTCGCCGTGTAGTCGGCGCCGACCTGGAAGTAGTTCTCCCAGTCGCCGTTGAGCAGCTCGGCGACGGACTCGCGGTCGCTGGGCAGGCCGGCGGCCTCGAACGCGGCGCCGTTGTAGCAGATGCCGCTCGGGCCGATGTCGGTGCCGTAGCCGATGACGCGGCCCTCGGCGTCGGTCGCCTGGCCGTACTTCCAGTCGACCCAGTCGTCCTTGCGATCCTCGATGCCGTAGTCGCGCAGGTCGACGAAGGTGTCCGAGACGTCCATGATGGCGCCGAGCCAGCCCTCCTCGATCGCGACGATGTCGCTGAGGCCGGAGCCGGCGGCGATCTTGGTGAAGGCGTCGGTGCGGGCGTTGCCGCCGGTGTCGATGTTGGTCGCCTCGATCGTCACGTTCGGGTGCGCCTTCTCGTACTCCTTGTAGAGGTCGTCGTAGCCGAAGGTGCCGAAGGTGGTGACGGTCAGTGTGACCTTCTCGTCGGCGCTGGCGCCGGAGTCGCCGTCGCCGCCCGTGCTGCCGGAGCAGCCGGCCAGGGCGAGAGCGGAGACGGATGCCACGGCGGCTGTCGCCAGGATCCGGGTGCGGGCACGTGAGTTCACGGTTCACTCCTTTGTGGGTCGTGCGGGTGGTGGTGCGTGGGGGCTTGTGGGAGCGCTCCCACAAGGTTGTCGTGAACTCTATGGGAGCGCTCCCACGATGTCAAGAGAGCCGTCTGCACGCCCCTCCCGCGCAACCGGCGTACCCTTGTCCGGTGCCCGAAGCCACGCTCTCCCCTGCCCTCACCCGCGCCGAATCCCTGATCCGCAGCATCCCGGACTACCCGGAGCCCGGCATCATCTTCCGCGACATCACGCCACTCCTCGCCGACGCCGAGGCCCTCCGCGTGACGACCGAGGCGATCATCGAGCCCTTCGCGGGGCAGTTCGACGTTGTGGCCGGCATCGAGGCGCGGGGCTTCATCCTCGCCGGGGCCGCCGCCATCGCCGCAGGGGTCGGGCTGATCCCGATCCGCAAGGCGGGCAAGCTCCCCCGCCCCGCCGCCGCCGTCGACTACGCCCTCGAGTACGGCACGGCGACCATCGAGATGCACGACGACCTGCCCGCGGGCTCCCGCGTCCTCCTCATCGACGACGTGCTCGCCACCGGAGGAACCCTGGCCGCCGGTCGCCAGCTCGTGGAGCGTCTCGGCAGCCACGTGGCCGGCATCTCGGTGCTCTTCGAGATCGACGGCCTCGGCGGCCGCGAGGCGATCGGCGACCTCCACACCGTCTTCCACTCCTGACCCCGAGACCCCGGGTTCCCGCCGACGCCCCGGCGTGGCGGCGCGCGCAGGACGGGGTGTGGGCGCGAGCCCGGGGTCTCAGCGGAGCATCGACGAGCGGTAGACTGAACCCGCCCGTCCGCCCGCGACTCTTGGAGCCGTCATGCCCACCATCGTCGTCGACGTCATGCCCAAGCCCGAACTGCTCGACCCGCAGGGGAAGGCCGTCTCCGGCGCCTTCGCCCGCCTGGGCGTCGAGGGCTTCACCGACGTCCGCATCGGCAAGCGCTTCGAGCTCACCGTCGAGGGCGAGGTCACCGACGAGGTCCTCGCCGAGGCCCGCCGCATCGCCGACGAGGTCCTGTCGAACGCCGTGATCGAGGACGTCGTGGGCGTCGAGGTGGCGGAGTGACCGTCCGCATCGGCGTCGTCACCTTCCCCGGCTCGCTGGACGACGTCGACGCGCAGCGCGCCGTCCGCATCGCCGGAGCCGAGCCGGTCGCCCTGTGGCACGGCTCGCACGACCTCGAGGGCGTCGACGCCCTCGTCCTCCCCGGCGGGTTCAGCTACGGCGACTACCTCCGCGCCGGAGCCATCGCCGCCCTCTCGCCCATCATGAGCGAGGTCAAGGACGCCGCCGCGAAGGGCATGCCCGTCCTCGGCATCTGCAACGGCTTCCAGATGCTCGTCGAGGCGCACCTGCTGCCCGGCGGACTCATCCGCAACAACCACCAGCACTTCGTGCGCCGCGACCAGAAGCTCACGGTCGAGAACTCCGACACCGCCTGGACCAACGCCTTCCGCACCGGCCAGGAGATCGTGATCCCGTTGAAGAACGCGGACGGCGGCTACATCGCCGACGAGCAGACGCTCGACCGCGTCGAGGGCGAGGGTCTCGTGGCGTTCCGCTACGCCGGCGTGAACCCGAACGGCTCGCTGCGCGACATCGCGGGGCTGACGAACGAGGCGGGCAACGTCGTGGGGCTCATGCCGCACCCCGAGCACGCCACGGAGCCCGGCTTCGGTCCGGACACCGCGGTCGCGATGCGCAGCGGCGTGGACGGCCTCGACTTCTTCACGAGCGCGATCGCCGCCGTCGCCCGCGTCGCCGCCTGACGCCTCCCTCGACCCACCCCTCTGCGCGCGTCCCACCCCGTTGCGGTCGCGCGGAAGGGGCCGGGGCGCGCGGAAGAGGCCGGGTCGACAGGCGAGGTCACGGGAGACGGAACGGGTTGTCGCCCACGGCCGCGAGCAGGTACCAGGCCGTCGTGCCGGTGTGCAGGCTCGCGTAGTAGAGGTCGCCGAAGCCGGAGTCGAGTCCGTCGGTCGAGGTCGCCACGATCCCCTTACCGTCGCCGTTCGGTGCGTCCCGCTGCACCAGGCGGATGTCGGCCAGCAGCTCCTCCGCACGAGCCTGGTCGCCGGCGGCCGCACGGTCCTGCAGCGCCAGCGCGAGGTGTCCGCTGCCCTCGAACCAGACCTTGGACACGTCCACGTCGCTGATCGACGGGCCCCGGTACGGGCCGTCCTGGGCCACGAGGTGCGCGAGCGTCCAGTCGACGGCCGAGCCGTATCGGGCGTCCCCGGTGCCGAGCAGGCTCCACGTCTGCGCGTCGAGCGGGACGGGACGGGTGTTGATCGTGCTGCCATCGAGCAGCGTCCCGGTGTCCACGTGCCCGTCGGCGCTCTGCATCGCCGCGACAAATCCGGCGGCCACGGCCGCGCGCTCCGCCCACACCTCGTCGCCCGTGAGCTGGGCGAGCTGCGTGAAGAACCCGGCGATGTCGCTGTTGTGCTCGGTGGACTTCCACTCCAGCGGCACCCCGGCATCGGTCTGCCCGCCGGTGTAGCCGAACGGCGCCCGCGTCATGTCGGCGGTGTTGTCCTGGATCCACTCCGCGATGCGCACCGCGCCGTCGAGGTAGGCCTTCTCGCCGGTGGCGTGGAAGAGGCGGGCGAGCGCCATGCCCACCCAGGCCTGGTTGCCGGTGAACGTGCCGGGTCCGGTGATCTCCATGCGCCCCTGCCGGATGCCGTGCGGCTCGTAGGACGTGCGGACGCGGCCGTCGCCGACGGGGTCGTTCTCCTGCACGAAGAGGAGGGTGTCGGCGACGGACCGGGCGCGACGCAGGTCGTCCGGCAGACCGCGGGCCGTGTAGGCGATCACGACGAGGGCGTCGTCGTACACGAAGGAGGGGGTGAAGTCCCACGACGGCGTGGTGAAGAACCCGCCCTGGTAGCTACGCGGCAGGCAGCGGCCCTCGCCGTCGCAGAACTCGTCGACCCGGGCGTCCAGGAACTCGTACGCGAGCGCCACCGAGGCGGCGGGGTCGTTCACCGGATCCGCCGGGGGCTGCGCACGGGCGCCGAACGCGTCCGACACGGCAGGGGCGGCGCCGGCGAGCACGGCACCGACGACGAGTGCGGCGACGACCGCCCAGGGCGCGGATGGGCGGGCGGAAGCGGACATCACGACCTCTCGACGACAGGACCCCCGGGGGACATGCCGCGAACGACACGGGGGGATGCTCGCCACCTTGTCATGACAGGAGGCACCGGGGGAAGTGTCTTTCGGCCACATGCGCGTGTACCAAAGCGACCGGATGCGTGCAAGGCGTTTGCCGGACCCGGAGGGCGGCGCGCACGATGGTCCTCCCGTCCCCGACCTCCCGGAAAGGACACCCATGTCCCGCGACCAGTACACCTTCACCAACCCGGTCGAGCTCTACGCCGACATCCAGCCGCAGAAGCAGCACATGCGCGAGCCCGGTCTCGACGCCGACCTCACCCCGAAGGCCGACCTCGGCGAGGAGTCGTACCGCGGCACCGGACGGCTGACCGGCCGCAAGGCGCTCATCACCGGCGGCGACTCGGGCATCGGTGCGGCCACCGCGATCGCGTTCGCCCGCGAGGGCGCCGACGTCGCGATCTCCTACCTCCCGGAAGAGGAGGAGGACGCGAGCCGCATCGCCGGCATCCTCCGCGAGGCGGGAGCAACCGTCGCCGCGATCCCCGGCGACCTGCGCGACCCGGAGTACTGCCGCACCCTGGTGGCGGAGGCCGTCGCGGCGCTCGGCGGACTCGACATCCTCGTCAACAACGGCGGCAAGCAGGTCTTCCAGGAGTCCCTCACCGATGTGACGGACGAGCAGTTCGACGACACCTTCAAGACCAACGTGTACGCGATGTTCTGGATCACGAAGGCCGCCCTCCCGCACCTCCCCGCCGGCTCGACGATCATCAACACGACCTCGATCCAGGCCTACTCGCCGTCCGACATCCTCGTCGACTACGCCTCGACGAAGTCGACCATCAACGCGTTCACGAAGGGCCTCGCCCAGCAGCTCGCGCCGAAGGGCATCCGCGTGAACGCCGTGGCTCCGGGACCGATCTGGACCCCGCTGCAGCCGAGTGACGGGCAGCCGCAGGAGAAGATCGCCCAGTTCGGCCAGGACACCCCGCTTGGCCGGATGGGTCAGCCAGCCGAGCTCGCTCCCGCCTACGTCTTCCTCGCCTCCCCGGAGTCGAGCTACGTGCTCGGCGAGACCCTGAACGTCAACGGCGGCATGCCCACGCCCTGACCCTCATCCCCTCATCCCCGTCGACCCACCCCCTTCTGCTCCTCCCGGCCCCTTACGGCCGTCCGCAAGGGGGTGGGTCGAACGGAAAGGGGTGGGTCGGCGGGAGGGGCGAGAGAGGGTGCCGAACCGTTTCGATACCTGTGGTGGCGGGACTGTAAGCGTTTGCAGTAGCCTGATCGCATGGCACAGCTCGAACAGATCGCAGCCCCCGGTTCCGAGTGGTGGCGCAGCGCCGTCATCTACCAGATCTACCCCCGCTCCTTCGCGGACGCGTCGGGCGACGGCATCGGCGACCTGCCGGGCATCACGAGCCGCCTCGACGCCCTGCAGGAGCTCGGCGTCGACGCGATCTGGCTCAGCCCCTTCATGACGAGCCCGCAGCGCGACGCCGGCTACGACGTGGCCGACTACCGCGACGTCGACCCCCTGTTCGGCACGCTCGCCGACTTCGACGCGATGCTGGAATCCGCGCACGCCCGCGGCATCCGGGTGATCGTCGACCTCGTCCCCAACCACTCCTCCGACCAGCACCCCTGGTTCCAGGAGGCGCTCACGGCCGCACCGGGCAGCCCGGAGCGCGCGCGCTACATCTTCCGCGACGGCCGCGGCGAGAACGGCGAGCTGCCTCCGAACAACTGGGAGTCGGTGTTCGGCGGCGGCATGTGGCAGCGCGTGACGGAGGCCGACGGCACGCCCGGCCAGTGGTATCTGCACATCTTCGACGCCACGCAGCCGGACTTCGACTGGAACAACGAGGAGGTGCAGGAGGAGTTCCGCTCGATCCTGCGCTTCTGGCTCGACCGCGGCGTCGACGGCTTCCGGGTCGACGTCGCCCACGGCATGATCAAGACCGAGGGCCTGCCGGATTACACGCCGCCGACCGACGCCGACTCCATGGGCGGCGGCGAGTCGAACGTGCCGTACTGGGGCCAGGACGGCGTGCACGAGATCTACCGGGACTGGCACAAGGTGCTCGCCGAGTACGACGGCGACCGCGCCCTGTGCGGCGAGGCCTGGATGCCGACGCTGAAGGAGACCGCCCTCTGGGTGCGTCCGGACGAGATGCACCAGACCTTCAACTTCCCGTACCTGATGACGGCATGGGACGCGAAGGCGCTCAGCGACGTGATCCGCGAGTCGCTGGACGCGTTCGGCGCGGTCGGCGCCCCGAGCACCTGGGTGCTGTCCAACCACGACGTTGTCCGGCATGCCACGCGCCTCGCGCTCACGATCGACAACCCGCAGGGCGAGGGCATCGGCCCGAACACTCCGGACAAGCCCGACACCGCCATCGGCCTCGCCCGCGCCCGCGCGGCCACCACGCTGATGCTCGCGCTCCCCGGCTCGGCCTACCTGTACCAGGGCGAGGAGCTCGGGCTGCCCGAGGCCATGGAGATCCCGGACGAGTACCGCCAGGACCCGACCTGGTTCCGCACCAACGGCGAGCGCTACGGCCGCGACGGCTGCCGCGTGCCGCTGCCGTGGGAGGCGGAGGCTCCCGCCTTCGGCTTCAACGACACCGGCCTCTCCTGGCTCCCGCAGCCCGCGGACTGGGCGGCTTACGCCCGGGATGTCGAGGAGGTCGACCCGGCGTCGACCCTCGCCCTGTACAAGCGTCTGCTCGCCGGCCGCCGCGAGTTCGGATTCGGCACCGGGTCGCTGGTGTGGGAGGACGCCGGTCCCGATGCCGTCGCCTTCCGCCGCGGCGAGGTGCACGTGCTGGCGAACCTCGGCGCGGCTCCGCTTGACCTTCCGGAGGGCGCGGTCATCCTGCTCCGCAGCCAGCCGTTCGACGGCCCCGAGATCCCCGTCGACACCGCCGTCTGGTACACCAAGGCCTGACACCCGCTGCGCCCGTGGCGCGCTCCCCCGGGGCGTGCCACGGGCGTCTCCGATCCGAAGGACAGACGATGGCGAGCATCGACGAGGTCGCCCGGCTCGCCGGCGTCTCCACCGCGACGGTCTCCCGTGCGCTGAGCGGCCGCGGGCACGTGTCCGAGTCGGCGCGCGAGCGCGTGCAGGCGGCTGCCGCCTCCCTCGGGTACGTCGTGTCCTCCCGCGCCTCGAGCCTCGCGTCGGGGCGCACGCGCAACATCGGGGTCGTCGTGCCGTTCCTCGACCGCTGGTTCTTCAGCACCGTGCTGTCGGGGGTGTCCGCCGCGCTCATGCGGGCCGGCTACGACATCACGCTCTACAACATCACCGCCGACAAGGACGTGCGCCGCCACGTCTTCGACACTTTCCTGCGCCGCCAGCGCGTGGACGCCGTGATCGCCGTGTCCATCGAGCTGGACGAGGACGAGACCCAGCAGCTCCTCGACCTCGGGCTCCCCGTGATCGCGATCGGCGGGCCCAACCCGAAGCTCGACACCCTCACGGTCGACGACGTCGCCGTGGCGCAGCTCGCGACGGAGCACCTGCTCGGGCTCGGGCACACGGAGATCGCCCACATCGGCGCGAACCCCGAGTTCGACCTCGACTTCCACATCCCCACGAACCGCCGGCTGGGCTTCGAACGAGCGCTGGCCACGGCCGGGATCCCGCTGAACCCCGCGTTCCTGGAGCCGGCGGACTTCACGGTCGAGGGCGGCTACCGCGCCGCGAAGCAGCTCCTCGGGCGTCCGGGGCCTCGCCCCACTGCGGTGTTCGCCGCCTCGGACGAGATGGCGATCGGGGCGCTCCTCGCTGCCCGCGACCTCGGCTTCGCGGTGCCGGGCGACCTGTCCATCGTGGGCATCGACGGCCATGAGCTCGGCGAGTTCTTCCGCCTCACCACGGTCGACCAGTTCCCGCTCGGGCAGGGCGAGCGGGCGGCCGATGCGGTCCTCGCGAAGCTCACCGACCCCGACGCCGTGCGGCCGCCCGCCGCCCTGCCGTACGAGCTCAACGTCCGAGGCACGACGGCGCGACTCGTCTGAGCCGGGCGGCGTTCACAACTCAGGAGTACGGCGCGCGGAGACCGCGGTTCCGGCCCTGACGGGCGTAGGTGCGCCGGTTCTCCTGAGTTGTGAACGCGTCGAGCTCAGCACTCTGCGGTCGCGTCCTGCCAGGTGCGGTAGCCGCCGTCGAGATTGCGCACCGCGCGCCCGTGCTGCCGCAGCAGTCGGGTGGCGATGTGCCCGCGCAGGCCGACCTGACAGTGCACCACCAGAGGCCCCTCGGGCAGTTCGTCGAGGCGGTCGCGCAGCTCGTCCAGCGGGATGTTCCGCGCGCCGGGGATGGCGCCGTTCGCATGCTCGGCCACGGAGCGGACGTCGATGAGGGCGGCTCCCGCGTGCAGGGCGTCGTCGAGCTCGTACCACTGGAGAGTCGGCGTGGTGCCGCTGCGGGTGTTCTCGGCCACATAGCCCAGGAGGTTCACGGCATCCTTCGCGGAGCCGAACTGCGGAGCGTACGCGAGCTCCAGGTGCGCGAGCCCGGAGGCGGTGACGCCCGCCTGCAGCGCCGTCGCGATGACGTCGATCCGCTTGTCCACGCCGTCACGGCCCACGACCTGCGCACCCAGGATGCGGTCGGTGGCGGGGTCGGCGAGGAGCTTCATCGACAGGGTCTCCGCGCCCGGGTAGTAGCCGGCGTGCGACGCCGGATGCACGTGGACGGCGAAGAACTCGCGGCCCGCGGCACGGAGCTGCTTCTCGCTCCACCCGGTCTTCGCGGCGGCCAGGCCGAACACCTGCACGATGCCGGTGCCGAGGGCGGGGCGCGCCGACTCCTCTCGCCCCGCGATGACGTCGGCCACCATGCGGCCGTGGCGGTTGGCGAGACCGGCCATGGTCACCAGCGCCGCACCGCCGCCGATGAGGTCGGCCTTCTCGACACCGTCGCCCACCGCGAAGACGTCGGGCGCACTGGTGCGGCAGGCCTCGTCGACCGCGATGCCGCCGGTCTCGCCGAGGCGGATCCCCGCGGCGCGGGCGAGTCCGGCCTCGGGCACGACCCCGGAGGCGTCGACGAGGAACTCCGCGGGGACGGTGGCACCGTCGCTCAGGGTCACGGAACCCGCGGCCGTGGCCACGACCTCGACGCCGAGCCGCACGTCGACTCCGCGGCGCCGGACCTCGGCCGCCAGAGGGGCGGCCATCTCCGGATCCAGCGGGGCGAGCAGCTGCGCACCGCGTTGCACCAGGGTCACCGCGGCGCCTCGGGCGACGAGGTTCTCCACGGCTTCGAGTCCCGTGTACCCGCCGCCCACGACGACCACCGGCAGTCCGGGGCGGAGGGCGGCGTCGATCGCATCGGCATCGGCCACAGTCCGCAGGCTCCGCGTCGGGAGGGCACCGGTCGGCTCATCGCCGCGCGGCCGGGCCCCGGTGGCGAGCACGAGGCGGTCGTACGGGTGGGTGCTGCGGCGGCCGCTGTCGAGATCGACGACCTCGACCGTCTTCCGCACGGTGTCGATGCCGACGACGTCGTGACGGACGCGGACGTCCAGCCGGAAGCGGCGGTGCAGCGACTCCGGGGTCTGCAGCAGGAGGGCGTCACGCTCCTCGATCACACCGCCCACGTAGTAGGGCAGGCCGCAGTTGGCGTAGGAGACCTCGGGCCCGCGCTCGAAGACGACGATGTCCGCGGACTCATCGAGCCGCCGGAGCCGGGTCGCCGCCGACATGCCGCCGGCGACACCGCCGACGATGACGACGCGGAGCGGCGCGCTCATCGCCCGAACAGCCGGGACAGGAGACCGCCCTTGGCCTCGTCCTTCGGATGGCCCGTGCACCAGTCCGACGCCGGCACGGTGCGACGGACGGCATCGACGTGCTGGCCGCACCCCGCCCAGGTGGTCTTCCCGCAGGTACGGCAACGGACTGCTCGACACATGTGTTCTCTCCTTACTCGATACCCCGGTGGGTATCCACCCACTATACCCCCGGGGGTATAGTGGAGCACACAGCCGGCCTTCAGGGAGTGACCATGACCACCGTCGACACCGACACGCAGCGCAAGATCGCCAACCGCCTCAAGCGCGCCCAGGGACAGCTCGGCGCCGTGATCGCCGCGGTCGAGAGCGGCGGCGACTGCCGGGCCGTCGTCACGCAGCTCGCCGCCGTGACCTCGGCGCTGGACAAGGCCGGGTTCCAGATCATCGCCTCCGCCATGAAGACCTGCCTGGAAGACCCCGCGCAGGACGACGCCGTCCCCCTCCCCGACCTGGAGAAGCTCTTCCTCACCCTCGCCTGAACGCGACCCGGCCCCTTGCGGCCACCCCGGCCCGTTGCGGACGATCGCAACGGGCCGGGGCGCACGCAAGGGGCCGGGTCGACGAAGGTGGGGTGGGGTGGGGTGGGGTGGGGTCAGGGGACGAGGAGACCCGCGGTGGCGGCGCGGGTCTCCTCGAAGCGGCGCTGCACGTCGGGCCAGTTCACGAGGTTCCAGAACGCCTTGACGTAGTCCGCCCGCACGTTGAGGTAGTCGAGGTAGTAGGCGTGCTCCCACACGTCGAGCTGCAGCAGCGGGATGACGCCGAGCGGCGCGTTGCCCTGCTGGTCGAAGAGCTGGAAGATCACCGGACGGGCGCCCACCGAGTCCCAGGCGAGCACGGCCCAGCCGGACCCCTGCACACCGAGGGCCGTCGCGGTGAAGTGCGCGCGGAAGCCGTCGATGGACCCGAACGAGTCCGCCAGCGCCGCCGAGAGCTCGCCCTCCGGAGCCCCGCCGCCCTCGGGCGAGAGGTTCTGCCAGAACACGGAGTGGTTGATGTGGCCGCCGAGGTTGAACGCGAGGTCCTTCTCGAGCTTGTTCACCGCTCCGAGGTCGCCGCTGTCGCGGGCCGCCGCGAGCTGCTCCAGCGCCGTGTTCGCGCCGGTCACGTAGGCCTGGTGGTGCTTGGAGTGGTGCAGCTCCATGAT
>NZ_DLNJ01000011.1:119793-120020 GCF_002478345.1 Microbacterium sp. UBA7513
CCATGATCTTGCCGGAGATGTGCGGCTCCAGTGCCGAGTAGTCGTAGGGCAGCTCGGGGAGCGTGTACGGAGTGGACATGGTGGTTCCTTTCGTGACGGGGTCAGAGGGCGGTGTCGTGGGACAGGGCGTGGAAGCGGCGGTCGATGTAGACGAGCGGGCGGGCGGGGCGGCCGGTGAGCACCTCGAGCACCTCGGCGATCACCACGGTCGACGAGCCGACGGGCAC
>NZ_DLNJ01000011.1:120276-120440 GCF_002478345.1 Microbacterium sp. UBA7513
CGGTCGACGAGCCGACGGGCACGGTCTGGATCGCCCGGCAGCGCAGGGCGACACGGGCCTCCGCCAGGTGCGGCTCGCCGGTCGGCAGCGTCGTCCAGCCCTGCTCGGGCGTGAAGCGCTCGGAACCGCTCACCGCGAAGCTCTGGGCGAGCGCGGAGTGCTCG
>NZ_DLNJ01000011.1:120695-120901 GCF_002478345.1 Microbacterium sp. UBA7513
CTGGGCGAGCGCGGAGTGCTCGTCGTCGATGAGGTGCACGACGAAGGTCTCGGCGCCGAGGATGGCCCCGGCGCTGCCGGTCGCCCTGGTCACCGAGAACACGATCGCCGCCGGATCGACGGCGACCGACGACACGCTCGACGCCGTGAGACCGACGGGGCCGTCCGGACCCTGCGCCGTGATGATGGCGACACCGGCGGGATGGG
>NZ_DLNJ01000028.1:0-70700 GCF_002478345.1 Microbacterium sp. UBA7513
ACCACTCAAACGGACGCGGCCGGCGAACGCGCGAAAGACAGGATCACCGCCGGGGCTTCACTCGCCACCATCGCCTTCGAGGTCGCGTTCCTGGCGGCAGCCGGCGCCTCGTCCTACTGGGTGCGTCGAGTGACTGGACGGCTCTGGGTCGCGATTCTCGTCCACGCCTTCACAGACTGGGCCCTCTACCTCGCCTCGGGTGCGGGTACCCCGGCTGCCTCCCTGCCGCAAGCTCACTCCTCGGAGAACCCTGACCCCTTCCAGGCCACCTTCCAGACCCTGTTGCGCATCGCGACGACGATCAGTCTCGTCAGCATCATCCGCGAAGACCGACTCACGAGGCGCGAGATGCGCGTGTAGACGACGGATGCCTGACCTTTTCCGCCCGAGCTCGTCCATATCCGATCGGTCCTCCGGACTCGGCGAGCGACCACTCGCCGGGGCGATCCCGGCGCGGGTCACGGCGTCCGAGTCGCGTCGAACCGTGTACGCCCGTTCAGCGTTGCGCTAGCGTGACGAGCAGAACTTCGCTCGATCTTTGTCTCGCCCCCCATACGAGGAGACCGATGTCCGTACGTTCCACGCCGTTCATTCAGGATGCCGCTACCGGAAAGCGCGTGACGCCCTGGTGGCTGGCTTACATCTTGGTGTTCCTCGTACTCATCATCGGGGTGCAGGCGGGCGTGCTGGCGGTGTTCGCGCAGGCGTGGCCGGTGGAGAAGGGCACCCCCGAGGCCCAGCTGCAGGACATGATTTCCTTTGCTGTCGCGGGCCTGGCCCTGTTGGTGTGGGTGGTGGTGTTCGAGCGCCGCAGGATCCGCACCCTCGGCTTCCGCCGGCCAGGTCGGGGTCTGCTCACGCTGCTCATCGGTTTCGTCGCCGGCGTCGTCCTGCTGTCTATCCCGACCCTGTTCCTGTGGGCGACGGGGGCGTACGTGCAGGTGGACGCCCCGGTCGCATCGACCAGTGGTGCCAGCGCCACGGGGCTGCTGGTGCTGCTTGCTCTGACGTTCGTGGTGCAGGGCGGCACGGAGGAGCTGCTCACGCGCGGGTTCCTGCTGCAGAACGGTGGCCTGAAGTTTCCCGGGTGGTTGGCGGTGCTGCTTCCCGCACTGCTGTTCACGCTGATCCACGGCGTGCTCATCCACCCGCTGCCGTTCGCGATGATCTTTCTGTTCGCGTTGATGGCCTCGTTCCTCGTGCTGCGCACCGGCGCGCTTTGGCTCGTGATCGGCATCCACGCCGGCTGGAACTTCACGATGGGCAACATCTTCGGAGTTCCGGTGTCGGGGCTGCCCCCGCTGACCACCTCCGCGATCTTTCTCGAGCCGGCCCCGGGCGCCCCGGACTGGCTCACCGGCGGGGACTTCGGTACCGAGGCGAGCCTGCCGGCGGTGATCGTGCTGATCATCGCGGCCGCGGTGTCGTTCATCGTCTACCGGCGGTGGGATGCGGCTCGCTCCGCACAGGTCACCGCGACCTCGGTGACGGCATGAGCGCGCGAACTCGGGCACGGCACGGAGGGGTCGTCTGATGGAATTCGCCGTCATGGGCGTAGCGGCGGCCTTCGGGATCTTCGCGATCGTGTGGTTGGCCCGCAACCGTCGTCCCATCGGTCGGAGCCTCGGATTTACCGTCAGCCGGTGGACGGTGCCGGAGATTCTGGTCGGTCTGGCCATCCCGCTTCTGGTGATCGGTCTGGTGTTCCTCGTCGAATGGGCGCTCGGCGCCATCCGCGTGGGCGCTGGGGCGGAGGACTGGTCGGGGCTGGGTGGAGCGGTGGGCGAGATCATCTTCTTCGCGGTGTTCGAGGAAGTCCTGTTCCGGGTGTTGCTGCTCGCGGCCCTTGTGATCCTCCTGCGGCGCCTCTCCGCCGGGCGGTGGATCGCTGTCGCCATCGTCGCGGTGATCTTCGGCGCGGTGCATCTCACCAACGACAACGCCACCCTCATCGGCGCTTTCGGCACGGCCCTGGGTGGCGTCATCTATGGGATCGCGTACCTCGGCACCCGGGCGATCTGGCTTCCCCTGTTCCTGCACATCTCGTGGAATCTCAGCCAAGCGCTGTGGGGGTTCCCCGTCAGTGGCACGACGCGCTGGCCTGGATGGGTGACCTCGACCTCGGTCGAAGGGGGCGAGGTGCTGAACGGGGGTGCCTACGGCCCCGAAGCGGGCGTGCCCGGGATGCTCGCACGACTCGTGATCATCGCCCTGGTGTTCCTCTACCTGAAGCTCGTGTGGAAGGACGGCAGCATCCGCACGCTCACTTTCGCCCCTGATCCCCTCAAGCACCCCAAGCCGACCGTAGCCGCCTGACATCCGTACAGAAGGAGTCCGATGTCGATCCGCGACACCCCGTTCATCCAAGACGCCGCCACAGGCAAGCGGGTCACCCGCTGGTGGATCGCGTACCCGCTCGTGTTGATCGGGATGATCTTTATCGTCCAGTTCGGCCTCATGGGCGTGTTCGAGCTGACGTTGCACCCCGAACCCGGCTCGCCTGAAGCGCAGTGGCTGGAAATCCCGGCCGGCCTCGTCCCTACCGCGCTCATCATTCTCTGGGTGGTCCTGTTCGAGCGCCGCCACATCAAGACCATGGGATTCAGGCGCCCCGGACGTGGCGTCCTTCTGCTCCTCCTCGGGATCCCGATCGGCGCACTGATGATCACCGTGCCGATCCTGCTGCTGTGGGCCACAGGCAACTACCGACTGATCGACGCTCCTGCCGGCACCACCAGCGGCACCGCGGCACTGTTGCTCGTCCTGGTGCTCGTGCTCACCCACGTGGTGCAGGGCGGCAACGAGGAGATCCTCATCCGCGGCTTCCTGATGCAGAGCTCCGGCCTGCAGATGCCCGGATGGCTAGCCGTCGTCCTCCCCGCGCTGCTGTTCACGCTTATGCATGGCGTCCTGACCAAGCCGCTCGGGTTCACCACCATCATGATGTATGCCATCTTCGCGGCCTTCATCGTCCTCTGGCAGAACTCCCTGTGGCTCATCATCGGCATCCACGGTGGCTGGAACTGGGCCGAGGGCAACGTCTGGGGCGTCCAGGTCGACGGCATCAACGTCCAGAAGACCGGCCTCATCTTCCTCGAACCCACCGAGAACGCCCCGGAATGGATCACCGGAGCGGGATTCGGGCCAGAGGGCGGCGTCGTCGGCGCCATCTCGCTCATTGTCTTCGCCGGTATCGCCTCCATGCTCTATCGGCGCAACCGCTCGCGGGGCACGCGCCCAGCCACCGTCGGCGGCAGCGCCAAATAGAAGCGCGGCCCTCCGAGATACGTATACTCGCTGCTCGGTGTTGGTTTGAACTCGTCCGAGACGTCCGTGTGCACGCTTCTGCTCAGCCCATGTTCCGCTGTTCACGAGTTGCCGGGGGGCGTCGTCGCTTCCCAACCCCCAAGTGCTCGCAAGAATCTCCGGGCCTTCGTCACGTCCCGTCAAGGGGGTACGACACCCCGGCTTCGCGTCCTAATGTCGGAGTCATGGCTATTGAACTGAACCGACCGGCGCTGAAGCTCGCGCGCTCCCTCGTCCGCGACGGCAAGGTCGTGCGGGACGAGCGCGACGACTGGTCGGAGGCGGCGCCCAGCGCGGAGGACGAGAACCGCTTCATCGACGAGCACGGGTGGACGGAGTTCGCCCACTGGCACCTCGGCATCGACAAGAGCGAGAACCCCGAGACGAAGAAGGCGTACAGCTTTCCGTTCGGCGACTTCCGGAAAGTGCGTCGTTCCGGCGTGATCTCGGGGGAGAGCCGCGCCGGTCAGTACGACCACGCGGAGATCCGGGACGAGCTGCGCAAGCTCCTCGAGCTCATCGACTCGGCGGAGTCCTGACGCCCGCTCCTCGCGGAGTCCCGGAACCTAGCTGCTCGGCGAGGTCTCCTCAAGCCCCTCGGCGACTCCGGTTCCAGCCGGGAGACTGGGGCCAGCCCGATCGAAGGAGAAGACATGGAATCGACACCCGACGACGTCGGCGGTCAGCCGCTGCGCGACGGCGACGCCACCACCGAGGCTGACCCGAGCAACGATCCCGCGCAGGCGGAATGGGAGCGCACAGAAGCCCTCGACGACGGTGCGGCACCGGAAGATCTGGCGGCGCAGACCGCCACCAGCCGTGATCCCGAGGAGATCCCCGGTCCCGACGATGAGGTGCCGGCGGAGGACGTGCCGGGCTCCACCCCGCAGCCAGAGAGCCAGGGGGAGGACCCGGTCCTCGCCGACCTCGGCGAGGAAGGCCAGGGCGACCTGGGGCCGGGGGACGTCTGATGGCCATCACGACGATCGTCACCCGCTCGAAGAACGGCCAGTGGGTCAACGAGGTGGAGGGCGCGCCAGAGCTCTCCCGCAGCTACACCAGCCGTGACGAGGCGATCGAGGAGGGGGAAGCGCTGGCCTCCGAGCACGGTGCCCGCCACGAGATCGAGGAGAGCGAGCCGACCGGCACCATCACCGACGGCGGCGACCCGGACGACGTCTGAAGCTCCACGACTGCTCAGCGCACGATGACGAGTTCGCGCGTCGTGCGGGTCATCGCCACATAGCGGTCGACCGCCCCCGTGCGCCCGGAGCCGAATGCCTCCGGGCGCACGAGGACCACGAGGTCGAACTCCAGTCCTTTGGCGTCCTCCGGTGTCAGCGCCCTGACCCGCGGACTCGGCGCGAAGGTGGGGTCGCCGATGACTGCAGCGACTCCCTCCGGGTTCGCCGCGAGCCACGCCTCCAGCACCGCGTCGCGCTCGGCCACCGCGCCGTATCGGACCGGGATGCCGCTCTCCCGCACGGACGTCGGGACATTGGCGTCGGGCAGCGCTTGGCGGATGGTCGGTGCAGCCAGCGCCATCACCTCGGCCGGCGTGCGGTAGTTGACCCGGAGCGAGGCGATCCGCACGTTCCGCAGGCCGAGGCGTTCGAGGCGATCCGCCCAGGACTCCGGGAAGGCCCTCCGTGCCTGGGCCCTGTCGCCCACGACGGTGAAGCTGCGAGAGGGGCACCGCGCGATCAGCGTTCGCCACTGCGCATCGGTGAGCTCCTGCGCCTCATCGACGACGATGTGTCCGAAGGGGCCCGCGAGCTCATCCGGCGGGAGCGGGGGAGGTGCGTCCGCTCCCGCGAGCACGTTCCGCGCATCTTCGCCGCGCAGGATCGACATCACCTTCATCTCGCTGTCATCGCTTTCGATGAGGTGGTCGACGACCGCGGACATCTGTTCCTCGGCCGCGGCGGCTGCCACGTGTCGCCGGTGCTGCTCTCGGACGGCTTCGGGGTCGCCGATCCGGCGGTGCGCTGCGTCGAGCAGGGAAAGGTCCGCGTCCGTCCAGGGTGCCCGTTCTGCTCGGCTCAGCAGAGCGCGCTCGTCGGCCGTGAGGTCGGGCGCGCACTGCTCGAGCAGCGTCGGGGATGCCCAGAGCGCGGCGACCACCGCCTCCGGTGCCAACAGCGGCCAGGCCCGCCGGAAGGTCGCCGTGAGTTCGTCGTCCTGCCGCAGCCACCGGCGGATCGAGGACTCGGAGACCTCCGCGTCGCGGACCTGGTCCACGAGCATCTCCAGCACTTCCTCCCAGACCTCGTCGCGCGCTTCGTTGTGCGGCGACGCCGGATCCGCTGTGGCGAACAGGTCGGCCCAGTCCTCGCGGCTCACCCAGAGATCGGCCCACGGTGTCTCGAGGCGGAGAGCGTGCGTCGGCGGCCGGGTCAGCGCCGAGATCGCCGCGGGGATCACCTGCTCCGGGTCGAGGCGCTGCTTGATCTCAGCCACCCGGGGATCCGCCTCCGGGATGGCGCCCGCGCCTTCGGGAGTGAGGTCGCGCAGGGTGCACAACATCACCGTGTCCTCGCCGAGGCTCGGCAGCACATCCTCCACGTAGCCGAGGTACTGCGGGTTCGGCCCCACGAGGAGCATGCCGCCGGCTCCGTTCGTCAGCCGCGGCTCGGCGTACAGGAGGTGCGCGGCGCGATGCAGCGCGACCACCGTCTTGCCGGTGCCCGGGCCGCCGTCTACGACGAGCGCACCGGGCGAAGGCGCTCGCACGATGGCGTCCTGATCCGCCTGGATGGTCGCCAGCACGTCGCGCATCCGCCCGGTCCGGTGGGCGTCGAGGCTGGCGAGAAAAGCCGACTGGTCGTCGAGGGAGGCGGCGCCGTCGAGGCCCTCCGGCGACAGGGCCTCGTCCCAGTAGTCCGTGATCCTGCCACCTTTCCACCGGTACCGTCGCCGGGAGAGGAGGCCCCGGGGGTCTTCCCAGGTCGCGGCGAAGTACGGTTCCGCAGCCCGAGCCCGCCAGTCGACGAGCAGGCGGGTGCCGTCCGCATCGGACACCCCGGCGCGACCGATGTACACCGGCGGTCCGGCCGCGGGGGTCATCCGGCCCAGGCACATGTCGATGCCGTAGCGCTCCCGCAGGCGCAGCGTCGCGCTGAGGCGGCGGATCTCCAGGTCGCGATCGACCGCCGTGACGCCCGCGTCCGCGGCCTGCCGGCGCACGAGGGCGAGACGAGCGGTCAGGGCGTCGCGTTCCCGGGAGAGGGCGACGCCGAGCCGTCGGAGGTGGACGCGGTCGGCGGCGATGAGGTCGTCTGCGGACTTCGCCGCATGGTCGGCGGACAGGTCAAAGGGGTCGAGCACCGGAGGTCTCCTTCGCGAGGGCATGCGGGGGCACGCGAGTCGTCGATTCTGCCTCTCGAGGGGGGCCTTGTGGCAAGCCCCCACCCCGGCGATATCCTGGAGATGCAGGGAGACGAGGGGACCTCACCATGACCCATCGGATCGGCTACCTCATCGGCAGCCTCGCATCGGACTCGATCAACCGCGTCCTGGCCACGGCGCTCGTGCGGCTGGCTCCGCCGGACCTGGAGCTCGTGGAGATCCCGATCCGCGACCTCCCCCTCTACAACCGCGACGACGAACTCGAACCGATCGCTGCGGTCACCGCGTTCAAGAGTGCGATCGAGGGCGCGGACGGGCTGCTGCTCGTGTCTCCGGAGTACAACCGCTCCATCCCCGGGGCGTTGAAGAACGCCATCGACTGGGGCTCGCGACCCTGGGGGCACAACTCGTTCGCACGCAAGCCCACCGGCATCATCGGCGCCTCGACCGGAGCGATCGGCACCGCGGTCATGCAGTCGTCGATGCGGAGCGTGCTGAGCTTCCTCAATGCGCCCCAGCTGAACGCCCCGGAGGCGTACATCACGTTCCGACCCGAGGTGTTCGGCACCGACGGGCAGGTGTACGACGCCGACACCGAGAAGTTCCTCGCGCACTACATGGAGGAGTACGCGGCGTTCGTCGAGCGGGTGCTGTCGCTCACCGCTCCGGGTCACGTCGGCGACCGGTAGCCGCCGCCGCGCTCGCCGCGTCAGGAGAGCGTGTCCGCCACGAGGGCGCTCAAGGCCAGGGCGTCGTGGGGTGCGTGCCCGCGGGCGTCGTTGTCGAAGTACACGAAGACGTCGCGCGGTGTCCCGTCGTCGGCGCCGGTCCCGTCGGCCCACCCGCGGATGAGCCTCGCCCACTCCCGCAGCTCCGCCTCGGTGTAGGCGCTGTGGTAGAGCATCTGCGCGCCGTGGAGGCGGACGTAGACGAAGTCGGCGGTGAGGGCGTCGAACCGCGGCCACGTCCCGGCGGTGTCGGCGATGACGAGGGAAGTCCCGTGATGCTGCAGGAGCCTCAGGCTCGAGGGGTCGGCGAAGGAATCTGAACGCGGTTCGAGGGCGAAGCGGAGCGGGCGGTCGGCATCGATCTCCAGCCACGCCCGGTCCTGCAGCCGCTCGTCGTGCCGCCGGGCGAGGGAGAGGGCCTCCGCCGTCGTCTGCGGAAGGGCGTCGAGGAACGCCTCCACGAGCTCCGCGTCGAAATGCTGCCGCGCGGGGAGCTGCCAGAGGATCGGTCCGAGGCGGGGACCGAGGGCGAGGACGCCCGAGGCGAAGAAGTTGGCCAGCGCCTGTTCGACGTTGCGCAGCCGCAGCATGTGGCTGACGTAGCGTGAGCCCTTGACCGCGAACACGAAGTCGTCGGGAACGCTCGCCGCCCACCGGCGGTAGCTCTCGGGCCGCTGCAGAGAGTAGAACGAGCCGTTGAGTTCGACGGTGGGGAACTGCGATCCGATGTGCTCGAGCTCTCGACGCTGCGGCAGGCCGCGCGGGTAGAAGTCGCCGCGCCACCGGGCGTACCGCCACCCGGAGACGCCGATGCGTACCCGGCCCTGCTTGCTCTGCCGCGTCATGGCCGCCTCCGTCGGGTCAAGCCCCTTGCCGCTGCCGTTCGGCGTCGGCAGGCTGGACTCGTCCACACCGAAGGAGGAGAAGCCATGTCTCTCAATGACCATCCGATCGACGATGTGAAGCCCGAGGCGGACCTGCAGGAGCAGGAGCGCCTTGCGGAGGAGGTTCCCGAGGACCCGGAAGTTCCGACCCCCTTGGCACCGGAGCCGCATCCCATCGAGGCGGACCCCGCGGACGCCGCGGAGCAGCGCATCGAAGTGCAGCTGGATGAGGACGGCCTCGACGAGCCCACCGACGGCTGACGGCCTCCGGCGGCAGGTGCACCGGGGCGGCGGTCGAGACAGGGGAGAGGCGTCATGACGAACGACCGTAGCCCGAGCGGTGCACGCCCTCGCCGGGGTTGACGCTCGGCGGGACGGCGGCTAGCCGCGGGGTATGCCCTCTCGACGGGACCGCCCCAACCCGGTGCTGCCGAGAGGGCTCACCGTCCTACCCGGACGGTTGGGGAGGCGGCGAAGTCTCGCTGTCTCTACGGCTGATCCCCCAGAGATTCAGCCGGTAGCCCCCGCTACGAAGAGCAGAATATCCCTTAATCCTCTTGTCCGCCATTTGGGGGACAAAACTTTCTTCGAAAATTCTGCGCGGCTCCCGGCTCTGTCGCCGATACGGGCCGTTCCGTAGGGTGGGGGCATGGACAGGATGCTCGTCTTCGCTGGTCAGGTCGCACTTCCGGTCGGGCACCGGGTCGAGGTCTCCGAACTCGTCGACCCGCAGACGGAGGAGCCCGTCGTCCTCTCGCTGCTCGATCTGGACACCGGCATCCGCTATCGACGCGCCGAGGAGCCGCGCGCCGAGGTGACGCACTGGATCGGTCGCGTCCTCGACTGCACGGTGGCCGTGGGCGTCGCTCCGCGGACGTCGCTGCTCATCGACCCCATCGGGCCGTCGGCCAGCGGCGCGGGCATCGCTCTGCGCGGCGCGGACGCGGCGGTCAACGCGGCCAAGGCCGAGGCGGATCGCTGGGGTGGATCGGACCGTCCCGCTCCGGAGGAGCCCGAACGCTTCTGGTGACCACCGGAAGCCGGGCGCCTCGGGCGCCGGACTCATCGGGCACCGGACTCATCGGAAGTCCCGCGAGCGGTGCATGACCCCCGTGCGGAGGTCTTCGAAGGCGTCGGCGAGCACATTGACGACCCCCTCCGGTGAGCGCTCGAGGATGCCGCGGATGATGAGCGCCGGGGACTCTCGGGCGATACGACCGAACCGACCCCAGACCCCCGTCGAGCAGATCACGTTCACCAACCCGCTCTCGTCCTCGAGGTTGACGAAGGTGACGCCGGCGGCCGTGGCGGGGCGCTGTCGATGGGTGACGAGACCGGCCACCTCGACGCGTCGTCCGGTCTCGTGCCGCTGCAGGTCCGCGGCCGTCAGGACGCCGCGAGCCCGGAGGTCGTCGCGGAAGTGCGTCATCGGGTGGTCGTCGGTCGAGATACCGGTCGCCCAGAGGTCGGCCGAGAGGCGCTCGTAGCTGGTCTGGTCGGCGAACAGCGGGGGCTGCACCGCCACCGTGGTCCCCGGAAGGAACCGGGCGCGGTCTTCCGCGGCGGCTCCGGCGAGCCAGATGGCCTCCCGGCGCTCCAACCCGAGGCACGCGAAGGCTCCGGCGGTGGCGAGGGCCTCCAACTGAGCGGCCGTCGCGTCGGTCCGGCGCACGAGGTCGTGCAGATCGCGGTAGGGACCGTGCGCCTCCCGCTCGGCGACGATGCGCTCCGCCATCGGCACCCCGATCCCGCGGATGCCGCTGAGCCCGAGGCGCACCGCGAACCGTCCGTCCCGCCGGTGCGCCGCGGACTCGTCCGGTGCGCTCCGGTCGAAGCGGTGCACGGGTGGTTGCGGGTCGGCCAGGCAGTCGTCCCTCCCGGTCGTCCCTGCGGCGTCCGGCGTGAGGGGTTCGAGGGTCTCGGTGGCGGAGGAGAGATGGAGATCCGGGCGACGGACCTCCACACCGTGCCGACGGGCATCCGCCGTGAGGGTCGCAGGGGAGTAGAAGCCCATCGGCTGCGACCGCAGCAGGCCCGCGAGGAAAGCGGCCGGATAGTGCAGCTTCAACCATGAGCTCGCGTAGACGAGCAGGGCGAAGGACAGGGAATGGGACTCGGCGAAGCCGAAGTTCGAGAACGCCTGGATCTGCGCGTAGATCCGGTCGGCGGCATCGTCGACCAGCCCGCGGCGGGCCATCCCGGCGTACAGCTTGTCCCTGACCTTCTCGATCTTCTCCAGACCCCGCTTCGATCCCATCGCCCGGCGCAGCAGGTCGGCCTCATCGGCCGTGCAGTCGCCGACGGCCGTGGCCATCTGGATCAGCTGCTCCTGGAAGATGGGGATGCCCAGAGTCCGCGCGAGGATGTCCTCCAGGTCGCTGTGCGGGTAGGGGATGGGGAACTCCTCCGGGGGCTCGCCCCTGGCCTCCCGCTCCCGGTTCACCTCGTCCACCTTGTCCTTCGCCATCTTCCGACGGACGAACGGGTGCACGGCGCCGCCCTGGATGGGTCCGGGGCGGATGAGAGCGATCTGGATGGCGAGGTCGTAGAAGCGTCGCGGCTGCAGCCGGGGGAGCAGCCCGATCTGCGCGCGGGACTCCACCTGGAAGACGCCGATCGAGTCGGCCCGGCAGAGCATGTCGTAGACGCCGGCCTCCTCCTTCGGCAGGGTCTCCAGCGTCCACTCCTCGCCCGTCGCCTCCCGGACCAGGTCGAAGCAGTGCTGCAGCGCCGCGAGCATGCCCAGACCGAGGAGGTCGAACTTCACCAGTCCCATGAAGGCGGCGTCGTCCTTGTCCCACTGGATGACGGTGCGGTCCTCCATGCGGGCGTGCTCGACCGGCACCACCTCACCGACCGGCCGGGCTGTGAGCACCATGCCGCCCGAGTGGATCCCCAGATGCCGTGGAGCCTTCAGCAGCTCGGCCGCGTAGTCGAGCACGGTGTCGGGGATGTCGTGGCCCTCGACGGGTTCGAGCCCCGATCCCCAGCCGTCCACCTGCCGCGACCAGGAGTCCTGCTGTCCCGGAGAGTGCCCCAGGGCTCTGGCCATATCGCGGACCGCATTCTTCGGCCGGTACTGGATGACGTTCGCCACCTGAGCCGCCCGCTCCCTGCCGTACTCCCGGTAGACCCACTGGATGATCTCCTCCCGTCGCCGTGAGTCGAAGTCCACGTCGATGTCCGGCTCCTCCGTGCGGGTGGTGGCGAGGAAGCGCTCGAAGGGAAGACGGTAGAGGATCGGGTCGACCGCGGTGATGCCCAGCAGATAGCAGACCGCGCTCGCCGCGGCCGAACCCCGGCCCTGGCAGAGGATGCCGCGTCGCCGGGCCTCCGTCACGATGCCGTGCACGATGAGGAAGTACCCGGGGAAGTCCTTCTCCTCGATCACGTCGAGCTCGCGGGCGATGCGCCGACGGCCGTCCGCGTCCAGCCGCGGGTACTTCGACGGGACAGCCTCCCAGACGAGGTGCCGCAGCCAGCTCATCGGCGTGTGCCCCGTCGGCACGTCCTGACGGGGGAGAGCCGGGCGCGCCATCCGGAGCGGGAAGGCCGAGGCCGCGGCCAGCTCCAGGCCGTGCGAGATCGCACCGGGGTACCGTCGGAAGCGCGCGGTCATCTCCGCCCCGCTGCGCAGGTGCGCGCCGCCGTGGGCCGGCAGCCAGCCGTCGAGCTCGTCCATGCTCCGGACCGCACGGACCGCGGCCACCGCCTCGGCGAGGGGGGCCTGGTCCGGGCGGGCGTAATGCACGTTGTTGGTCGCCACGACGGGCAGCCGCATCCGGCGGGCGAGGTCGGCGAGGGCGTCGTTGCGCCGGGTGTCCAGCGGATCGCCGTGGTCGAAGAGCTCGACGGAGACATTGTCGCGTCCGAAGAGGTCGACGAGGTGGCGTAGCGGCGCGGCGGCGTCTCCGGCCTCCAGGCCCTGCCGTACCGCCCCCTTGCGGCAGCCGGTGAGGATCGTCCAGTGCCCGTCGGCGGTCGCCGCGAGCTCGTCGAGGTCGTAGACCGGGCGCCCTTTCTCCCCGCCGCGGAGCTGGGCCGCGGTGATCGCTCCGGACAGGCGGTGGTACCCCTCGAGGCCCCGGGCGAGCACCAGCAGATGAGTGCCCGGCGGGTCGGCGGCCCCCTGCGGAGCGGAGGGCAGATCGAGAGAGAGCTCGGCACCGTAGACGGTCTGCAGGCGCAGCTCCATGAGCTCCGCCAGCTCGGCGAAGCGCGCGGCGCCGTAGAACCCGTCGTGGTCGGTGAGGGCGAGCGCGCGGAGGCCGAGACGCTCGGCCTCCGCGAGGAGGTCCTCGGGGGAGGACGCCCCGTCGAGGAAGGAGTAGGACGAGTGCGCGTGCAGCTCGGCATAGGGCACGGCCTCCTCCGGACGCTCCGGGAGGGACGGGGGGACGCGCTTCCGTGGACGACTCACCGGCCCGGGGTCCGGTCGGAGCCTCGGCGGCGCGGAGGTCGCTTCAGGGGTGGGCTCTCCGCTGAGGGTGCGTTCGAGCTGATCCCAGGTCAATGGCGGATTGTGCCAGCCCATCAGCGGTACCTCCCTTCAGCCCACCAGCGCTCGCCGGCCAGGAAGACGAGCCAGGCGCGGTCTCGGTCGTCGACGATCTGGAGTCGGTGGCCTCGCTTGCCGCCGCCCGTGCTCCAGCGCCGTTCGTGCACGGGCCACGGGCCGGCCCAGGCCTGCACGGTCGCCCCGTCGATGCGGGCGGGGTCGTGCGTGAGGGCGCCACGATCATCGACGTCGATCGTGCTCCCGTCCGCAGCGACGACGCCGATGGGGCGCGGCGGGCGGAACACCTCGGAGGGGAGAGGGTCGGGAAGGCTCCCCGGCCAGGGGGACCGCGGATCACGAGGCGGGACCGGACGCTCGCCCCACGGCGTGAGCACCTGACGATCGGCGAGCCAGCGCCCTCCGGAGAGGGCAGCGGTGACCACGCCCTGATGCCCCAGCATGGTCTGCACCCGTGAGACCGCGTGATGCAGTCGCTCATCGGTGCCCGAGCCGAAGAGTCCTGGTTGGTGATGGGCCGCATCGTCCACCGCGACGGGGAGGAGGCGGGCGGCCACGATGCCCCCGAATGCCCTGGCCTCGTCGACGGGCGCGCTCGCGGTCAGGGCGGCCAGCGCCTCCAGCTGCCAGCGCACGCGGTCCACGAGGTCGGCGGCGTCGAAGCTCGTCGGGTGCAGCCAGGTGCGGGAGTGGACGGCGCCGTCGTCGTCTGTCAGGTCGATCCGCACCTCGGTGCACACGAGCGACGCGTCCGCCAGAGCGAGCATCACGGCATCGGCGGTCTGCCGCACGGCGAAGGCCACCTGGTCGGTGCCTCCGAGAGGGGACTCGAACTCGATGGTCCTGGCCAGTTCGGGGTCGGGCGGCCGGGGAGTCAGGGGCCGGGAGTCGGCGCCGGCGGCGAGGGCCTGCAGGCGGGCGCCGTGTTCGCCGAAGCGGTCGCGGACGTCGAGAGGGGCGAGCGCGGTGAACTCGCCGAGAGTGCGTACGCCGAGGCGGAGGAGGAGATCGCTGATCTGCTCGTCGCGGAGCACCTGCACGGGATAGGGGGCCAGGAACTCGCGGGAGCCGCCCGGAGGTACGACCGTGCAGGACGCCGTTCCTCGGGCCGCGATCTCGGCGGTGAAGGGTCCGTCGGCGACGCCGACACGCACTTCGGGGAAGCCGGCAGCGGCGAGGATCGTGGACAGGGCTGTCGCCGCCTCGGCCTCCCCGCCGTGATAGCGGGCGATCCCGCGGGCGCGCAGGATCGCGAGGCCGGGACGCAGCAGCGTCACACCCGGGGCGTGCTTCTCGATGAGCTGCAGCACCGGGACGAAGGCACGCTCGTCCTTCTCGGCGTCGTGGGGGAGGACCTGCAGCGAGGAGAGGAGGCCCTGGGCGACGCGGCGACGCTGCCCGATGCGGACGCCGTGCGCGCGAGCGGATGCGGTGCAGGCGACGACCATGTTGGCCTGTACCAGGGCCGTGGGCGGATGCGACCCTCCGCCCAGCACCGCTCGCAGCGGCCAGTCGGGGAACCAGAGGACGAGGACACGGAGAGGGGCGTTCATCCCGCCTCCGCCCAGAAGAGGAGGTCGGATGACCCGGCCTCAGCGCTGTCCGTCGCCGAGGGGGCGAGCGGCGGCAGGGCGGTCAGCTCTGCGCCCACGGTCTCCACGGCTCCGTGCCCGCCGGGCAGTCGGACACGCACGCTCGAGGCGCGAGGGCTGTGCCTGGTCCGCGCCGTGACCGTCACCGTGCAGTCCGAGAGCAGCCCCCACCCCTCGCCGAGCCCATGCCAGTCCGGATCATGGAGCCGGATGGTCCCCTCGCTCTGTGCCCAGCGCCCCGCGCCCGGTTCCTCCGCCACGAGGAGCGTGGACCCGCGGTCGCGCAGGCGGGCGCTGAGTCGGGACACATCGGCATCCCGTGCCCTCGTCGTGGGCTGCACGACGATCAGGGGCACCACCTCGGCCAGCGCGGATGCGACGGCGAGCCAGCGGTCCCCCGGGTCGGGGACGAGGATCAGTCGGCTCAGGTCGATGCCGTAGGCGGCAGCGGCCTCGACCCCCAGGGTGGGCATGCCGATCACCGCGCACCAGTGCCCGCGGTCGGAGGAGGCGCTGAGCAGCGCGAGCACGAGGGCGGGCGAGGGGGAGACGGTGTACGAGGTGCCCGTCTGCAGCCCCTCCTCCGGCAGCAGTGCGGCGAAGGCGGGATCGAGGGGGAGGAGCGTGTGCTCGCTGCGCCGCCGCTGCATCCGGCTGATCTCGCGGCGCAGCCGCAGCACCTCTCCGGCGCGGCTGTCGCTGGTCGGAGAGAGCGCGGTCATCGCATCGAGCCCGATCCCCATGTGTCCATCCTCGAAGATATGTACGAGTAAAGCAAGTGGCGCGACTGACGCTAGTTCGTACATCCGACATTGCTCCGCGGTTGTCCACAGGGCTCTCCGCGCCTTCCTGGATCTCCCTAACCTGCGGGGATGGACATCCGTCTCGCCCTCCTCGGCCTCGTGCATGGCGGCCTCCTCGCGATCGGCATCCTGCTGACCGTGATCGACGCCCGCACGCACCGCCTCCCGAACCGCATCGTGCTGCCGACCCTGTTCCTGCTGCTCCTGGCTGCGGCCGCCGACGCCGTCGTCACCGCCGACGCGGCCGCGCTGGGGCGGGGCCTGCTCGGGTCCCTCGTGCTCGGCGGCTTCTATGCGGCCCTGCGGCTGCTCAGCCGGGCGGGCATGGGTGGAGGAGATGTGAAGCTCGCCCTCGTGATCGGGCTCGTCCTCGCCTGGCACGGCTGGGGCGCGTTCCTCCTCGGCGCCTCGTCCGCCTTCGTGCTCGGAGCGGTCTACGCTCTCGTGCTCCTCGCCGCGGGACGGGCCGACCGGAGGACCCGCATCGCCTTCGGCCCGTGGATGATCGCGGGGGCGGTCCTCGGCGTCCTCGGCGGCTGACCGGGCAGGTCGCCCCGAATGAGGGAGGGCAGCGCTACCCTGGGCACATGGCACTCGCACGACTTCACGGTGGCCCGCTGGACGGGCAGATCATCCCCCTCGACGACGACGCGGACGACAAGCTGATCGTCCCCTACAGCGAGACGCAGGTGGTCTACAACCGCCGCGGCGAGCCGCAGAACACGGGCGAGGGCGATGGCCCCACCGAGATCGACTACTGGTTCGAGGAAGCCCTCGAAGACCTCACGCTCGAGGATGACTGAGCCCTCTCGCACCGTCGAGGTCGAGCGCACGTACGACGTCGACGAGGGGACGCCCCTGCCCGACTGGACGGCGATCCCCGGCGTCGACGCCGTCTCGCCCGGCGAGCACCGCGCTCTCGACGCCCGCTACCTGGACACCGTGGATGGAACGCTGGCCCGTGCCGGCGTCGCGGTGCGCCGTCGCTCCGGGGGCCCGGACGAGGGATGGCACATCAAGGGTCCGCGGCAGGGCGACGGCCGGGTCGAGCAGGGCTGGCCCCTCGGTGGCGAGGAGCTCCCGACGGCGGTGCGTGAGGCGATCGCCGCCTGGACGACCGCGCCGCTGGAGCCGCTCGCGCGCATCGAGAACGACCGGACGGCCTACCTCCTCACCGGACCGGACGGCGTCGTGGCGGAGTTCGTCGACGACCGTGTGCGCGCGACCGATCTGCGCAGCGGAACACGTCGGGCGTGGCGGGAGTGGGAGGTCGAACTCGGACCGGCGGCTCCGTCCGACGACGCCGGTCGTGCGGCGTTCTTCGCGGCGATCGAGACCGCCGTGCGCACCGCCGGTGCACGAGCGGCCGGCTCCGATTCGAAGCTCGCCCGGGCTCTCGGCTTCTAGGCCTCCCACCCTCCGGAAGCAACCCCTTTCCGGGTGGGCGTCCGGGGTGGTTGAGTGACGACATGAGTCGACCGCCCGTGCTCCGATCGCTGCAGACGATCGTCCCCGAGACCGTCATCGTGCAGGAGCAGGTGCGCGACGTCTTCGCCGCGCAGCCCGACCTGGGACGGCTGGCGCAGCGCATCGTGGCGACGTCGTTCAACGTCTCCGGCATCGACACGCGGCACACCGTGATCGCGGAGCTCGCCGAAGACGCCGCTCCGGACGAGCCGCTGTTCTACGACCGCGGTTCGGGAAGGCTGCTGGCGCCGGGCACGAAGGCGCGCAACGACGTCTATACGCGTGAGGCTTCCCGTCTTTTCGTCGAGGCCGCGCGCCGCGCCCTCGAGGCGGACCCCGACCTGGACGCGGCGGACGTGACGCACGTCATCACGGTCTCCTGTACGGGCTTCCACGCCCCGGGACCCGAATACGAGATCGTGCGCGGGCTCGGCCTGTCCGACGCCGTGCAGCGCTACCACCTCGGCTTCATGGGGTGCTATGCCTCGATGCCGGCTCTGCGCGCGGCCGCACAGTTCTGCGCGGCCGAGGAGAACGCCGTCGTCCTCGTCGTCAGCGTCGAGCTGTGCACGCTGCACCTGCGCTCCTCCGAGGATCCGGACACCATCGTGGCCTCCTCCCTGTTCGCCGACGGGGCGGCCGCGGGGATCGTGACGGCACGGGACCTGCCCACGGCCGTCCCCGCCCTCCGGCTCGACGGCTTCCACACCGCGATCGTGCCGGAGGGTGTCGACGACATGGCCTGGACGATCGGCGACTCCGGTTTCGAGATGATCCTGTCGACCGCCGTCCCGCAGATCATCGGCGAGTCGATCATCGGGGCACTCGCGCCGCTCTACGGGCGGGAGGAGGGGCTGGCGGAGGCCTTCGCCGCTGGGCAGGTGGGGGACCGGGTGCGCCACTGGGCGATCCATCCCGGCGGACGGAGCATCCTCGACCGCGTGCAGGAGCGGATGGCGCTGAGCGATGCGCAGCTGCGGCCCGCGCGCGAGACGCTCCGGGAGTACGGGAACATGTCGAGTGCGACGGTGCTGTTCGTGCTGAAACGCATCCTCGAACAGGAGGGTGCGGAGCCCGGCGACCGCGTGGCGGCGATGGCCTTCGGGCCTGGCCTCACCGCCGAGAGCGCGTTGCTGACCGTCGTCGCACCCGCACCGTGAGCGTGGATCTGTCGGCGCGTGCCGCCGAGCTCGTCGAGCTCATGGACGACCCCGACGCGGACGAGGAGGCGCTCGGTCGCACGTACCGACGCTTCAGCGCCGTCAACGCGGTCGTCTCGCGCCCCGGGCGGCTGTACCGCCGCGACATCCGTCCCCGGGCGGCGTCCGGGCGTCCGCTGCGCATCCTCGACATCGGCGCCGGCGGGGGAGACCTGTGTCGCGACCTCGTCCGCCGACTGCGGCGCGACGGCCTCCGGGCCGACATCACCGCTCTGGACGCCGACGAGCGCGCGATCCGCTGGGCCTCGGCACACGACGACGGCGCGGGGATCCACTATCGTCACGCACTCTCCAGCGACCTCGTGACGGCGGGCGAGACCTATGACATCGTCCTCTCCAACCACGTCCTCCATCACCTCGACGCCGCAGCGCTGCACGCGGTGCTCGCCGACTCCCGTGCGCTGGTGGGCGATCGCGGACTCGTCTCCCACCACGACATCGCCCGCAGCCGTCTGGCCTATGGGGCGTTCGCGGCCGGGACCTGGCCGTTCGCGCGGAACCTCCTCGCCGGGTCCTTCATCCGGGTCGACGGTCTCCTGAGCATCCGCCGCTCGTACACTCCGCAGGAGCTCGCGGCGGTGGCCCCGTCGGACTGGGAGGTGCGGTCGCACCTGCCCGCACGGCTCGAGCTGCGCTGGGAGGGCGCAGATGGTCGACCATGACGTCCTCGTGGTGGGAGGCGGTCCGGTCGGGCTGCTCCTCGCCTGCCTCGTGGCGCAGGACGGCCGCCGGGTGCGCGTGTGCGAGCGTCGCACGGACCGGGGCACGCAGACGCGCGCGATCGGGATCCACCGTCCGGGGCTCGATGCCCTCGATGCGGCCGGGGTGGGCACCGCGGTGCGCTCCGAGGCGCTCCGGCTGTCCGGCGGGGAGGTCCGCAGTCGCGGGCGGCGGCTCGCTGCCCTGACCTTCCCGTCCGAACGTCCTGTCCTCACGCTCGCGCAGCCGCGCACCGAGGAATTGCTGCGGGGCCGCCTCCGGGCGCTGCGACCCGATGCGCTGCAGTCCGGCTCCGTCGTCCGCTCGATCCGCGACGAGGGGCCGTTCGTGCGGGTCGGGATCGACGGCGAGCACGGGTGCCGCGAGGAGACGGCGTCGATCATGGTCGTCGCCGACGGCGTGCGGAGTCCTTTCCGGACGGCGTTCGGTGCCGGCTGGGACCCGCGGTCGGGGAGCGCCGACTACGCGATGCTCGACGTCGACGCCCCGCAGACCGACGATCGTGCCGTGCTGTACTTCGAGCCGGACGGCCTCGTGGAGTCCTTCCCCTTGCCGGGCGGGCGGCACCGCTGGGTGGTGCGCGAAGACCGTGGCAGGGCGGTGACCTCGGCCGCTGAGCTGGCAGGCCTCGTCGCGCAGCGGACGGGGCACGCCCTCGACGTGGACCCCGCCGCGCCCGTGTCATCGTTCCGCGCGGCCCAGCATGCCGCGCGACGGCTGCACCGCGGACGGATCGTCCTGCTCGGGGACGCCGCGCACGAGGTGAGCCCCATCGGCGGTCAGGGCATGAACCTCGGCTGGGCGGATGCGCTCCGGCTGAGGGACGCGTTGCGCCGGACCGACCGGGGCGCCGTCCCCGTCCTGGACGGCTTCGCCCGAGAGGTCCGGAGGACCACGCGGAGGGCGCATCGCCGTTCCGCGTTCTTCATGGCGATGGGGACTCCGGCGATCGCGCCGGTCGTCGCCGTCCGGGAGGGGCTGGTCGGCGTGCTCGGCTCTACGCCACTGCGCGGGTGGACGACCGGCCTCATCACGATGCGCGGCCTGTGACGCGAGAAGGCCCGGTCCGCGATGCGCGGACCGGGCCTTCTCGAGGCGTCGGATCAGAAGTTGATCATGTGGCCGGCCAGGCCGTGGAAGCCCTCCTGCAGCGCCTCCGACAGCGTCGGGTGCGTGTGCACGTTGCGGGCCAGCTCGAGAGCCGTGAGGTCCCACTTCTGCGCGAGGGTCAGCTCGGGCAGCAGCTCCGACACGTCGGGACCGATCATGTGCGCGCCGATGAGCTCCAGGTGCTCGGCATCGGCGATGAGCTTGACGAAGCCGACCGGCTCGCCGAGGCCGTGCGCCTTGCCGTTGGCCATGAACGGGAAGGTCGCGACCTTGATCTCACGCCCCTCGTCCTTGGCCTGCTGCTCGGTGAGCCCGAACGATGCGACCTGCGGGGAGCAGAACGTGGCGCGCGGCATCATGCGGTAGTCGCCCAGCGTCTGGGTCTCAGCACCGCCGATGGTCTCGGCCGCCACGACGCCCTGGGCCTCGGCCACGTGTGCGAGCTGCAGCTTGGCGGTCACGTCGCCGATGGCGTAGATGCCCTCGACGTTGGTGCGCATGTGGTCGTCGATGTCGATCGCGCCGCGCTCCGTCAGCTTCACACCCGTCTTGTCGAGTCCGAAGCCCTCGACGTTCGGGGCGAACCCGACCGACATGAGCACCTTGTCGGCCTCGATCGACGCCTGCTGGCCGTCCTTGCCGGTGTAGGAGACGGTGACGGAGGAACCGTTATCGACGACCGACTCGACCTTGGTGGAGGTGAGGATGTCGACGCCGTAGTTCTTGTACTGCTTCGTGATCTCCTTCGACACGTCGGCGTCCTCGTTGGGGAGGGCGCGGTCGAGGAACTCGATGATCGTGACCTTCACGCCGTAGTTCGTCATCACGTAGGCGAACTCCATGCCGATGGCGCCGGCGCCGACGATCACGATGGACTTCGGCAACTCACGGGAGAGGATCTGCTCCTCGTAGGTCACGACGTTGTCGCTGAGCTGCACACCGGGAAGCAGGCGGACCTTCGATCCCGTCGCGATGATCGCGTTGTCGAACGTGACCTCCTCGGTGGAGCCGTCCGCCTTCGCGACCGAGATGGCCTTCGGGCCGGTGAAGGTGCCGCGGCCGTCGTACTCGGTCACCTTGTTCTTCTTCATGAGGAAGTGGATGCCCTTGACCCGGCCGTCCGCGACGACGCGGCTGCGGTCGAACGCCTTGCCGTAGTCGATCGTGAACTCTCCGGAGATCCCGAAGAAGTCGGCCTTGTGGTTCAGGGTGTGCGCGATCTCCGCGTTCTTCAGGAGCGCCTTGGAGGGGATGCAGCCGACGTTGAGGCAGACACCACCCCAGTACTTCTCCTCGATGATTGCGGTGGACAGGCCGAGCTGTGCGCTGCGAACCGCAGCGACGTATCCGCCAGGACCTGCACCAAGGATGACGACGTCGTAATGTGGCATGTCTTAAGCCTATCGCTCAGAGGGGGCGTCGGAATCGGTGGGGGCCGGTCCTCGAGGGCGGCGCACGATGAGCCAGACGACCGCGCTCAGCGCGGCGAGCACGCCCAGGATCACCAGCACCCAGATCCATGGGGAAGCGGCTCCGGCGTCGTCTCCCGCGTCCGGTGCCGTCGTCGCGGTCGCCTCGGGGGTAGCGGTCTGCTCCGTCGTCGGCGCCGCGGTCGGGGGAGCGGTGGTGGGCTCGCCCGTCGCGGCGCCCTCGTCGCCGACGGTGACGGTGAAGGAGAACTCTCCGGACGTCGGGTGGCCGTCGCTCGAGACGACCTTCCAGACGACGCGGTACTCCCCGGCGGGGCCCGAGCCGGTCAGGGGCTGGGTCACGATCGCCCCGTCGACCGTGGGGGCGCCGTCGATCACGGACTCGCCGGCCGGATCGGTGACGGTGAGTTCCGTCGCACCCTCCCCCTCGATGAGCTTGGCGCTGAAGGTGAGGGTCAGCTCCGCGGGCAGGGTCTCCACACTGCTGTCCGCCGCAGGCGACGACGACACGAGAGCGTCGTGGGCCGAAGCCGACAGCGGCGGGGAGAAGAGGACGAGGAACGCGGCGAGGAGGGTGGCTACGAGGGCGATCGGGGCCGCCGGGCGGCGCAGAGCTGTGGTCTTCACGAGTCCAGCCTATGAATCCCCGGTATGGGACCGCTGAGTGCGAAAGCGGCCTCCCGCGCACCCCTTCGTATCGGATAGTCTGGACAGCCAGGAGGGCACAGTGACAGACAGCGACAGCCGACCGGCCGGTGAAGCCGCCATCCATCGCTCCGGCGAGCCGAGACACGATGTGACGCAGACGTTCGGACACGATTCCGATCTGTCGTTCGTCCCGTTCGGCGTGGAGTTGACCGATGTCGAGCAGTCGGCCATCGCGGCGCTGCCCTCGGGCTCGGCTCTGCTGCTCGTCCGTTCCGGAGCGCTCGCCGGTGCGCGGTATCTCCTCGACACCGACGTGACCACCGTCGGCCGCCACCCGGAAGCCGACATCTTCTTCGACGACGTCACGGTGTCCCGCCGTCACGCGGAGATCACCCGGACCGGGACGACGTTCGAGATCATCGATCAGCGCTCCCTCAACGGCACCTATGTGAACGGGGAGCGCGTGGACCGCAGCCCCCTGGCGGACGGTTCCGAGCTGCGCGTCGGCAAGTTCCGTCTGAACTTCTTCGCGTCCCCGCTCGACCGCGCGGCGAACGCCTGATGGCGGCAACTCCCGCCCGCGAACGCTCGGCGTCCGCGGGCCTGCTGAGTATCGGTCAGGTGCTCGCACGCCTCACTCCGGAGTTCCCCGACCTGACCTCCAGCAAGCTGCGGTTTCTCGAGGTGCAGGGCATCGTCCGGCCCTCCCGCACCGAGTCCGGCTACCGGAAGTTCTCCTCCGCCGATATCGAGCGGCTCCGTCTGGGACTGACGCTGCAGCGGGATCACTACCTTCCGCTCAGCGTCATCCGTGAGCAGCTCGACGAGGCGGAGGCCTCGGGGGAGACGGCGGCCCTCACGCCGCCGCCCTCGATCGCCCCGGCCCCGCGCCGTTATCGCCGTGAGGAGTTGCTGGCTGCAGCCGGCGCGGGTCCCCAGCTGCTCAACGACGCCATCAGCACCGGGGTCATCACCGCGCAGGAGACCTACTCGGACTCCACCGTCGCGCTGCTCCGTGGGCTTGTCGCCCTCGACCGGCACGGCATCGAGCCGCGTCATCTCCGCTCCCTGCGACAGGGAGCGGAGCGTGAGGTGTCGCTCATCGAGTCGGCGCTCTCCACGTTGCTGCGCCGGACCGATGCCGCCTCGCGAGCGCGCGCCAACGAACTCGCGCCGGAACTGGCCACACGGATCGACGACGTCCGGACCTTGTTCGTGAAGGACGCACTCACGCGGATCCTTTCGTAACGAACTGATTGCGACACACCTTCGGCGTCGCACGGATGTCGTTGCCGGTGCCGGGACCCTGCTCTACCGTGGAGATAACCGTTCCAGGGAGGATTTCAGATGAATGCGGATGAGCTCGCAGGCGACCCGCGGTTCGTGACCGAACTCCTCTTCACCGACGGTCTGCCCGCGATGGACGATGAGGTCGGCTATCGCGGTGCCGTGGCGGCCCGCGCGGCCGGTATCACCTACCGTCAGCTCGACTACTGGGCACGCACCGAGCTCGTCGAGCCCACGGTGCGCGGTGCGAACGGCTCCGGTTCCCAGCGCCTCTACGGCTTCCGCGACATCCTCGTGCTGAAGCTCGTGAAGAGCCTGCTCGACACCGGGATCTCCCTGCAGCAGATCCGCACCGCGGTGGACGAGCTCCGCCGCGCCGGTATCCGCGACCTCGCAGGGACGACCCTCATGAGCGACGGGGCGTCGGTCTACCTCTGCACGTCGAACGACGAGGTGATCGACCTGGTCAGCCGCGGTCAGGGTGTCTTCGGTATCGCGGTCGGCAAGGTCCTGCGCGAGGTGGAGTCGACGCTCGTCGCCTTCGACGCCTCCGCTCCCGACCCCGTCGACGAGCTCTCCGCCCGTCGCGCCAAGCGCTCCGCCTGACGGCCCCCGCTCCACGAAGAACGGCCACCCTCGAAGAGGATGGCCGTTTCGTCGTTCCGGGGTCTCAGCTCTGCGGCCCGGTCTCCGGGACGGGGATCCGACCCGTGCGGATGATGCGGTCGAGGAGTTGGTCGAAGTCTGCGGCGAGTTCCTGCGCCGAGTCGCCGGGCCAGATGTGCAGCGGCTTCGCGGCGCCCTGCGCCTGCTGGAGGGAGGTGCGCTCCGGCAGCTGCGGCGAGAGGACGAGGGGGCCGAACATGTCCCGCAGCTCCTTGATGCGGAACTGATGCTCGATCGACTGCGGGCGCACGCGGTTGACGACGATGCCCAGCGGCTGGAGGCGCGGGGAGAGGCCGCGGCGGATCTCCTCGATCGCACGCAGGGCACGGTCCGCTGCCGCCACGGAGAAGAGTCCGGGCTCGGTGACGACCATGACGCGGTCGCTCGCCGCCCACGCGGTACGGGTGAGGGCGTTCAGCGAGGGCGCGCAGTCGATGAGCACGAGGTCGTAGTCCGCCTCGACCGCAGCGAGCGCCTCCTCGAGCTTCCACACATCGCGGACGCTCGGGTGCGGGCCGTCGAAGTTGATGGCGGACGGACTGCCGATCAGCACATCGATCGTGCCGGGGTGGACCTTGGCCCAGCCGCTGGAGGTGATCGCCTGACGGACGGTCTTCTCCTTCGGGTTCGCCAGCACATCGGCGATGTTGAGTCGTCCCGCGACCTGGATGTCCATCCCGGTGGAGACGTCGGACTGCGGGTCGAGGTCGACGACGAGCGTCCGGACACCCCGGGCGAAAGCCGCGGAGGCCAGCCCGAGTGTCACGGTCGTCTTGCCGACGCCCCCCTTGAGAGAGCTGACGCTGAGTACGTGCACGGAGACCACGTTACCTTCCCCTAGGCTGGGGGAACACTCAGCCCCGCCCCATGTGCGTGCCTCGGCCGTGCATCGAGCTCTCAGAGGTGTGCATGTTCCAGAAGATCCTTGTGGCGAATCGTGGCGAGATCGCGATCCGGGCATTCCGGGCAGCGGTCGAGGTGGGGGCGCGCACCGTCGCCGTCTTCCCGCACGAGGACCGCGGCTCGGTCCACAGGCTCAAGGCCGACGAGGCGTACGAGATCGGCGAGCGCGGCCATCCGGTCCGCGCCTACCTCGATGTCGACGAGATCATCCGCGTGGCCACCGAGGCCGGCGCCGACGCCATCTACCCCGGCTACGGCTTTCTCTCGGAGAATCCGGAACTGGCGGAGAAGGCCGCGGCGAACGGCATCGTCTTCATCGGGCCGCCGGCGAAGGTCCTTGAGATGGCCGGCAACAAGGTCGAGGCGAAGCGTCACGCCGTCGAAGCGGGCGTCCCCGTGCTCCGGTCCACCGAGGCTTCGGACGACGTCGATGCGCTCGTAGCCCAGGCGGAGGAGATCGGGTTCCCCCTCTTCGCCAAGGCGGTCGCCGGAGGAGGAGGCCGCGGCATGCGGCGCGTCGAGACGCTCGGCGATCTCGGACCGGCCCTCGCCGAGGCCATGCGGGAAGCCGGCAGCGCCTTCGGCGACCCCCGGATGTTCCTCGAGCAGGCCGTCGTGCGGCCGCGGCACATCGAGGTGCAGATCCTCGCGGACAAGACCGGTGAGACGGTGCACCTGTTCGAGCGGGACTGCTCCGTCCAGCGGCGGCATCAGAAGGTCGTCGAGATCGCTCCCGCCCCCAACCTCGATGACGACGTGCGCCAGGCCCTGCATGGCTACGCCGTGGCTTTCGCCCGCTCCATCGGTTACGAGAACGCGGGGACCGTCGAGTTCCTGCTGGAGACGGCGGGGGAGCGCGCCGGCGAGGTCGTGTTCATCGAGATGAACCCGCGCATCCAGGTCGAGCACACGGTCACCGAGGAGGTGACCGACGTCGACCTCGTGCAGAGCCAGATGCGCATCGCCGCGGGGCAGACCCTCGCCGAGCTCGGACTGCAGCAGGAGAACCTGCACCTGCGCGGCGCCGCACTGCAATGCCGCATCACCACGGAGGACCCGACGCAGGGCTTCCGACCCGACACCGGGAAGATCACCACCTACCGCTCGCCCGGCGGCGCGGGGATCCGTCTCGATGGCGGCACCGTTCACCAGGGTGCCCAGATCAGCCCGCACTTCGACTCGATGCTGGCGAAGCTGACCTGCCGCGGCCGCGATTTCCCCGCCGCCGTCGCCCGTGCGCGCCGTGCCCTCGCCGAGTTCCGCATCCGCGGGGTCTCCACGAACATCCCCTTCCTCCAGGCTCTGCTCGACGACGAGGCGTTCATCCGGGGCGACGTCAGCACGTCCTTCATCGACGAGCGGCCGGAGCTGCTCCGCGGACGCGCCTCGAAGGACCGCGGGACGAAGATCCTCAACTGGCTCGTCGACGTCACGGTGAACAAGCCGCACGGCGCGCACCCCGGCGTCATCGACCCCGCGACCAAGCTGCCTCCCATCGACCTGGCGGCCGAACCTGCGCCCGGATCCCGGCAGCGGCTGCTCGAGGTCGGTCCCGAGGAGTTCGCTCGCGGCCTGCGTGCGCAGAGCGCCCTCGCGATCACCGACACGACCTTCCGCGACGCGCACCAGTCGCTGCTCGCGACCCGGGTCCGCACGAAGGACCTCGTCGCCGCCGCTCCGTACCTCGCCCGGCTCACACCGGAGCTGCTCTCTGTCGAGGCCTGGGGAGGCGCCACGTACGACGTCGCGCTCCGCTTCCTGGGAGAGGACCCGTGGGAGCGACTGGACAAGCTGCGGGCGGCCCTCCCGAACGTCGCCATCCAGATGCTCCTCCGCGGTCGGAACACGGTCGGCTACACGCCGTACCCGACGGCGGTGACCGAGGCTTTCGTCGCGGAGGCGGCGGCGAGCGGCGTCGACATCTTCCGCATCTTCGACGCGCTCAACGACGTGGAACAGATGCGCCCGGCGATCGAGGCGGTCCGCGCCACGGGGACCGCGGTCGCGGAGGTCGCGCTCTGCTACACCGGCGATCTGCTGGATCCGGCGGAGCAGCTCTACACGCTCGACTACTACCTCGGGCTCGCGGATCAGATCGTCGCCGCCGGCGCGCACATCCTCGCGATCAAGGACATGGCGGGCCTGCTCCGCCCCGCCGCGGCCGCGAAGCTCGTCACGGCGCTCCGGGAGCGCTTCGACCTGCCCGTGCATCTGCACACCCACGACACTCCGGGCGGACAGCTCGCCACCCTGCTCGCGGCCAGCGCCGCCGGCGTCGATGCGGTGGACGCTGCGTCGGCCCCGCTGTCCGGCACGACCAGTCAGCCGTCCCTGTCGTCTCTCGTCGCCGCCCTCGCCCACACGGAGCGGGACAGCGGGATCTCGCTCGCCGCCGTCTCGGACCTTGAGCCCTACTGGGAGGCGGTGCGTCGCCAGTACGCACCGTTCGAGTCGGGGCTTCCGGGGCCCACCGGACGCGTGTACCACCACGAGATCCCCGGTGGACAGCTGTCGAACCTCCGGCAGCAGGCCAAGGCTCTCGGCCTCGCCGACGACTTCGAACTCATCGAGGACATGTACGCCGCCGCGGACCGCATCCTCGGACGCGTGCCGAAGGTCACCCCGTCGTCGAAGGTCGTGGGCGACCTCGCTCTGCACCTCGCCGCGGTGAAGGCCGATCCCGCGGACTTCGAGGCGAACCCCGGGAAGTACGACGTGCCGGACTCCGTGGTCGGGTTCATGGCGGGCGAGCTCGGCGACCTCCCCGGTGGCTGGCCCGAGCCCTTCCGCTCCAAGGTGCTCGCCGGCCGTTCCGTGCGAACCGGCCTCACGGCGCTGACGGACCAGGACGAGGCGGAGCTGGCCGGGACGAGCGCGCAGCGGCGCTCCCGCCTGAACACGCTGCTGTTCCCCGCGCCCACGGCCGAGTTCGCGGAGCGGCGCGAGCAGTACGGCGATCTCTCCGTGCTCGACACCAGTGACTACCTCTACGGGCTGGTCCCCGGCCAGGAGCACCTCATCGAGATCGACCGCGGGGTGCAGCTCTACGTGGGTCTCGAAGCCATCGGCGAGGCGGACGACAAGGGCATGCGGACCGTGATGACGACCCTGAACGGTCAACTCCGGCCCGTGTTCGTGCGGGATCGCTCCATCGCCGTGGAGGCACACGAGGTGGAGAAGGCGGACACCTCCGTCCCCGGCCAGGTGGCGGCGCCGTTCTCCGGAGTGGTCACCCTCAAGGCCGAGGTGGGGGCGACGGTGCGGGCCGGTGAGCCGGTCGCGTCGATCGAGGCGATGAAGATGGAGGCTGCCATCACGGCCCCCGTGGACGGGGTCGTCGAGCGGCACGCCATCGCCGAGACCCAGCAGGTGGACGCGGGTGATCTTTTGGTCGTGATCCGACCGGCGCACTAATCTTGTCCGGGCGAGGCCGCGCACTCTGGGCGCATCCCGAGGCCCGCACAGGTTGGAGTGACACGTGACCGCGAAGAACAACGCCGATCCCGAGGACAGTCCGCTGGGGGTGCTCGACGACGCTGCGTCCGTCGACACCGCCGGCATCGGCATCCTCGGCGGGACCGCGCAGGTGCGGGTGACCCTGCCGGCGGAGGAGGACGACGATCTCGCCGACGACGGTGTGGTGGTGGGAGAGGTCGGCATCGACCTCGTCGTCGACGACCTCGCGCTCCCTGCAGCGCCCAAGCCCGTCCTGGATCCGCCGCGCATCGACGACGTGATCGATGCGGTCGTGGTGGAGGAGCCCGCGCCGACGGCGGATGCCGCACCGGATCTGGCCGCCGAGGAGGAGGCTGCGGCTCTCTTCCTCGCCAAGGCCGGTGCCGACCGTACGGAGATCCCGGCGGCGAAGCCGGTGCGCGCTCCGCAGCCACCCGTGCAGAAGGAGACCACGATGCCCGCATCCGACGACAAGCCCGTCGCCTCCGCGCCCGCGCGTCCGGCGCCGCGCACCGATGTGACGCTCACCGCGAAGCGCCTCGACGAGTTGGGGGAGTCCGCCCGCGAATCCGCGGACCTCCTCACCACCGATCGCCTCCTCGACCCGCATCGTGTGGCAAAGCCGGAACCCGAGGGCGGGTGGAGCCATCTGCTCTACACGTTGTCCGGACGCCGACTGAACCTCGGTGATGGACGACGTGCGCGTGAGCGCAAGGAGCTCACCGCGCGGATCGCCGCGCCGCTCGCCGGCGGGGCCCGTTTCGTGCCGGTGCTCTCGCGTAAGGGCGGTGTGGGCAAGACCACGGTCACCGCGCTCCTCGGCATGGCCCTTGCGGACGCGAGGGAGGACCGGGTCATCGCGGTGGACGCGAACCCCGATCGGGGAACTCTCGCCGACCGGGTGCAGCGCGCCGCGCACGGCAAGTCCGTGCGCGACCTCGTCCGCATCCGGGACGACGTGCGGGGCTACCACGATGTCTCCGCCATCGTCGCTCGGGATGCGACGCGCCTCGATGTGCTCGCGTCGGACGCCGATCCCCGCGTCGCCGAGGCCTTCAGCGACGACGACTATCGCGACGTCGCCGATGTGGCCGCTCATTACTACTCGCTCGTCCTCACCGACACCGGCACCGGAATCGTCCATTCGGTGATGTCGGCCACCCTCGACCTCGCCGACCAGATCGTCATCGTCTCCGGCCTCAGCGTCGACGAGGCGCGACTGGCCTCCGAGACGCTCACGTGGCTCGAGACCAACGGGTACGCGCAGCAGGCGCGGGATGCGATCGTGGTGCTCAACCAGGCCACGCCCGGGACGCCTCTCGTGCGACTCGGAGAGCTCCAGGCGCACTTCGCGTCGCGGGCGCGCAGCGTCGTGCGTGTGCCGTACGACCCGCAAATCGCGGCGGGCGGGACGATCGTCTTCGCGAACCTCCTCCCCGAGACGCGGAAGGCGGCGCGGGAACTCGCGGCGCTCCTCGTCGAGGGTCTCCGGGCGAAGGCCGCCTGATGACGGTCCGAGAGATCCGCATCTTCGGCGATCCCGTCCTGCGGACCGTCTGCGCGCCCATCGAGGAGATCGACGACGGCGTGCGCGCCTTGGTCGCCGATCTCCTGGAGACCGTCGAGCTCCCCGGTCGTGCCGGCGTGGCGGCCCCGCAGATCGGCGTCGCGCTCCGCGCCTTCAGCTACAACGTCGACGGCGAGATCGGATACGTCCTCAACCCTGTGCTCACGGAGGTGCGCGGCGAGCCCGAGCCGACGGGGGAGGGGTGCCTCTCGGTGCCGGGACTCTGGCACGATGCCCAGCGCCACCCCTGGGCCCGCGTCGAGGGGATCGACCTCGACGGGCGGCCGGTGGTACTCGAGGGGGACGGCTTGCTCGCGCAGGCCCTCCAGCATGAGACCGACCACCTCGACGGCACGCTCTTCCTCTCCCGGCTCGACCCCGAGACCCGGAAGATCGCGATGCGCGAGGTGCGCGAGAGCTCCTGGTTCTAGCCCCGACCCACCCCCTTACGTACGAACCGGCCCCTTGCGCTCGCACGCAAGGGGCCGGTTCGGTCAGAAGGGGGTGGGTCGACGAGGGTGTCAGCCGCCGATCGCGACGTTGGTGGTGGCGACGGGCTCGTCGTAGATCGCGGAGATCTCGTCGGCGAAGTCGTTCATGATGATGTTCCGCTTGATCGACAGCTTCGGGGTGAGGTGGCCGGAGGCCTCCGTCCACTCCGAGTCCAGGATCGTGAACTTGCGGATGGACTCCGCGCGCGACACCCGCTCGTTCGCCGCGTCCACGGCGCGCTGCACCTCGGCGCGGACCTGCGCGTTGGTCGAGGCCTCTGCCAGCGACATCTTCTCGTCGAGGCCGTTGTTGGCGAGCCAGGTCGGCAGCATCTCGGTGTCGAGCGTGACCAGCGCCGAGATGAACGGACGCTGGTCGCCGACGACGACCACCTGCCCCACGATCGGGTTCGCGCGGATCGGGTCCTCGAGCGCGGCGGGCGCGACGTTCTTCCCGCCCGCCGTGACGATGATCTCCTTCTTCCGGCCGGTGATGGTGAGGAAGCCGTCGGCATCGAAGCTGCCGATGTCGCCGGTGTGGAACCAGCCGCCCTCGCTGAACGCCTCGGCGGTGGCCTCGGGGTTGTTCCAGTACTCCTTGAACACGTTGATGCCGCGCACCTCGATCTCGCCGTCGTCGGCGAGACGCACCCCGACGCCGGGAAGGGCGGGGCCGACCGTGCCGATCTTCGACTTCGAGGCGAGGTTCACCGTCGCGGGCGCCGTCGTCTCGGTCAGACCGTAGCCCTCGAGGATCACCACGCCGAGGCTGTGGAAGAAGTGGCCCAGGCGTGCGCCCAGCGGAGCGGAGCCGGACACCGCATAGACGACGTTGCCGCCCATGGCCTCACGGAGTTTGGAGTAGACGAGCTTGTTGAACAGCGCGAACTTGAGCTTCATCCCGAACGGGATCTTCTTCCCCTCCTCGAGGAGCCGGGAGTGCTCGATCGCCACGTCGGCGGCCGCCCGGAAGATCTTGCCCTTGCCGCCCGCCTCGGCCTTCTGCTCGGCGGAGTTGTACACCTTCTCGAACACGCGGGGGACGGCCAGGAGGAAGGTCGGCTTGAACGACCCGAGCGCGGGCAGCAGCTGACGGGTGTCCGGCTGGTGCCCGGTGCGGACGCCCGCGTGCACGTTGAGGATCGAGATGAACCGGGCGAAGACGTGCGCCGTGGTGATGAAGAGCAGGGTGGAGGAGCCGGGGGTCTGCACGACTTCGTCGAGGGCCTTCGCGGAGTTGCGGGAAAGCTCGACGAAGTTGCTGTGCGTGAGCACGCAGCCCTTGGGTCGTCCCGTGGAGCCCGAGGTGTAGATGAGGGTCGCGATGTCCGAGCCGACGGCGAGGTTCCGGCGCCGCTGGATCTCGTCGTCGGAGACCGAGGCCCCCTGCGCGGTGAGCGTGTCGATGGCGCCCAGATGCAGCTGCCAGACCTCCCGGAGCAGCGGCAGGTCGCCGCGCACCTCGTCGACGCGGGCGAAGTGCTCCGGCGACTCGACGAGGAGCGCGATCGCGCCCGAGTCCTCGAGGATCCACTGGATCTGCGACGGGGAGCTCGTCTCGTAGATCGGCACCATCACGGCGCCGGCGTAGAACAGAGCGAAGTCGACGAGGCTCCACTCGTACGTGGTGCGGGCGAGGAAGCCCACCTTCTCGCCGGGCTGGATGCCGGCGGCGGCGAAGCCCTTCGCGAGCGCGATCACGGCGGTCTCGAAATCGGCGGCGGAGATGTCGCGCCAGCCGTCGCCCTGCGGGACAGAGAACAACGCCCGGTCGGGAGTCGCCTCGACGCGCTTCGCAAGCAGGTCGGCGACGTTCGCGTCGGGATCGGCGGGGACGATCGCGGGGACTTCAAACTGGACCACGGCAGCTCCTTCGGTACCGGTCGGGCACGGGCGTTGGTCCGAGTCTAGGGCATGGCACCGGGTCGCGGTCAGGGTGAAACTCAGTCGCTTCGGGCGTCGAGAGACGAGAAACGTGGGGCGATGTGCGACACGGCGCTAGACTTCACCTCGATGTTCTACTGGCTGATGAAGTACGTCGTGATCGGCCCCGTGGTCAAGGCCGTGTTCCGCCCCTGGATCGTGGGGCGGAAGAACGTGCCCGCGACCGGGGCGGCGATCCTCGCCAGCAACCATCTCTCCTTCGCGGACTCGATCTTCCTGCCTCTCGTGATCGATCGGCCGATGTCGTTCCTCGCGAAGAGCGACTACTTCACCGGACGGGGCCTGAAGGGGTGGTCCACCCGCTTCTTCATGAAGGCGACGGGCCAGATCCCCATCGATCGCTCCGGTGGCAAGGCCTCCGAGGCCTCCCTGAACACCGGCCTCCAGGTCCTCGGTGGGGGCGACCTGCTCGGCATCTATCCGGAGGGCACCCGCAGCCCCGATGGCAAGCTCTACCGAGGCCGCACCGGCATCGCCCGGATGGCGCTCGAAGCGAAGGTCCCCGTCATCCCGGTCATCATGGTCGACACCGACACGGCCATGCCCATCGGCCGCCGGATCCCGCGCGTCATGCGGGTCGGAATCGTCATCGGCGAGCCGCTCGACTTCTCCCGCTACGCCGGCATGGAGAACGACCGCTACATCCTCCGTTCCGTCACGGACGAGATCATGGTGGCGCTCCAGCGCCTCGGTCAGCAGGAGTACGAGGACGTCTACGCGTCGACGGTCAAGGACCGCCTCCCGGCGCGCGTCACATAGGCTCCGGGGCGCGTCTCGGCGGTGTCGCCGCCCACTAGGCTGGACGCATGCTCCCGCACCACATCGAAGCCCTTGATGCCTGGCGCTCGCTTCCCATCAAGCAGCAGCCGCAGTGGCCAGACGCCGACCGCGTCGCCGACGTCTCCCGGCAGATCTCGAGCCTTCCGCCGCTGGTCTTCGCCGGTGAGGTCGACAACCTCCGCGACCGTCTCGCCCGGGCAGCCTCGGGGCAGGCCTTCCTGCTGCAGGGCGGCGACTGCGCCGAGACGTTCGCCGGCGCGACGGCTGAGCAGATCCGGAACCGCATCAAGACGGTGCTGCAGATGGCCGTGGTGCTCACGTACGGTGCCTCCATGCCGGTCGTCAAGATGGGGCGCATGGCCGGGCAGTTCGCCAAGCCGCGCTCGAGCGACACGGAGACGCGCGGCGACGTCACGCTTCCGGCGTACCGCGGCGACATCGTCAACGGCTACGACTTCACCGAAGGCTCGCGTCAGGCCGACCCCGGTCGTCTGCTGCAGGGCTACCACACCGCGGCCTCGACGCTGAACCTCATCCGGGCTTTCACGCAGGGTGGATTCGCCGACCTCCGGGAGGTGCACTCCTGGAACAAGGGCTTCGCCCAGAACCCCGCCAACCAGCGCTACGAGCGCATGGCCGCCGAGATCGATCGTGCGATCAAGTTCATGGAGGCCGCCGGCGCGGACTTCGACGAGCTGAAGCGGGTCGAGTTCTTCACCGGCCACGAGGGCCTGCTCATGGACTACGAGCGCCCGATGACCCGCATCGACTCCCGGACGGACACGCCGTACAACACCTCGGCCCACTTCCTGTGGATCGGGGAGCGCACGCGCGAGCTCGACGGTGCGCACGTCGACTACTTCTCGAAGATCCGGAACCCGATCGGCGTGAAGCTGGGCCCCACCACGACGCCGGAGACGGCGCTGGCGCTCATCGACAAGCTCGACCCTGAGCGCGAGCCCGGCCGCCTGACGTTCATCACGCGCATGGGTGCCGGCCGGATCCGCGACGCGCTGCCCCCGCTGCTGGAGGCCGTCCGGGAATCCGGTGCGCAGCCGCTGTGGGTCACCGACCCCATGCACGGCAACGGCATCACGACGCCCACCGGATACAAGACGCGCCGTTTCGATGACGTCGTCGACGAGGTCCGCGGCTTCTTCGAGGCGCACCGCGCCGTGGGTACCTTCCCCGGCGGCATCCACGTCGAGCTGACCGGCGACGACGTCACCGAGTGCCTGGGTGGGTCGGAGCAGATCGACGAGGCGGCCCTCGCGACGCGCTACGAGAGCCTGTGCGACCCGCGCCTGAACCACATGCAGTCCCTGGAGCTGGCCTTCCTCGTGGCCGAGGAGCTCGAGAAGCGCTGATCCACGTGCGGGATGCACGAAGGGGCCGGAACGATGTTCCGGCCCCTTCGTCGTGTCGGCGTCAGCCGGCGAAGCTCATGGTGAGCGTGATGCTCGTGCCCTTCCGCTGCGGGTCGGACGGGCTGTACGACTCCACGCGCGTGTTCTCGTTCGCGAGGAGATCCCACACGGAGTCGGGCAGACCGGTGCTGCTCGTGTAGCTCCAGGTGAAACCGGCGTCGCGCAACGCGGCGGTGGCCTCATCGCGCGTCATCCCGGAGACATCGGGAACGTCGAACAGCGGCGGCCCCTGGGAGACGATCAGCTGGATCGTCTCGCCCGGGCGCCATGATCCTCTCTCGGCGCGGTCCGCGTAGCCGATGACGCGGTCCTTGCCGATGGAGTCGCTCGGGCGGTAGATGTTCTCCTCCGCCACCTTCAGTCCCTTGCCGGTGAGCGTCTCGGTGGCCTGCTTGACCGTCATGTCCGTGACATCCGGCACCGGGCCGCGCGACACCTGGATGGTCGCCGTGTCCTTCTCGTGGACCGTGCAGCCCTGGTCGCAGGCGAAGGCATCTCCGCCGGCTCGGGGGGTGATGCGGACATTGACGACCGACCCGTCCGCGGTGTCGGTGAAGTACTCCTCGTCGTCGGTGATCTCCAGATTCGCCGCCTGCAATGCGGCCCGCACATCGTCGGCCGGCTCCCCGGCGACGGGGGCGAGGTCGTGCGAGGCCGGGCCGGCAGAGACGACGACGGCGACCGTGGTGCCCTTGTCGATCCTGGTGCCCGTGCCGGGGTCCGTCTCGATGACGATCCCCTTCTCGACATCCACGGAGAACTCGTCGCGCTGGGCGGGTTCGAAGCCGGCTTCGGTGAGGTCCGCGGCGGCTTCGTCGTAGGTCTGGCCCGCTACATCGGGCACCGCGATCAGCGATCCGGGACCGGAGCCGAACCACCATCCGACGCCGCCGGCGAGGACGGCGAGCAGCAGCACGAGGGAGAGGAGGAAGGTACCGCGGGCGCGGCGCTTGGCGGCTCGCCGGCGGAGGATCGTGGCGTTGTCGATCCCCGGGGAGGTGGCCGTCGCCGGCTCGGGGAGGACCATGGTGCCCGGCATGACCTTGGTGAGGTCTCCGGAATCTGCCTGGCCGTGGGAAGCGCCGGTGGTGCGGGTCACGGCGGGAGCGACCCCGATCTCACGCTCGATCTCGCGCAGGCGCTCGAGCATCTGCTGGGCATCGTCCGGACGCTCGTCCGGAGACTTCTCGGTCGCCCACAGCACGAGCTCGTCGAGCTGCTCCGGCACCGCGGGATTGCGGACGCTGGGCCGGGGAACCGACTCCGTGGCGTGCTGGAACGCGATCTGCATTGGCTGCTCGCCCTTGTAGGGCTGCTCGCCGACGAGCATCTCGTAGAGCATGATGCCGAGCGCGTAGATGTCGCTGCGGGCGTCGGCGGTACCGCGGGTGACGAGCTCGGGCGCGAGGTACGCGATCGTCCCGAGGAGCTGCTGCCCGGTCGCGGTGTTCGCGGTCGTCGCCCTGGCGAGTCCGAAGTCGCCGATCTTGATGCGGCCGTCCTCCGCGAGCAGGACGTTCTCCGGCTTCACGTCGCGATGGACGATGCCCGCCCGATGCGCGGCGGACAGCCCGGCGAGAACGGCGTCCATGATGGTGATCGTCTGAGCGACGGTGAGGCGCTTCTGCTCGCGGAGCAGCTCCCGCAGGGTGATGCCGGGCAGATACTCCATGACGAGGTAGGCGAGCTCGCCGTCCTGGCCCTGATCGAAAACGTTGACCACGTGCGGGTCGGCGAGCCGCGCCGCGGCGCGTGCCTCCTGGATGAACCGGCTCTGGAACGCGGAGTCGTCGCTGAGGTGGGCGTGCATGACCTTCAGGGCGATGCGACGCTCCAGTCGGAGGTCGGTGGCGACATAGACCGTGGCCATTCCGCCGCGGGCGATCCGCGCACGCACCCGGTACCGACCGTCGACAAGCCGCCCGATGAGGGGATCGGCTTGATGATTGGTCGTCACGACAGAAGTCTATGGACGATTGGCTGAAAGCCCCGGGAACGCCTCACCCCTCGAGGCATCCGGATTTCCGCAGGCGTCACCCGTGCTGGGCGAGCCATGCGTATGCCTGGTCCTCCCACTGCCCGTAGCGGTCCGGGTAGGCGGAGATCTGCACGGCCTGTGCCGCATCGGTGAACGCCATCGACTCCCAGCCCGGAATGTCGAGCAGCCCGCGGGTCAGATGCCCGTTTGGGTCGCCGGCGCCCCCGTAGAAGACGCGGGTGCTCCGCTCCGCGTCCATGATCTGCGTCGGGGTGCCCCAGCCGGTGCTCGGGCGCTGTTGGAAGATACCGAGCGAGTCGCGATCCCCCCAGTCCAGGTTGCGGAGATCCGACTCCACCATCCCGGTGGCGAGGGCGATGGCGATCCCGCGGTCGGAGACTCCGAGCTCGCGGCCCACGCGGATGATGAGCGCGGCGTTGGCTGCCTGCTCCGCTGTCAGGGTGGCACTGCGCTGTCCGGTGGGTGCGGTGGCGGGCTTCGGAGCAGGAGCCTGCACGGCGAGGTGCTGACCCGGGTAGATGATCGACGACGCGCCGAGGCCGTTCCAGGCGAAGAGGGACTGTGTGGTGGCCCCGTACCGTTGAGCGATCGAGAACAGCGTCTCACCCGCGGCCACGGTATGTGTCGCGCCACTCGGCTGCGCGCGCGGTGCCGGTGCCGCCGCGGGCGCGGCTGCGGGCGCAGCAGGTCCGGACACGACGAGCTTCTGCCCGGGATAGATGATGGCGCCGGCGGAAAGGCCGTTGGCGGCGAGGATCGCGCTGACCGAGGTGGCGTATTTCTGGGCGATGCCGAAGACGGTATCGCCCGCCACGACCGTGTGGCTCTTCGTCGCTGCGGGAGTCGGCGTGGGTGCCGGCGCCGGAGCCCCGGCGGCGGCGCGCAGCTGCAGGCTCTGCCCCGGATAGATGACCGATCTCCAGGTGAGGCCGTTCCAGCCGAGGACGTCGGTCGTTCGGAGCCCGTAGCGACCGGCGATGCCGGCGACCGTGTCGCCCGGTTGCACGACATGCGAGGGCGGGATGTTCTGCGTCGGTGTGACACGCACCGGAGCGATGCGATGCCGTTCGTGCGGCGCGACCGGCGGTGCAGGCGCGGCGGCGGGCGTCGCCGTCAGAGTGGCGGCGAGAGCGCCGGCCACGGCTGTCTGGAAGATCACGTCAGCCCCCTTTTCGAGCACTTCACGCTGACACGGATGTATAGAGATGTCAACAGAAGTGACGCGTGTGACGAATGTGACGGAAGTGCTGAACATGCGCTCCGGCTGCCGAGGTGAGATAGTGGCAACGTGTCTGAGAACGTCGCTGCAACCCGTGATTCCGCCCTCGAATGGCTGACCATGCCCGACCTCGTCGAGGTTCTCGGCGAGCCACTCGGGCGCGTGCGTCGTCTGATCGACGAGCACTACCTCGTCGGCTCGCGGCGCAGCGGCGTCTTCGCGGTGCCGTCGGTGTTCATCGTGGACGGGCAGCCGCTGAGCTCGCTTCGCGGGACGATCATCGTCCTGCAGGATGCCGGCTTCTCGGACGATGAGCTGATCGACTGGCTGCTCGCCGAGGAGGAGACCCTCGGGCGTTCCCCGATCGCCTCCCTGCTCGCCGGACACAAGAGCGAGGTCCGTCGGCTCGCGCGCACGCTCGCCTGAGAGATTCGTTCAGGAGGAGCGCACGGTCGCTGCTCTGCCGAGGTCGCGGAGCTCTCCGACAGCGGCGTCGTCGAGCCGGGCGCCGGAAAGCGCGCGATCGGCCACTCTGGCGTACTCCGCGATCATCGTCTCGACCCGTTCGAGGGCCCCGGTTCCGGCGATCGTCTCCTGCAGGAACGACACCTGCGCCGCGGTCAGATCGGGATCGCCGAGCATCTCGTCGAGCAGCCGCCGCGCAGGGGTGTCCAGCTTCTCCCTGGTGAGGGCGATGAGCACGGTGCGCTTGCCCTCGCGCAGGTCATCGCCCGCGGGCTTGCCGGTGACGGCGGTATCGCCGAAGACGCCGAGCACGTCGTCACGCAACTGGAACGCGAGGCCGAGCGGGTGCCCGAAGCGCCGCAGCGCCGAGGTCTGCTCCGTGTCCGCGCCGGCGAGGCTCGCACCCAGGATGAGGGGCTGCTCGATGCTGTACCGCGCCGACTTCAGCGAGGCCACACGGAGCGCCCGTTCTGCATGCTCGCGGTCGTCGCTGACGCTCCACGCCGACTCCTCGGCGATGTCGAGGAACTGTCCGATCGTGACGTCGCGCCGCATGCGCGCGTACTCGGCGCGCACGGTCCGTGCCTCCCCGTGCCCATCGAGCGCAGACTCCAGGAGGTCATCGCTCCACGCGACGAGGAGATCGCCGAGCAGCACGGAGCCGGCGCGGCCGAAGGCGGCGGCGTCTCCCCACCAACCGGCGGAGCGGTGGGACGCCTCGAGAGCTCGGTGAGCGGCGGGGCGGCCTCGACGGGTATCGGAGTTGTCGATCAGGTCGTCGTGCACGAGTGCGGCGGACTGGAAGATCTCCAGCGCCGCGCAGAGGTCCCACAGGGCGTCGTCCTCGGCGGCGAGACGGTCGCGGAAGCGGGAGACGGCGCGCCATCCTGCGTGGCAGAAACGGGCGCGCAGCCTCTTGCCTCCGGAGAGGGTGTCGGACGCCGCGTCGAGGAAGGCGGCGGCATCGTCGCCGTACTCCGCCGACTCCGTTCGCATGCGGTCGAGGAAGAGGTCCAGTCGCGCGGCCACGGCGTCGGGGACGGAGGGGGAGGGGGACGGCACGACTCCCAGCATACGTAAAGGATGAGACGCCCGAACTGCTAGCCCCGGACGCCGCTCGCGCGTAGACTGGAGGGCACGATACCCGAGGGGGATGAGATGCCACTCTCCGAACAGGAGCAACGTCTGCTCGACGAGATGGAACGCCATCTCCTGCACAATGACGCCGACGTGGTGAGCGCGCCGTCGGGTGATCGCACGCTCAGCTATCGCAACCTCGTCTACGGGGCCCTTCTCCTGCTCGCCGGCATCGGCGGACTCGTCGTCGGCGTCATCCTCGGGGACGTCTGGGGCATCGTCGTCGGCGTGATCGGATTCGCGGCCATGCTCGGCGGAGTGATGCTGGCTGTCACCCCGGTCCGGCGCAGCGGTCCGGCCGAGACCCGCACGCGCACCGCCCCGAAGCGGCAGGACTCCTCCTCCTTCATGGATCGCATGAACGACCGATGGGATCGGCGCCAGGACGGTCACTGACCCCTCCCTTTCTCTCCACCACGAAGCCCGGATGCTGAGCATCCGGGCTTTTTCGTGCGTGCTGCACCGTCGGCCCTCCACCAGCCCTCCACTGTCCTCCACCCTCCCTCCACCCTTCTCAACCGCGGAATTCCAGGGCATGAGCGAATGTCCGCCCGGCGGTGGGTGACGATAGCCTGGATTCACCGTAGGAATGTGGAGGAAAGTGGAGTAAAGTGGGGCGCACCTCGAGTTGGCCGGACGGAGAGGGGGTGATGGCCGATGCTGCTGGGCACGCACTCACCGAAGCTGGACGACAAGGGACGGGTCATCCTTCCCGCGAAGTTCCGCGAGGACCTGGGCGGCGGCATCGTCGTCACCCGGGGCCAGGAGCGCTGCCTCTACGTCTTCAGCACGGCCGAGTTCGAGGCGATGCACGAGCGGATCCGTCAGGCACCGCTCGCAAACAAGCAGGCGCGTGACTTCATGCGCATGTTCCTCTCCGGCGCCAGCGCGGAGATGCCCGACAGCCAGAACCGCATCACCATCCCCGCCCACCTGCGTCAGTACGCGGGTCTTCAGAAGGAGCTCATCGTGACCGGAGTCGGCGCCCACGCCGAGATCTGGGACGCGGAGAGCTGGAACGCCTACCTCGCCGCCGGCGAGGAGTCCTACGCCGAGCTGGAGCAGGAGGTGATTCCCGGACTGTTCTGACCACGGCTGTGATGCCCCGCCGCTCCCGCCCCGACACACTTCCCCGGTGCCGGGTCGAGATGCGGAGGGGGATCAGAGCCGAAGGTCGGACCCGAGAGAGATCATGAACCTCCGCGACATCCACACTCCTGTCCTGCTCGACCGCTGCGTCGAGCTCCTCGCGCCCGCCCTCCAGGAGGACGGCGCCGTGCTCGTCGATGCCACCCTCGGCATGGGCGGCCATTCGGAGGCGCTGCTCGAGCGATTCCCCGGCATCCGCCTCATCGGGCTGGACCGGGACACCGACGCGTTGAAGATCGCGGGGGAGCGGCTCGCCCGTTTCCGGGACCGGGTCACGCTCGTCCACACGGTCTACGACGAGATCGGGCTGCACGCTCAGGGCGCCGCCGGGATCCTGTTCGACCTGGGTGTCTCGTCGCTGCAACTGGACGAGGCCGAACGCGGCTTCGCGTACTCCAAGGACGCGCCGCTCGACATGCGGATGGATCAGACGAAGGGCATCACCGCCGCCGAGGTCATCGCCACCTACAGCGAGGGGAACCTGCGGCGCATCTTCGAGCGGTACGGGGAGGAGAAGCTCGCCGGCCGGTATGCGCGCTTCATCATCGACGCTCGTCAGAAGCAGCCGATCACGCGATCGGGGGAGCTCGTCGATATCCTCGTGGCCGCGACCCCCGCGGCCGCGCAGCGGTCAGGGCACCCGGCGAAGCGCGTGTTCCAGGCCCTCCGGATCGAGGTCAACGCCGAGCTGAACGTCCTCGCTGACGCGATCCCCGCCGCGATGGACGCCCTCGCGGTCGGGGGACGCATCGTGGTGATGTCGTACCAGTCCCTCGAGGACCGGTTGGTCAAGCAGGCCTTCGCCGCCGCCTCCTCCTCGACGGCGCCCGCCGGTTTGCCTGTCGAACTGCCCGAGCACGCCCCCCGATTCCGCATCCTGACCAAGGGTGCGGAACTCGCCGATGACGAAGAGCGCGCACGCAATCCGCGTGCAATACCGGTGCGCCTGCGCGCCGCCGAGAAGGTGCGGGAGAGCGCATGAGCATGAACGCAGTCCGCAAGCCGACCCTGCCGCTGCAGCCGGCCGTTCCGGAGACGGCGCCCGAGCGGCGCCTGCAGCCGGTGACGGCCCCGGCACGACGCCGCAAGCCCAAACTCGCCTACGCGCTCGTCGCGCTGGGGGGCGCCCTGGCCATCGGCGCGGGGCAGGTCGGGCTCTCGCTGGCCATCACCCAGGATTCGTTCACGCTCGCCGGGCTCACGTCCCAGCAGCGTGAACTCGACCTCCGGACCGATGCGCTGCAGGAAGAGCTCACGGGACTGAGCTCCCCGCAGGTGCTCGCCAGCAGCGCCGCCGACCTCGGCATGGTCGTCGCGGGCGCCCCGTCCTATCTCCGCCTCAGCGACGGTGCCGTCTTCGGGGCGGGTACTGGGGCGGAGGGGGTGTCCACGATCGATCCCAACGGGAAGGCGGCCGTCGGCAACGTCCTCGTCACGGAGGAGACGCCGCCGGCGACGGACACGGCGGATGAAGCGGCCGGCGGCACATCGCCGGCGCAGGACCTGCCCCCGGCCATCACCGACGGCCTGCCCAGCCCCACGACGCACTGACCATTCCGACCGACGGAGAGATCCCATGACGACACGAGCCACGCGCGGACCGCGGCGACGCACTGTCGTCGCCCTGGCGGTCATCCTTTCCATCCTGGTGGCGTTCGTCGTCCGCCTCATCGACATCCAGGTGGTGAGCGCCGACGAGCACGTCAGCCAATCCCTCGAGCACATCGGCGACGGCTCGACGATCCCCGGCCAGCGGGGATCCATCGTCGACTCCGAGGGCACGGTCCTCGCATCGAGTGTCATGGTCTACGACGCGCAGCTCAGCCCACAGGTCATCAGGCTCACCGAGGAGAAGGATCCGGCTCTGCCGTGGGCCGAGGCCTCCGAGAAGATCGCCGCGATCACGGGGGTGCCGGGGGATGAGATCCGCAAGCGTGTCTCCGACGCCCTCGCCGAGAACCCGAACAGCCAGTACGCGCCACTGAAGACCGGGCTCAACACCGAGCAGTACATCGCGCTGCGCGACCTGGGCCTCGGATCGTATCTCGCGCTGAAGCCGCGCGAGACCCGGGTCTACCCCAACGGCGCCGTCGCAGGCAACGTGCTGGGCTTCCTCGACAACACGGGCGAGGCCAAAGCCGGTGTCGAGCAGCTCGAGGAGGCGTGCCTGGCGCCCGTGGACGGCGAGAAGACCTACCGCAAGGGCAAGGACGGGGTCGTGATCCCGGGCAGCGAGTCCGTCACCGACGCCGTCGACGGCGGCACGGTGCAGCTCACCATCAACAGCGACCTGCAGTGGTACCTCCAGCAGATGGTCGGCGAAGAGGCGCAGAAGCAGGGCGCGAAGGGCGGGACCGTGACGGTGGTCGAGGTGGGCACCGGCAAGATCCGCGCCGCCGCCGAATGGCCGGCGATGGATCCGAACGACCTGGACTCCTCGACGCCGGAGACCCGGTACAGCCAGATCTTCCACCGCGACTTCGAGCCCGGCTCGACGTTCAAGGCGATCACCGCGGCCGCGGCGATGGAGGGTGCCGGTCTCACTCCGCTCAGCACGGTCACCGCGTCGTCGCGCGAGACCTTCCCCAACGGCGCCGTGGTCAACGACGCGTTCAGCCACCCCGCCTACAACTACACGCTGGCCGGCGGACTGATCGACTCGTCCAACACCGCGCTGTCGAAGTTCGGCACGATGGTCGCCCCCGAGGTCCGCTATGACTACCTGCAGCGCTTCGGAGTCGGGCAGAAGACGCTGGACTTCCCCTCCGAGGTGGGCGGCATCCTCCACCCGGTGAGCGACTGGGACAGCCAGTCGCTCTACACGACGACGTTCGGCCAGTACTTCACGGTGACGGCCCCCCAGCTCGCCGGCGCGTACCAGGCCATCGCCAACGGCGGGGAGAAGATCGACCTGTCGATGGTCGAGTCCTGCACCGCCCCCGACGGGACCGTGACGGAGACCCCGAAGCCGAAGCACGAGCAGATCGTGAAGGAGCAGACCGCGGCCGACCTGACCCGGATGCTGGAGAACGTCGCGGTGCAGGGCGGCAACGCCGATCGCATCCAGGTCCCCGGCTACCGGGTGACCAGCAAGACCGGTACCGCGCAGGTGTCGGACGGCAAGGGCGGTTACAAGGCGGGCGTCTACTACACCAGCATGGTGGGCTTCGCTCCCGTCGACGACCCCCAGTACGTCGTCGTGGTGACCCTCGACGAGCCGACTAAGGTTGTATCGTCCGCGGCCACCGCTTCCGCCTTCCAGAAGGCGATGACGCAGGTGATGAAGACCTATCGCGTGATGCCGTCCTCTGTCCCGATGGACGCGCTCCTCCCCAAGTTCGGATAGCCGGCGAGAGCCGCGCATGGAGATGACATGATCGCCCTGACGCTCGCTGAGATCACTGCCGCCATCGGTGGTGAACTGCGCGTGGCCGGAGAGCACACGCCGGAGACGGTGGTCGACGGGATCGTCGACACCGATTCGCGCACCATGGAGGCGGGGTCGATCTTCGTCGCCAAGCCCGGAGCCGAGACGGACGGGCACCGCTTCGTCGGTGCCGCCGTCGAAGCCGGTGCCGTGCTGGCGATCGTCGAGCACCCGGTCGACGTCGATGTCTCGCAGATCGTCGTGCCGGATGCCGTCGCGGCGCTCGGCGAGCTCGCCCGTGAGGTCGTGGCGCGCGTGCGGGCCGGCGGGAACCTGCGCATCGTCGGCATCACCGGCTCCAACGGCAAGACGACGACCAAGAACTTCCTCGCCCGCATCCTCGAGGACGAGGGCGAGACCGTCGCTCCGGTGAAGTCCTTCAACAACGAGGTCGGCGCCCCGGTGACGATGCTCCGCGTCACGCACGACACCCGCTTCCTGGTGAGCGAGTTCGGCGCCGCCGCGCCGGGCAGCATCGCGCGCCTCGCCGGCCTCGTCGAGCCCGACCTCGTCGTGGTGCTCATGGTCGGGATGGCCCACGCCGGGGGCTTCGGCGGCATCGAGGCCACGGCGAAGGCCAAGTCCGAGCTCGTCGCCGCGGCCCGCGTGCCCGGCACCGCCGTGCTCAACGCCGACGACCCCCGGGTCTGGGCGATGCGCGAGCTCGCGGAGAGCCGCGGCCTCCGCGTCGTCGGCTTCGGTCAGTCCGCCGCGGCCGCCGTGCACGCGCGGGACATCGAGGTGTCGGCCTCCGGCACCCAGTGCGTGATCGAGGCCGCGGGAGAGGACCTGCCGCTGCGGCTGCGCGTACTCGGGGCTCACCACGTCACGAACGCCCTCGCCGCGATCACCGCCGCCGTGGAGCTCGGCGTGGCCCCGTCCGATGCCGTCTCCCGGCTGGAGACCGTCGAGATCGCGGAGCGCTGGCGCATGCAGCCGCTGGGCAACGACCGCGTCCGGATCATCAACGACGCGTACAACGCCAGTCCCGATTCGATGGCGGCCGCGCTGCGGACCCTCGCCCAGATCACCGGCCCGGACGAGCGCACCGTCGCCGTGCTCGGCGCCATGAGCGAGCTCGGCGAGAGCGCCGGGGAGGAGCACGACCGCATCGGTCTGCTCGCCGTGCGCCTCAACATCCGGCGCATCGTCGTCGTCGGCCCGGAGGCCCGTCGGCTCTACCTCGCCGCCGTCGGCGAGGGGTCGTGGGACAGCGAAGCCGTGCATCTGCCGGACCAGGACGCCGCGTTCGAGTACCTCCGCACCGAGCTGCGCGACGGCGACCGCGTCCTGGTGAAGTCGTCCAATTCCGTGGGCCTCCGGCATCTCGGCGATCGTCTGGGAGAATTGTTCTCGTGAGGTCCCTCATCATGGCGGCGGCCATCTCGCTCGCCTTCACTCTCTTCCTGACTCCCGTCTTCCTCCGGCTCTTCCGCAAATGGGGCTGGGGGCAGGTCATCCGCACCCCGGAGGCCGCAGGCAACCCGAGCCACGAGGCCAAGCGCGGCACGCCCACGATGGGCGGGGTCATCTTCATCCTCGGCTCGATCGTGGGCTACTTCACCGGGGTCCTCGTCAGCGGGGAGACGCCGGCCCTGTCCGCGATCCTCGTCATCTGGCTCATGGTCGGCTTCGGCGTGGTCGGGTTCATCGACGACTACATGAAGGTGCGCAGCCAGCGCAGCCTCGGGCTGTCGGGGTGGCGGAAGGTGATCGGTCAGCTCATCGTCGTGATCCCCTTCGGCATCGTGGCGCTCAACTTCCCGAACAAGTGGGGGCAGACGCCGGCCAGCGCGTCCATCTCCCTCTTCCGGGACATCACCTGGCTGAACCTCTTCGCGTTCGGCGTCATCCTCGGCTGGATCCTCTACCTCGCCTGGATCTCGATCATCGGGGTCGCGACCTCCAACAGCGTCAACCTCACCGACGGCCTCGACGGGCTCGCCGCCGGCGCGGGCGTGATCGTCGTCGGTGCGTACAGCCTCATCGCGTTCTGGCAGTTCAAGCAGCCCTGCATCGGGGGAGACCCCGGTTCCCTCGGCGGTTGCTACGAGGTGCGCGACCCGTTCAACCTCGCCATCATCTCGGCCTCGTTCGCCGCGAGCCTCATCGGCTTCCTGTGGTGGAACGCCCCGAAGGCGAAGGTCTTCATGGGCGACGTGGGCTCGATGGCCATCGGCGGTGTCATCACCGCGATGGCGATCATGACCAGGACGGAGCTGCTGCTCCTGATCATCGCGGGCGTCTTCGTGCTCGCCTCCGGATCCGTGATCCTCCAGCGCGCCTACTTCAAGATCACCCGCGGCAAGCGGCTCTTCCTCATGAGCCCGTTCCACCACCACCTCGAGATGCGGGGATGGTCGGAGGTCACGATCGTGGTGCGGATGTGGATCATCGCGGGTCTGCTCGCCGTGTCCGCCGTCGGACTGTTCTACGTGGAGTGGCTGACCCGTGTCGGCTGAGCGCCTCGCCGGGCTGACGAGCTGGCACGCCGACTGGAGCGGCCTGCGCGTCGCCGTCCTCGGCCTCTCCATGACCGGCTTCTCCGTGGCCGACACCCTCGCCGAGCTCGGCGCCGACGTCCTCGTGCTGAGCGAGTCCGCGGAAGAGGAGTACGCCCGCCTCCTGCCCGTCATCGGCGCACGGCTGGAGCTCGGACCGCTCGACGCCGTCCCCGAGGCGCTGACGGCGTTCGCGCCTGAGGTCGTCATCGCGTCCCCGGGGTTCGCTCCGGCGCACCCGGTCATCCGCTGGGTCCAGGACGAGGGCATCGCCCTGTGGGGTGACGTCGAGCTCGCCTGGCGGGTGCGCGACAAGGTCCTCCGTGCGGACGGCACGCCGGCGGACTGGGTGCTCATCACCGGCACCAACGGCAAGACGACCACGACCCAGCTCACGGCGACGCTGCTCGTCTCCGGCGGACTCCGTGCCGCACCGTGCGGCAACATCGGCGTCCCCGTGCTGGACGCGGTCCGCGACCCCGTCGGGTTCGACGTGCTCGTCGTCGAACTCTCCAGCCACCAGCTCTGGTATCTCGGCCTGTCGCGCCCGGAGGGGGAGCTCTTCCCGCACGCCGCGGTCTGCCTCAACCTCGCCGACGATCATCTCGTCTGGCACGGCAGCGCGCAGGCCTACCGGGACGCGAAGGCCCTGGTCTATCGGAACACCCGCGTCGCCTGCGTCTACAACAAGGCCGACGAGGCCACACGGCGGATGGTCGAGGAGGCCGAGGTCGTCGAGGGCGCTCGTGCCATCGGCTTCGACCTCGGCATCCCCGGGCCGAGCGATCTCGGCGTCGTGGAGGGGCTGCTCGTCGATCGGGCGTTCCTCGACGACCGCGCGCGCAGCGCCCTGGAGCTGACCACGGTCGCCGACCTGGAGGCCGCCGGCCTGTCGGCCCCGCACATCGTGCAGAACATCCTCGCTGCCAGTGCTCTCGCCCGGTCCCTCGGGGTCGAGCCCGAGGCCATCCACGGGGCGCTGCAGAGCTTCCGGCTGGATGCGCACCGCATCGAGGTCGTCGCACGCCACGCCGGCATCACCTGGGTCGATGACTCCAAGGCGACGAACCCGCATGCGGCCGCGTCGTCACTGCGCGCGTACCCCGGTGCGGTGTGGGTCGTGGGTGGCGATCTCAAGGGCGTCGACATCGCCGATCTCGTCGCGGACGCGGGCGCGACCGCGCGCGCGGCTGTCGTCATCGGAGTGGACCGCACGGCCGTCGTCGCGGCATTCGAGCGACACGCGCCGACGGTGCCGGTCTTCGAGGTCGATGCTGGCGACACTGGACAGGTCATGAACCGCGTCGTGGAGATCGCGGCGGGGATCGTCGACGGGGAGGGCACCGTGCTCCTCGCTCCCGCCGCCGCATCCTTCGACCAGTTCTCCAGCTACGCGGATCGCGGCCACCGCTTCGCCGAAGCGGTGCGGGAATGGATCGATCGGGGGAGCGCCGATGACGCAGGTGGCTCGCCCTCCGCGGTCTGAGTCGGGAGGCCTCGCGGCGCGGGTCTCGCTCGGACGCCGGTTCACGCCGGTGTCCACCGAGTTCCTGCTGATCGCGTCGACCGCCCTGCTCCTGACGATCTTCGGTCTCGTGATGGTGCTGTCCGCGACGAGCGCGACAGAGGTGGCGAAAGCCCAGAACCCGTTGGACAGTGCTCTCCGCCAAGGCGTGTTCGCTCTGCTCGGCATCCCCATGATGTTCCTCATCAGCCGCTTCCCCGTGGCGTTCCTCAAGCGCATGGCGTGGCCGGCGCTGTTCGGCGCCGTGGCCCTGCAGCTCCTGGTGTTCACGCCACTCGGCGTCGCCGACGGCGGAAACCGGAACTGGATCCAGGTGGCGGGCTTCCAGATGCAGCCGTCCGAGTTCCTCAAGCTGGCGCTCGCCCTGTGGATCGCCGCGGTCCTGCTGCGCAAGCAGACCATGCTCGGCACCTGGCATCACGTCTTCATCCCCGTCGTCCCCGTCGGCGCGCTGGCGATCGGCACCGTGCTCGCGGGCAAGGACCTCGGCACTGCGATGGTGCTGGTCCTCATCCTCCTCGGCTGCCTCTTCTTCTCCGGCGTGAAGCTACGCCTCTTCATCATCCCGATGATCCTGGGCGTGGTCGCGGTGCTCGCCTACGCGCTCTCCAGCGAGGACCGCATGCGCCGCATCACCGCGACGTGCGACGACATGGCGCTGTACTACACGGACTGCTACCAGTCGATCCACGGCATCTGGGGCATGGCCACCGGCGGCATCTTCGGCCTCGGGCTGGGCAACTCCCAGGAGAAGTACGGGTGGCTTCCGGCGGCAGGGAACGACTTCATCTTCGCGATCGTCGGGGAGGAGTTGGGCCTGATCGGCTGCATCGTCGTGCTCGCCCTCTTCACGTTCTTCACGGTGGGTGCCTTCCATGTGATCCGCAAGACCTCCGACCCGTTCATCCGCGTGGCGGCCGGGGGGATCACGGTGTGGATCGTGGGTCAGGCGGTGCTGAACGTCGGCGTCGTCATCGGGGTCTTCCCGGTGATGGGTGTGCCCCTTCCCTTCATGTCTCAGGGTGGGACGGCGCTCTTGGCCGTGCTCATCGCCTGCGGTGTGCTGCTGGCTTTCGCGCGGACCATCCCGGTCGCCGAGAAGCAGTCAGCCGAGCGGGGTAGGGTCGCGAGGTGACTTCGTACCTCCTCGCCGGCGGTGGCACCGCCGGCCATGTCAACCCGCTGCTCGCCGTCGCCGACGCGTTGCGTGAGCGCGACTCCACGGCGACGATCCTGGTGCTCGGTACCGCGGAGGGCCTGGAGTCCCGCCTCGTCCCCGAGCGCGGCTACGAGCTGCTCATCGTCGACAAGGTGCCGTTCCCGCGGCGCCCGAACGCCCAGGCCGCCGCGTTCCCCGCGCGGTTCCGCCGGGCGATCGCCCAGGTGCGTGCGCACATCCGGCAGCACGGCATCGACGTCGTGGTGGGCTTCGGCGGCTACGCCTCCGCGCCCGCCTACGTCGCCGCGCGTCGCGAGCGTGTGCCCTTCGTCGTGCATGAGGCCAATGCGAAGCCCGGGCTGGCGAATGTGCTCGGCGCCCGGGCAGCGGCGGGGGTCGGCGTGGCCTTCGCCGGGACGCCGCTTCGCGGGAGCGAGGTGGTCGGCATGCCGCTGCGGCGCGAGGTCATCACGCTCGACCGGGCGGCACGGCGCGCCGAGGCCGCGGAGTACTTCGGGCTCGACCCCGATCGCCCCGTGCTGCTCGTCTTCGGCGGCTCGCTCGGAGCGCAGCGCTTGAACGACGCTCTGGCGGATTCCTGGCGCGACATCCTCGCCGCGGGCTGGCAACTGCTGCACGTGACGGGGGAGCGCAGCGACCTCGCCGACCCGGGAGTGCCCGGCTATGCCCTCCGCCGGTACGTCGACCGCATGGATCTCGCGTTCGCCCTGGCCGACCTCATCGTGTCGCGTTCGGGATCGGCCACGGTGAGCGAGATCAGCGCGCTCGGTATCCCCGCGCTGTACGTGCCGTACTCGGTGGGCAACGGGGAGCAGCGTCTGAACGCCGGCTCGGCCGTGGCCGCCGGTGCCGCGCAGCTCCTTGACGATGCGACGTTCGACGGCGACGCCGTCCGGCGGATCGTCGTGCCGCTGCTCGGCGATCCTGACCGCATCGGGCGCATGGCGGAGGCGGCGGAGACCGCGGGCACCCGGACAGGGACCGAGAACGTCGTGGCGATGATCGATCGTGCCCTCGGTGCGGTGTGACGCCGCCGCCCGGACGAGAACGAAAAGTAGACTGAAGCGGACATGATCAGACCCGACCTCTCCCTCCCCATCCCCGAGACGATCACCTCCGCGCACTTCATCGGCATCGGTGGATCCGGGATGAGCGGACTCGCCAAGATGTTCCTCGACGCGGGCATCCGCGTCTCCGGCAGCGACCGCGCCGACAGCGACAACCTGCGGGCGCTGGCCGCCGCGGGGGCGACGGTCCACGTCGGTCATGATGCCGCTCACCTCGGCGACGCCGACACGGTCGTGCACACCGGCGCCATCTGGCCGGAGAACCCCGAGTTCGTCACCGCCAAGGAGCGGGGCCTCCACGTCATCCACCGGTCCCAGGCGCTGCACTGGCTGATCGGCACGCGGCGCCTCGTCTCGGTGGCGGGCGCGCACGGAAAGACCACATCGACGGGCATGATCGTCACCGCCTTGCGTGACCTCGGCGCCGATCCGCACTTCGTCAACGGCGGCGTGATCGAGCAGCTCGGCACGTCCAGCGCGACCGGGAGCGGCGACCTCTTCGTCATCGAGGCGGACGAGTCCGACGGCACCTTCCTCCTCTACGACACGGCTGTCGCGCTCATCACGAACGTCGACCCCGATCACCTCGACCACTACGGCTCCGACGAAGCCTTCCACGACGCCTTCGTGCGGTTCGCGGACGCCGCGTCGGAGGCGGTCGTCATCTCGAGCGACGACCCCGGCGCGCTCCGGGTCCTGGCAGGGCTGTCCCACCCGCGTGTCCTGACGTTCGGGCAGGCCGAGGAGGCCGACGTCCGCGTCAGCGAGATCGTCACCGCGGGCCCCGTCGCCGCCGTCGTCTCGCACGGAGGGGAGACGGAGCGCATGCAGCTCGCGGTCCCCGGCGTGCACAACGCGATCAACGCGACGGGGGCGGTCGCCGTCCTCCTCGCGCTCGGCCACCCGCTCCGCGACGCCGTGCGCGCCGTCGAGGGCTTCGCGGGAACCGTCCGTCGTCTCGAGCGCCACGGTGAGGAGCGCGGGGTCACGGTCTACGACGACTACTCCCATCACCCCACCGAGGTGCGCGCCGCGTTGGAGGCCATGCGCAGTCTGGCGGGTTCCGGCCGGCTTATCGCGATCCAGCAGCCGCACACGTACTCCCGGACGCAGCACATGTACCAGGAGTTCGCGGACGTCCTGGAGGAGCTCGCCGACCACACCGTGATGCTGGACGTCTACGGCGCCAGGGAAGACCCGGTGCCTGGCGTTACCGGTGAGCTGGTGAGCGGCGCGTTCCAGGACCCCTCCCGCGTGCACTTCGTCGCCGACTGGCAGGAAGCGGCCGACTACACGGCATCGGTTGCGGAGGAGGGTGACTTCGTCGTGACCCTCGGCTGCGGTAACGTCTACCAGCTCATCCCGCAGGTGCTGGAGTCACTTCGCCGGACCGACGGGGCGTAGCCCATGCGCCGGCCGCCCCCACTCCCGAGCGCTCCGGATACCCCGGGGGAGACGGACGACGCGTCCGAACGGCCCCTCCGCCGGCGTCCCGCCCCGCTGCGGTCGCCGGAGGAGGGGGGAGGCGCCTCGCCGGTCGAGTCCGCCGCAGTGATGCCCGAGGAGCGACCGATCCCGCGTTCGTCCATGGATGTCTGGCGCGCCGCACGCGCCCGCCGCAGGGCGCTCAGGGCGGAGATCCGTCGGTTCACCCAGCGATCCCGGCGGCGTCGTCTCGTCTGGCTGAGTGCCCTCGGAGCCGTGGTGCTGCTGATCGGAGGGAGTGTCGCCGCCGCCTACAGTCCGCTCTTCGCTGTGCAGCGCATCACGGTCACCGGCACCACGACGATCGATCCCGCGGTGATCGAAGGTGCCCTCGCGGACCAGCTCGGCACGCCGCTCGCCCTGGTCGATACGAGCGAGGTCAAGGCGGCATTGCTGACGTTTCCGCTCATCGAGACGTATGCCCTGGAAGCACGTCCGCCGCACGACCTGACCGTGCGCATCGTCGAGCGTACGCCGATCGGGGTGGTCGAGTCGGGTGCCGGGTTCACGCTCGTCGACGCAGCGGGCGTCGCTCTCTCGACGACAGCCCAGCGCCCCGCGGGTCAGCCGCTGGTGGAGGTGGAGGGTGGGGTCGACTCGGCTGCCTTCCGCAGTGCCGGGCTCGTCGTCCGGGCGCTTCCGTCGGACATCCGCAAGACGCTCACCGGTGTGCGGGCCTCGACGGCGGACGACGTGACCTTGACCCTTGAGTCAGGACTCACGGTCGTGTGGGGGAGCCAGGAGGACTCGGGGTTGAAGGCGCTCGCACTCTCCGCCGCGCTCGTGAAGAACCCCGATGCCTCGTCGATCGACGTCACGTCTCCCGACGTGGCGGTCGTCGGCTGATCACTTTCGGCGGGAATGGCGCGACACGCCCATGTCGCTGCGCGTGCGGGGCCGGGCGGCGCATACCTTCGATCTGAGAGAACGCAATACCGGGAAATACTTTACACCTCTAGTTGAGGTTTAAGGTTCACCCCCTTCCAGGCTCTACTAATCGGAGGCCGGCCATGAGCCAGAACCAGAACTACCTCGCCGTGATCAAGGTCGTCGGCGTCGGCGGTGGCGGCGTCAACGCCGTCAACCGCATGATCGAGCTCGGTCTCCGCGGAGTCGAGTTCATCGCCGTCAACACCGACGCCCAGGCGCTGCTCATGAGCGACGCCGACGTCAAGCTGGACGTGGGCCGCGAGCTCACCCGCGGTCTCGGCGCTGGTGCCGACCCCGAGGTGGGTCGTCGCGCCGCAGAGGACCACGCGGAGGAGATCGAGCAGGCCCTGACCGGTGCCGACATGGTCTTCGTCACCGCCGGAGAGGGTGGCGGCACCGGAACGGGTGGTGCCCCCGTCGTCGCCCGCATCGCGAAGTCGATCGGCGCGCTGACCATCGGTGTCGTCACGAAGCCGTTCTCCTTCGAGGGGCGTCGCCGCCAGAGCCAGGCCGAGGCGGGCGTCGCGAAGCTGAAGGAAGAGGTCGACACCCTCATCGTCGTCCCGAACGACCGTCTTCTCGAGATCAGCGACCGCGGCATCTCGATGATCGAGGCGTTCGCGACTGCCGACCAGGTCCTCCTCGCCGGTGTGCAGGGCATCACCGACCTCATCACGACCCCCGGTCTGATCAACCTGGACTTCGCCGACGTGAAGTCGGTCATGCAGGGAGCGGGATCCGCCCTGATGGGCATCGGTTCGGCCCGTGGCGCAGACCGTGCGATCAAGGCGGCGGAGCTCGCCGTCGAGTCGCCGCTGCTCGAGGCCTCGATCGAAGGTGCGCACGGTGTGCTGCTGTCGATCCAGGGTGGCTCGAACCTCGGCATCTTCGAGATCCACGACGCGGCGGATCTCGTCAAGGAGGCCGCGCACCCCGAGGCCAACATCATCTTCGGTACGGTCATCGACGACACGCTCGGCGACGAGGTGCGGGTGACCGTGATCGCCGCGGGCTTCGACGGCGGCGAGCCCTCGCTGCGGCTGGACCCGATGGTCGTCTCGCGTCCCTCGACCGCGTCTCTTCCCGAGGTGGCGCTGTCGGAGACCTCCGAGCCTGCGGCAGAGAAGAGCACGCCCGAGCCCGCCCCGGCGCCGACGGCACCGCGCACGCCGACGACGAGCATCGAGCCGGCCTTCGCCGACGACGACATCGACATCCCCGAATTCCTGAAGTGACGACACCGGTCGGCGCTTCGGCGCCATCGGACCTGGCCGCGCGGCTGTCGGCGATCGACGAGAAGATCGCCGACGCCGCGCGTGCCGCCGGGCGTTCCCCCGAGGGGATCACCCGGATCGTCGTCACCAAGTTCCACCCTGCCTCCTTGGTGCGCGATCTGCACGCTCTCGGAGTGCACGCGGTGGGGGAGAACCGGCAGCAGGAGCTCACCGCCAAGGCGGGCGAACTCTCCGCCCTCGACCTCGAATGGCATTTCATCGGGCAGGGGCAGACGAACAAGGCCGCGGCGATCAGGCGGAGCGCCGACGTCGTGCATTCGGTGGACCGTGGCCGGTTCGCCGATGCCCTGCACCGTGCAGCCGAGACCGACGAGGTGCTCGACGTGCTCGTCCAGGTGAATCTCACCGAGGATGAGGGCAGGGGAGGCGTGGCGCCGGCGTCGGCGGTGGCGCTGGCCGAGCACGTGCTCGGTCTGTCCTCGCTGCGGCTCCGAGGCGTGATGGCCGTCGCGCCCCTCGACGAGGATCCCGCAAGCGCCTTCGCCCGTCTGCACCACATCGCCGCCGACGTGCGGACCGTCGCTCCCGAGGCGACCTGGATCTCCGCCGGGATGACCGGCGATTTCGCCGAGGCCATCGCCGCCGGCGCGACACACCTGCGGATCGGTTCCGCAATCACGGGACCGCGCCCCGCCCGGGGCTAACCTGTGACAAGACCAGCCCGAAACGTTCGAACCGGAGGACACGATGGGTAACCCGCTGAAGAAGACCATGGTGTATCTCGGCCTCGCCGACGAGGAAGAGGTCTACGAAGAGGAGACGCCGGCACCCGCCCGCGCCCAGCGTGAGCGTGAGCGTGAAGAGCCGGCTCCGGCTCCCGTCACACCGCTCCGTCGTCCCGTCGCCGTCCGCCAGCCTGCAGCAGGAGCCGTGAACGAGATCCTCACCGTCCACCCGAAGCAGTACCGCGACGCCCAGCTGATCGCGGAGAGCTTCCGCGAGGGCGTCCCGGTCATCATCAACCTCTCCCAGATGAGCGACGCCGACGCGCGCCGCCTCATCGACTTCGCGAGCGGTCTCTCCCTCGGCCTCTACGGCCGGATTGAGCGGGTGACCTCCAAGGTCTTCCTGCTCTCGCCGGAGAACATCGCGGTGTCCGGCCACGGGGGTATCGCGCACGCAGACGCCGAGTCTGCGGGCTTCGACCACTCGTAGACCGTGCAGCTGGTCTCGGTCCTCGCCAGCATCGTCCACCTGGTGCTGCTGGTCTACATCCTCGTGCTCTTCGCGAGGCTCATCCTGGACTACATCCCGATGTTTAATCGGGAGTGGCGTCCCAAGGGCTTCGGTCTCGTGGCCGCGGAGGCGGTGTACACGGTCACCGATCCGCCCATCCGGTTCTTCCGGCGGATCATCCCGCCGCTGCGTATCGGTCAGCTCTCGCTGGACTTCGGCTTCGCGCTGACCCTTCTGGTCGTCCTGATCCTGATGAACATCGTCCGGTTGTTCATCCGCTGACCACCCCGCGTGTCGCGCCCGGGGACGGCGGCGAGTTCGCCGAGCCTGGGTGTCGTGGCATCGCGACCCCAAGGCTCGGGGGCTATGCTGGCACCCAGGTGCGCGCCCCGGGTTCGCGCCACATCACGAACACGCCATACATCGGTACTGGCAATCGAACTCATCGAAAGAGGAGCCACCCATGGCACTTACCCCGGATGACGTCGTCACCAAGCAGTTCCAGCACGTCCGCTTCAAGGACGGCTTCGACCCGGACGAGGTCGACGACTTCCTCGACGAGATCGTCATCGAGTGGCGCAAGGCCCTCGAGGAGAACGCCGAGCTGAAGGCGAAGCTCGCCGCGTACGAGTCGGGCTCCACGCCTGCTCCCGCTGCGGCCGCCGAGCCGGCCGCCGCTGCTCCTGCCCCGGCGGCTGCCGCCGAGGCTCCCGCCGCCGACGCCGCACCGACCGGCTCCGCGACCGCGACCGCCGGCATCATCGAGCTCGCACAGCGTCTGCACGACGAGCACGTGGCCGAGGGTGAGGCCAAGCGCAACCAGCTCATCTCCGAGGCCGAGGCCGAGGTCGCCCGCATCCGCACGGAGGCCGAGGCGAAGCAGCGCGAGGAGACCGCGCGCCTGGAGCGCGAGCGCAACACGCTGGAGGCCCGCATCACGGAGCTGCGCAACTTCGAGCGCGACTACCGCTCGCAGCTCCGTGGCTACATCGAGGGCCAGCTCCGCGAGCTCGACGAGAAGTCGGCGTCGACGGACTCCACGCCGGTCTCCGCGATCGGCCTGTAAGGCGCCCTCTTGTCAGGACGTCGTCCCCTTCGTCGGTCGGCGGCCGGTGCGATCGTTGCGATTCTCGCAGCGGTCGTGCTGGCCGCCGATCAGTTTGTGAAGTACCTCACGATCGAGAACCTGCCGCTGCATGAGGTTGTCCCGGTCCTCGGAGAGTTCCTCCAGCTCTACTACGTGCGCAATCCCGGCGCGGCGTTCTCCCTCGGCTCGGGGGTGACCTGGATCTTCACCATCGCGCTCGCAGTCGTCGCGGGCGTGATCGTCTGGAAGGCGTTCGGGCTCCGGTCTCGCCTCTGGGCGGTCGTCCTCGGCTGCCTGCTCGGGGGCGTGCTCGGCAACCTGTCGGACCGCCTCTTCCGCGAGCCAGGATTCCCCGTCGGCCACGTGGTCGACATGATCTCGATGCCGTGGATGATGCCGGCCATCTTCAACGTCGCCGACATCTTCATCGTCACCGGGATGATCTCGGTCGCCCTGCTCGTCGTGTTCGGACTGCGCTTCGACGGCACGCGGGAGAAGGACCACGCCCCGGTCGAGACCGACGAGGACGCCGAGGCCGCTGCCGCGTCCGAGGGGCGCTGAGCGTGGAGTCCCGGTCGCTGCCCGTCCCGGACGGGCTCGACGGCACACGCGTGGACGCCGCCCTCGCCAAGCTTCTCGGGTTCTCGCGGACCTTCGCGGCGGAGGTGGCCGCTTCCGGCGGCGTGCGTCTGGACGGCGTCACCCTCGACAAGTCGGACCGGCTGCGTGGTGGTGCCTGGCTCGATGTCGAGTGGCAGCCGAAGGAAGGGCCGAAGATCGTGCCCATCGCGGTGCCCGAACTCGGCATCGTCTACGACGACGAGGACATCGTCGTGGTGGACAAGCCGACCGGCGTCGCCGCCCACCCCTCGCTCGGGTGGGAGGGGCCCACGGTCGTCGGTGCTCTCGCCGCCGCCGGGTTCCGCGTCGCGACCAGCGGCGCCCCCGAGCGTCAAGGCGTCGTGCACCGTCTCGACGTCGGCACGAGCGGTCTCATGGTGGTCGCCAAGAGCGAAGCGGCGTACACCGCTCTCAAGCGGGCGTTCAAGGAGCGCACGGTCGAGAAGATCTACCACGCAGTGGTGCAGGGGCATCCGGACCCGCTCGTGGGCACGATCGATGCGCCGATCGGTCGGCACCCGAACCACTCCTGGAAGTTCGCGGTCGTCCCGGACGGCAAGCCTTCCGTGACGCATTATGAGACCCTCGAGGCGTTTCCGGGGGCCTCGCTGCTGGAGATCCACCTGGAGACGGGCCGCACGCACCAGATCCGCGTGCACATGGCGGCACATCGGCACCCGTGCGTCGGGGATCCGCTCTACGGCGCCGACCCGACGCTCTCCGCCCGCCTCGGACTCACGCGCCAGTGGCTGCACGCGCATCAGCTGGCCTTCGCGCATCCGACGACGGGGGAGTGGGTCCAGTTCGCCTCGCCCTATCCGGAGGACTTCCAGCATGCGTTGGACGTGCTGCGCGGGGAATAGTCCATCCGCCGGGGCGTCGGGGCGCCGGTGTCCGTGGTCTCCGCCACACTGACCGCATGAGCATCGTGGTGCGCCCGGCGACGGTCTTCGATGACGTCGCCGCGGTCGTGGGACCGAAGAAACCGACGTCGAACGTCTGCTTCTGCCTGAGCTATCGGATCGGCAACAAGGAGAACGTCTCCCTTCGCGGTCCCGCACGGGCCGAGCGGGTGCGTGAGCTCTGCCACCAGGATCCTCCTCCCGGCGTGCTCGCCTACCTCGACGACGAGCCGATCGGCTGGGCGGCGTTGCACCCTCGACGCGATACGAGCTTCGCGCGCAATCGCCTCATCCCGCACGTCGACGACCTCGACGTGTGGTCCCTGTGGTGCTTCCGGGTCCGCCCTGGGCACCGCAAACAGGGTGTCTCCCACGCCCTCATCGCGGGCGCGGTCGCCTACGCGCGCGAACGGGGCGCACCCGCGATCGAGGGGTATCCGGTCGACAACGCCGGTGCGAAGGTGAACCTCACGATGGCGTACGTCGGGACGCGGCGTCTCTTCGAGAGCGCGGGGTTCGCGAAGGCGGCGGACACGGGCTCCGTCCTCGACGGCTTCCCCCGCGTGCTCATGCGGCTGGACCTCCGCGAGAAAGCGTGAACCGTCTTCCGCTACCGGGGCAATACAGAGTGTGAACACAGACAGCGAGGTCATCGCTCGGTCGCTCGACGAGCCGCGGGCGTTCTCCGCCATCTTCGAGCGGCATGTGCGTCCGGTCGGCGGGTACATCCGGCGGCGTGTCGGCGAGGATGCGGTCGACGACGTGCTCAGCGAGACGTTCCTGGTCGCCTTCCGCCGTCGAGCTTCTTTCGATCTCGATGTCGCGTCGGCGCTGCCGTGGCTCCTGGGCATCGCCACGAGGATGATCAAGCGGCACCGCGCGGCCGAAGTACGGCAGTGGCGGGCTTTCGAGGCCACTTCGGGCGCCGAGGGGCCCGCGGAGCACCCGTACGCGGCGTCCGACGCGCGGCTCGACGCCGATGCCGCCCTGCGAGCACTCGCGCCCCGCATCGCCGGGCTCCCGGCCAGGGACCGCGACGTGCTGCTCCTGCATGCCTGGGGTGATCTCACCTACGAGCAGATCGCCGTCGCCCTCGGCATCCCGGTCGGGACGGTGCGGTCGCGGCTCAACCGGGTCAGACGACGGCTCGCCCCGCCGGGTTCGCGCGGGCAGACCCGACTCACATGGATGGCGAAGGAGGAGAGCGATGCTGCTTATGGAACGAGTGCGTGACCTCGGCGCGGATCAGGCGGAAGCCTCGGACGAGAGCATCCGTCGTGCCCGCGCCACGCTGGCTGCCGCGGTGTCAGCCGCGCGTGCTCCGCGGGGCGGACGACGACGGGCGCGGGTGTGGACCGGCCTCGGCATAGCGGGGCTGACGGCCGGGGCCGCGGTGGTGGCGCTGGGCGCCGGAGGTCTCCTGTTCCCGGTGATGCCCGATGCCGCCGCTGCGGCGGTCCTCGAGCAGGCGGCGAGCGTCACCGTCGATGCCCAGGATCTGACCCCGGAGGAGGGACAGTACATCCGGATCGAGACCGTCGACGAGTTCGTCCAGTTCTGGGATGGAGACGCCGCCGACGACGGCGACGACGACACCTTCGCCTTCAACGCCTCCCGGGAGACGGGGGACGCGGCCGTCCTGGTGAGGGACACACGGGTGCTGTACATCCCTGCAGACCGCTCGGCCGACTGGTTCTACGACTGGGGGAACGCCAAAGTGGTGCGGTCGTTCGGCGCGCAGGGCACGCGGGCCGCACAGGAGTGGCCCTCGTCACCCGGTGCGGCGATCCGCGAGCGCGGCACGGTGCAGGTCCTCCCCGGGGGCGCCTGGCCGGTCGGCGACGGCAATCCGCCGCCCGTTCCGCAGTTGGCGGACGGCTATCGCCCCTACTACGCCGAGATGCCGCGGGAACCGGCGGCGCTACGGGACTGGCTGCGCGACCGGTCCGGGCTGCCCGACGAGGAGGGTGATCGGTGGGTGGTGGCGAGCCTCTCCGACCCCTCCGCGATCAACCTCATGCCGGCCGAGCTGAGAGCGGCCTTCTTCCGCGCGATCGCCTTGATCCCGGGCTTCGAGCTGGTCGACGAGGGCGACGGCACGGCCACGCTGCGCTATGCGGTTCCCGGCCACCGGACGACGACCATCGTCGTCGACACGACGCACGGACTCGTGGACTCGATCGCGGAGGGCTACGGGTCCGGAGGGGTCATCGGAGACACGCCGGAGTCGACGACGAGCGTCGTCACCGAGGTGGTGGACGAGGTGCCGTGAGGCCGGCCGATGTCGATGGCCGAACGTAGACTCGAAGCATGGCATCCGACTCCTTCGTCCACCTGCACGTGCACAGCGAGTACTCGATGCTCGACGGGGCTGCGAAGATCAATGCGATGACGCAGGCTGCGGCCGATTACGGCATGCCGGCGATCGCGGTGACGGACCACGGGAACACCTTCGCGGCGTTCGAGTTCTACAACGCCGCCCGCAATGCCGGCATCAAGCCGATCGTGGGTCTCGAGGCGTACGTCACCCCGGGCACGCACCGCAGCGACAAGACCCGCGTGCAGTGGGGCTCGGCGGACCAGCGCAGTGACGACGTGTCGGGTTCGGGCGCGTACACCCACATGACCATGTGGAGTCAGAGCACGGAGGGCATGCACAACCTCTTCCGGCTGAGCTCGCTGTCGAGCATGGAGGGGTACTACTTCAAGCCGCGTATGGACCGCGAGCTGCTCCAGACGTACGGCAAGGGGCTCATCGCCACGACGGGGTGCCCGTCGGGAGAGGTGCAGACGCGGCTGCGGCTCGGTCAGTACGACGCCGCCCGCGCGGCCGCAGCGGAGTTCCAGGACATCTTCGGCAAGGAGAACTACTTCGCCGAGATCATGGACCACGGCCTGTCGATCGAGCGCCGGGTCATGACGGATCTGCTGCGTCTCGCGAAAGACCTCGGCATCCCGCTCGTGGCCACCAACGACTCGCATTACACCCACCAGCACGAGGCTGACGCCCACGCAGCCCTGCTGTGCGTGCAGTCCGGCTCCACGCTCGACGACCCGAACCGCTTCAAGTTCGACGGCGACGGGTACTACATCAAGACCGCCGCTGAGATGAGGCAGCTCTTCCGGGACCACCCGGAGGCCTGCGACAACACGCTCCTGATCGCCGAGCGGTGCGAGGTCGAGTTCAACACCTCGGCGAACTACATGCCGCGGTTCCCCGTGCCTGAGGGTGAGACCGAGGACAGCTGGCTCATCAAGGAGGTCGAGAAGGGCCTCCACTACCGGTACCCGAACGGCATCCCGGACAAGGTGCGCAAGCAGGCCGAGTACGAGACCGGCATCATCCTCCAGATGGGCTTCCCCGGCTACTTCCTCGTCGTCGCCGACTTCATCAACTGGGCCAAGGACAACGGCATCCGCGTCGGTCCGGGGCGTGGCTCCGGTGCGGGTTCGATGGTCGCCTATGCGATGAAGATCACCGACCTCGACCCTCTCGAGCACGGTCTGATCTTCGAGCGGTTCCTCAACCCGGACCGCGTGTCGATGCCCGACTTCGACGTCGACTTCGACGACCGCCGCCGGGGCGAGGTCATCGAGTACGTGACCCGGAAGTACGGATCCGAGCGGGTCGCACAGATCGTCACGTACGGCACGATCAAGTCGAAGCAGGCCCTCAAGGACGCCGGGCGCGTCCTCGGCTTCCCGTTCAGCATGGGCGAGCGGCTCACCAAGGCGATGCCGCCGGCCGTGATGGGCAAGGACATGCCCCTCGACGGCATGTTCGACTCCGCGCACCCGCGCTACAAGGAGGCCAGCGAGTTCCGGGCTCTCATCGAGACCGACCCCGAGGCGAAGACGGTCTTCGACCGGGCACTCGGCCTCGAGGGGCTGAAGCGGCAGTGGGGCGTGCATGCTGCCGGCGTCATCATGTCGTCGGAGCCCCTGCTCGACATCATCCCGATCATGCGCCGCGAGCAGGACGGCCAGATCGTCACGCAGTTCGACTATCCGTCGTGCGAGTCCCTCGGCCTCATCAAGATGGACTTCCTCGGCCTCCGGAACCTCACGATCATCTCGGACGCGCTCGACAACATCCGCATGAACCGGGGCGAAGAGCTCGATCTCGAGCACCTCGGTCTCGACGACCCCGCCGTCTACGAGCTGCTGGCCCGCGGCGACACGCTCGGCGTATTCCAGCTCGACAGTCCGCCGCTGCGTTCACTCATGCGGCTCATGAAGCCGGACAACTTCGGCGACATCTCCGCCCTCATCGCGCTGTACCGTCCGGGGCCGATGGGAGCGAACTCCCACACCAACTACGCGCTGCGCAAGAACGGGCAGCAGGAGATCACCCCGATCCATCCCGAACTCGCGGAGCCGCTCGCCGAGATCCTGGAGGAGTCCTACGGGCTCATCATCTACCAGGAGCAGGTCATGGCGATCGCGCAGAAGGTGGCCGGGTTCAGCCTCGGTCAGGCCGACATCCTGCGCCGAGCGATGGGAAAGAAGAAGAAGTCCGAGCTGGACAAGCAGTACGCCGGGTTCGCGGCGGGAATGACCGAGCGCGGCTTCGGGGAAGGAGCGGTCAAGGCGCTGTGGGACATCCTCCTGCCGTTCTCGGATTACGCCTTCAACAAAGCGCACTCCGCCGCGTACGGTCTCGTGTCCTATTGGACCGCCTATCTCAAGGCGCACTACCCGGCCGAGTACATGGCCGCCCTCCTCACGAGCGTCGGCGACTCGAAGGACAAGATGGCGCTCTACCTGAACGAGTGTCGCCGGATGGGGATCAAGGTGCTCCCGCCGGACGTCTCGGAGTCGATCAACTTCTTCGCGGCCGTCGGCGATGACATCCGCTTCGGTCTCGGCGCCGTCCGCAACGTCGGCACGAACGTCGTCGACGGCATCGTGCAATCCCGCAAGGATGAGCGGTTCACCTCGTTCCACCACTTCCTCGACAAGGTGCCGCTGCACGTCGCCAACAAGCGCACGGTCGAGTCGCTTATCAAAGCCGGGGCCTTCGACTCCATGGGGGACACCCGTCGGGCCCTCCTCGAGATCCATGAAGACGCCGTGGAGGCGGCGGTGGACCGGAAGCGCAACGAGGCTCAGGGCGCCATCGGCTTCGACTTCGACAGTCTCTACGACGGCATGGAGGAGGCGGCCCCCGCGAAGGTGCCTCCTCGTCCCGAGTGGATCAAGAAGGACAAACTCGCCTTCGAGCGGGAGATGCTCGGCCTCTACGTCTCCGACCACCCGTTGGCTGGCCTCGAGGTCCCGCTCGCGAAGCATGCCTCGATCTCCATCCACGACCTCAACAACTCCGAGGACCTGCAGGACGGCGATCAGGTCACTGTGGCCGGCCTCGTCACGAGTGTCCAACATCGTGTGGCGAAGGCGAGCGGAAACCCCTACGGCATGATCACCGTGGAGGACTTCAACGGCGAGGTCACCGTGATGTTCATGGGCAAGACGTACCTCGAGTTCCAGCACACTCTGCAGCAGGATGCGATCCTCGCCGTGCGCGGTCGGGTGTCGCGCCGCGACGACGGGCTCAATCTGCATGCGCAGTCGGCGTTCGCGCCCGACGTCGGCTCCTTCGACGCGGCGGGTCCGCTCTCGCTCGTCCTCGCGGAGCAGCGCGCCACTGAGCGGGTCATGACGGAGCTGGCGGAGGTACTCCGGCGGCACAGCGGGGACACCGAGGTGCTGCTGCGCGTGCACCGCGCGGGCACGGCGAAGGTGTTCGAGGTGCCCATGCCGGTGAAGGTCTCCGCCGACCTCTTCGGTGACCTCAAGTCACTGCTCGGACCAACCTGTCTGGGGTGAGCGGGTAGGATCGGGAGCCGTCGAGAGCACCGGAAAGACGTGGTGCGCCGATGAGGAAAGGACGACTATGAGCACGGATCTTCCCGAGCCGGACACCGAAGCGGTGTTCAGCGATGAGGACGGCGTCCTCTACGACGAGGAGGTCACGCCGGAGTACGGCATCCTCGGTTTCACGCTGCGCGAGCTGCTGATCGTGGGCGTATGGGCGGTCTCCTTCCTCGTCTCCTTCTTCCCCCTCAGCGGGGGCATCTCGCTGTGGGGCATCGGCATCCAGTGGATCCTGCCGATCGGCGTGCCCACCGTGGCCGTCTTCCTCCTTGTCCTCCGGCGTTTCTCGCCGGACGGGATCCGGAGAGTCGGGTCGCTCGGAATCGACCAGTTCGCCTCCGTGGCGTTCTCGGTGTCGGCCTGTGTCTGGGCAGGGAATCTGTGGCTCGCCCTCTCAGCCGTCATCTCCACCGGCAATTGGGGTCTGCCCTGGAACGCCGTCGTGCAGGTCATCACCTCGACCGCGCTCGTCGTGCTCACCGTCTTCGCGCCGCTCATCCCGGGGCTCAAGGAGGACTTCCAGGGGCGTCTCGTCACGCTGGCGCACCGCAACGCCAATCCGGTGCGCCCGGTGATCGCACGGCCGCGTCCCGAGGCGACGTCGAGCGGATCCGCCGCCGAGTCCCCTGCGGCCGCCGAGTCTCCCGCTGCGGCAGCCGAGGGCGAGACAGCCGTCATCTCCGACGCCGACGCCGATGCCGAGCAGGGCACCGCCGACGCGGACGCCGCCGATCTCCGCGACACCGACACCGACACGAGCGATGTGTCGGCGAGCGGCGCAGATCGCGTCCCTCTCACCGCGCATGCCTCGGGTGGGGGAACCGGAACCGTGCCGGTCTCCGCGGAGGACGAGTACACACCGGTCTACTCACGGCGCTCCCGCGGAGAGCAGCCGGAGATCGTTTCCGACACCGGCAGCATCGAGTCGCTGCTGGGCGCCAAGGCGCTCTCCGAGGAGGAACTCGCGGCCGCGCAGGAACCGGCATCGGATGATGCGACGGCGGTGCACTCCGTCATCGACGATCACCAGGCAGCCGCCCCGCGTCGGAACGCGCCCGAGGCGCAGCCCTTCTGGATCCTCGCCCCGACGGAGCGCGACGTGCACGACGAACGCGGAGAGCCGATCTTCCGCATCGGTCCGACCGCCTGGGCGCTGGTCATCGAGGATCGGGGCGGGGCGTTCGTCGTGCGCCACGATGACGGGCGCATCGGCTACCTCCACGACATCGCCGGCATCACGAAGGGCTGACATGCGCACGATCGATCTGCGGGGGCGCGAGCTCTCGCCCGCTGACATGCTCGCAGCCGTTCCGCGCGCGACCCAGGCGCGAGCCGAGGCGCTCGACACCGCCGCGCGTCTCGTCGACGACGTTCAGGATCGCGGCGAGGACGCGCTGCGGGAACAGGCGGAGCGGTTCGACCGGGTCACCGGGCACGCCGTGCGGGTGCCGGAAGCACACCTCGCGGAGGCGCTGTCGAACCTGGCTCCGACGGTCCGCGCTTCCCTCGAGGAGGCCATCCGACGTGTGCGCCTGGCCTCGGCCGCGCAGGTTCCCGCACCGCAGGTGACGCGGATCGGCGAGGGAGCGACCATCACGCAGCGCTGGCAGCCGGTGGCCCGTGTCGGGGTCTACATCCCCGGGGGCAAGGCCGTCTACCCGTCGAGCGTCGTCATGAACGTCGTTCCCGCGCAGGTCGCGGGGGTGCAGCAGATCGCCCTCGCCTCGCCGCCGCAGGCGGACCAGGACGGTCGCGTCCACCCGACCATCCTGGCCGCCGCGGCGCTGCTCGGGGTCTCCGAGGTCTATGCGATGGGCGGAGCTGGAGCCATCGGTGCGCTCGCCCACGGTGTCGCGAGCCTGGGGCTCGATCCCGTCGATGTCGTGTCGGGACCGGGAAACAACTACGTCGCGTCGGCGAAGCGGGCCGTCGCCGGGGTGGTCGGCACGGACTCCGAGGCCGGCGCGACCGAGATCCTCGTCGTCGCCGACGCCGACGCCGACCCTCGTCTCATCGCCGCCGACCTCGTCAGCCAGGCCGAGCACGACGAGCAGGCCTCGGCCGTCCTCGTGACGGATGACCTGGAGATCGCGGAGCAGGTCCGCGCAGAGGTCGAGCAGCAGGCCGCGCGCACCCGGCACAGCGAACGCGTCAGGGCCGCGCTGTCCGGCCCGCAGTCGGCGATCGTGCTGGTGGACGACCGAGCGACGGCGGCCGCGTTCAGCAACGCCTACGCCCCGGAGCACCTGGAGCTGCACCTCGCGGATGCGGAGGAGGCGGCAGCCGCCTTCACGAGCGCCGGTGCCGTGTTCGTCGGCGACCAGACGCCCGTCAGCCTCGGTGACTACATGGCCGGAAGCAACCACGTGCTGCCCACCGGTGGTCAGGCTCGCTATGCACCGGGCCTGGGCGCCTATACGTTCCTCCGCCCACAGCAGGTCGTCTCCTACGACCGCTCGGCCCTGGCCGCTGTTCGGGAGGGTGTGGTCGCGCTGGCCGAGACCGAGGTGCTCCCGGCCCACGGCGAGGCGATCGAGGCCCGCTTCACCGCGTAGGATCTGTCAGATGCACTGCCCCTTCTGCCGTCACCCAGACTCCCGGGTCATCGACTCCCGCACCAGCGACGACGGGCTCTCGATCCGTCGGCGCCGTCAGTGTCCGGAATGTGGAGGACGGTTCTCCACGACGGAGACGGCGAGCCTCAACGTCATCAAGCGCTCCGGCGTCATGGAGCCCTTCAGCAGGGAGAAGGTCATCTCCGGTGTGCGCAAGGCCTGCCAGGGGCGTCCCGTGACGGAGGCGGACCTCGCGATCCTGGCGCAGCGGGTGGAGGAGGCGGTCCGGCAGACCGGCGTCTCCCAGCTCGACACGAACGAGATCGGCCTCGCCATCCTGGGGCCGCTCCGTGAGCTCGACGAGGTCGCCTTCCTCCGCTTCGCGAGCGTCTACCAGGCGTTCGACTCGCTCGAGGACTTCGAGTCCGCGATCAGCGACCTCCGGGCCGACCACGCGAAGGCGGAGGCGGCGGACCGGTAATCTGGCAGGGATGTATCCGCTGCTCTTCCGCGCCGTCCTGTCGCGCTTCGACCCCGAGTTCGCCCACCACGCCGGCATGGCGGTGATCCGCGTCCTCGGTGTGCCGCCGCTCTCGTGGGCCACCCGCGCGATGACCCGCCCCGACCCTTCGCTTCGCGTCGAGGCCCTGGGGCTGACGTTCCCGTCGCCGTTCGGCATCGCGGCCGGGTTCGACAAGAACGCCGTCGGCGTCCGCGGCCTCGCCGCGCTCGGCTTCGGGCACGTCGAGGTCGGGACGGTCACCGCCGTCCCGCAGGAGGGCAACCCGAAGCCGCGCCTGTTCCGACTGGTCGCGGATCGCGCGGTCATCAACCGCATGGGCTTCAACAACCAGGGCGCGGACGCTGCCGCCCGCCGCCTCGCCCGCCTCCGCCGTGGCGCCCCCGACACGGTGATCGGCGTGAACATCGGCAAGAGCCGCGTGGTGGATGTGGAAGACGCCGTCGACGACTACGTCGCCTCCGCCACCCGCCTGGCTCCGCTGGCCGACTATCTCGCGGTCAACGTCTCATCGCCGAACACTCCGGGGCTGCGGGGCCTGCAGGCGGTGGAGACCCTGGCGCCGTTGCTGCGCGCCGTCCGTGACGCGGCCGGGTCCACCCCGCTGCTCGTGAAGATCGCCCCCGATCTGTCGGACGATGAGATCACCGCGATCGCGCGGCTCGCCGTCGAGGAAGGGCTCGCGGGCATCATCGCTCACAACACGACGATCAGCCGTGACGGACTGCGCACCGATGCCGCCGTCGTCGACGCGGCGGGCGCGGGCGGTCTGTCCGGTGCTCCACTCAAGCAGCGGTCGCTGGAAGTCCTCCGGGTCGTGCGCGCCGCGGTCCCCGAGGATTTCTGCGTGATCGCGGTGGGCGGCGTCGAGACGGCCGCCGACGTGCAGGAGCGTCTGGATGCCGGGGCCACCCTGGTCCAGGGCTACACGGCGTTCCTCTATCGCGGCCCGTTCTGGGGTCGCGAGATCAACCGAGGACTGGTCAGTCCGGGTACTGCCCGCGCTTGACCTGCGGCTTGGGCAGGCGCATGAAGCGCATCTGCAGGGCTCGCATGCCGGCGTACCAGCCGAGACCCTTCTCGACGCGGTCCTTGCCGAACTTCGCGGCCGCCTTGCGCTTGACCCGCATGCCGAGGAGGATCATGCCGCCGATCGCGATCACGAGGTACGCCATCATGAACAGGTACGCGTAGAACGAGATCATCATGTTCGTCGGCAGCAGCGAGGCCAGGATGACGAGCACCATGACACCCATCACGAACTCGGCGGGGTGCCAGCCGGCGTCGACGTAGTCGCGTACCCATCGGCGCTGCGGGCCCTTGTCACGCGCGGGGAGGTACTTCTCCTCGCCGGCGGCCATGCCGGCCTGCGCCTTCGCGCGGCGCTCGTTCAGCTCGGCGCGAGCCGCGGCCTTCGCCTCCTTGGTGTTCGCCACGAGGGGGCGGCGACGCGCAGCCTCCTGCTCGGCGCGGGTCGGCGTCGCGCGTCCCTTGCCGACGGCAGGCGTCTGGGGGGCGTCGTCGTTCGTCGAAGGGGAGGCGGGGGTAGTGGCCACGAGGTTCCTCGGTTCGCTGGGGTGGGTCGCCTTAAGATTACTCGCATGACCTCACCTGCACTTCCCAGCGAGTCCGACGCCGCCGTCCTCGAAGCCGTCGCCACCGGCATCCCCTCCGCGCTGTCGGACCTCGGAAGCCTCGTGCGTATTCCCGGCATGGCCTGGCCCGCCTTCGACCAGGCTCAGCTCGAGCGCAGCGCCGACGCCGTCGCCACGCTCGCGCGCGGCACCGGGGTGTTCGACGAGGTGAGGGTGCTCCGTGCCGACATCCCCGGCACAGACGAGCAGGGCCAGCCGGCCGTCCTGGCGACCCGCGCCGCGCGGAACGGCAAGCCGACGATCCTCCTCTACGCCCACCACGATGTGCAGCCTCCGGGGGATGACGCCCTGTGGGAGACGCCGCCGTTCGAGCCGACCGTGCGCGACGGGCGCCTCTACGGCCGCGGAGCCGCGGACGACAAGGCGGGCATCATGGCGCACATCGGCGCGATCCGAGCGGTCGCCGACGTGCTCGGCGACGACCTCGACCTCGGGATCGCGATGTTCGTCGAGGGGGAGGAGGAGTACGGCTCGCGGTCGTTCGCGCAGTTCCTCTCCGACAACAAGGACGCCCTCCGCGCCGATGCGATCGTCGTCGCGGATTCCGGCAACTGGGATTCCGTCACGCCGGGCCTGACCGTGTCTCTCCGCGGCAACGCCCGCTTCACCCTGAAGGTGCGCACGCTCGACCACGCCTCGCACTCCGGGATGTTCGGCGGCGCCGTGCCCGACGCGATGATGGCGACGGTGCGACTCCTCGCCACGCTGTGGAACGAGGACGGCTCCGTCGCGGTCGACGGGATGACCGCTCGGGATGCCGAGACACCCGAGTACACCGAGGAGACGCTGCGCGACGAGGCCGGGCTCCTCCCGGGGACGACGCCCATCGGCGACGGCACGATCCTCAGCCGCATCTGGAACAAGCCCTCCATCACGGTCATCGGCATCGACGCGACGAGTGTCGCTGCCGCGTCGAACACGCTGCTCCCGGAGGTGACCGTGGTGATCAGCGCCCGTGTCGCGCCCGGGCAGTCCGGCCAGGATGCCTACGAGGCTCTGGAGCGTCACCTCCGTGCACACGCGCCCTTCGGCGCCGAGCTGACCTTCTCCGATGTGGACCTCGGCAACCCCTTCCTCGTGGACATCAGCGGGTGGGCCGTCGCGCTGACCCGGGAAGCCATGCGTGACGGGTACGGGGTGCCCCCGGTGGATCTCGGTGTGGGCGGGTCCATCCCGTTCATCGCGGATCTCGTGCGGGAGTTCCCGCAGGCGCAGATCCTCGTCACCGGTGTGGAGGATCCGCACTCCCGCGCGCACAGCCCCAACGAGTCGCTGCATCTGGACACCTTCCGGCACGCCGTAGCGACCGAGGCACTGCTGCTCGCCCGTATGAACGCGCGGGAGATCTGAGCCTTCCGTCCGCACCGGCGGTAGAATCGTCGGAGAGCCCGTACCCGGCCCGTCCTGAGGAGCGACATGAGCGACACCACCCTGTCCGCAGAGACCACGAGCGCACACGGCGTCACGCTGACGGATGCCGCCGCCACGAAGGTGAAGAACCTCCTGGAGCAGGAGGGACGCGACGACCTGCGTCTGCGCGTCGCCGTGCAGCCGGGCGGCTGCTCGGGCCTGATCTACCAGCTGTACTTCGACGAGCGCTACCTCGAAGGCGACGAGACGGTCGACTTCGACGGTGTCGAGGTCATCGTCGACAACATGAGCGTTCCCTACCTCGACGGTGCCTCGATCGACTTCAAGGACACCATCTCCGAGCAGGGCTTCACGATCGACAACCCGAATGCGGCGGGCAGCTGCGCCTGCGGCGACAGCTTCCACTGACACGTTCTTCCCGCGAACGGCCGTCGTCACCTCGTGTGACGGCGGCCGTTCGGCGTCTCAACCTGCATGGTTGGCATGAATCAGGTGTGAGGTTGCTCTAGACTTGAACATGCCTTGTCCGCGATCTGAAAGGTGCATCGTGCCCTCGAAACGCCGCCTTCGTTGGGCCGCACTCCCTGTGGGAGTTGTGGCAGCTGTGGCTCTGGCGGGATGTACTCCCACCGAGCTGAACGGCTTTCTACCGGGCTTCGTGGACGGTGGTCCGGCAGCAACCAACCAGACGGAGCGTGTCTCGTCCCTCTGGGTGAACTCCTGGATCGTTCTCCTCGCGGTCGGCGTCGTCACCTGGAGCCTCATGGCCTGGGCTGCGATCGCGTACCGCCGGCGCAAGGGCCAGACCGGCCTGCCGGTGCAGATGCGCTACAACATGCCGATCGAGATCTTCTACACGATCGTGCCGCTCATCCTCGTGCTGGGCATGTTCTTCTTCACGGCTCGCGATCAGACCGAGATCGAGGCGAAGTGGGACGACCCCGACGTGGAGATCACCGCGATCGCCAAGCAGTGGGCGTGGGACTTCCAGTACGACGGTGAAACCGATGAGGACACCGTCTGGACGATGGGCATCCAGGCCCAGCCGGACGCCGAGGGCAACATCGACCAGGCCGAACTGCCGACGCTGGTGCTCCCCGTCGACCAGAAGGTCACGATCAACCTGCAGTCCCGAGACGTCATCCATTCCTTCTGGATCATCGACTTCCTCTACAAGAAGGACATGTTCATCGGGAAGGACAACTCCTGGTCCTTCATCCCCACTCGTGAGGGCGAGTACGCCGGCAAGTGCGCCGAGCTCTGC
>NZ_DLNJ01000004.1:0-64222 GCF_002478345.1 Microbacterium sp. UBA7513
GGCACGCTCGGCGTCCTTGGCTGTGCGCGGGCCGATGGCCGCGAGCAGCGTCTCGTCCGGGATCTCGGGGAACTGCTCGCGAACCTGCTCGGCCACCGATCCGCTGGTGATGAGGATCGCGTTGATCCGGCCGTTCTCGACGTCGCGGCGGATGCGCTCCGTCACCGGGACACCGACCGTGCGATAGGCGACGACGCCGTGCACGTCGTGCCCCGCGTCGGACAGGAGGAGGCTGAGGACGGGCTTGGCGATCTCGCTGCGCAGGGCCAGGATGCGACGCGGCTCGTGCTCCAGGGCGATGAGCTGCTGCGCCATGCCCTGCGCGGAGTTGTCCTGCTCCGGGACCAGGGCGACCTCGTAGCCCACGGCCTGCAGCGCCGCGGCCGTCGTCTCGCCCACCGCGGCGATCTTCGTGGTCTTGGGCACGACCGCGCGGTGCGCGAACAGGACGTCCACCGTGGTCGCGCTCGTGACGGTCAGCCAGTCGAACTCCCCGGCTGCGAGCTGCTCCAGCGCACGATCGAGGGTCGCCTGGTCGGTCGTCGGAGCGAAGTTGATGAGGGGGGCGACGACGGGAACGGCGCCGAGGGCCCGGAGGCTCGCGGCGACGCTGTCACCCCATGGGCCGCCACGGGGCACGAGGATGCGCCAGCCGTCCAGCGGTCGGTCCTGCTTGCTTTCAGAAGTGGTCATGACAATTCGGAGTGCTCTTGAGGGACGAGGTCAGCCGCCCCTTGATCGAGCAGCCGACGGGCAACAGCGAGCCCGAACTCACGCGCTGCGTGCATCGGGTCTGCACCATCGGCAGCATCCGCACCATTGCCACTGCCGTTCCGATGAATATACTCCCCGTTCAGGGCTTCCGTGACGTCCAGCCCGATCCGGCGACCGCCGTCCGGGGCGTAGACCACCGTCCTGACGCGGATCTCGGAGCCCTGGACGATCGCGTGCGCCGCCATGGGGGCTTGACAACCGGCATCCAGTCCCTCCAGGATGGCGCGCTCGACCGTGATCGCCAGCCGCGTCTCCCGATGGTCCAGCGCCGACAGCGCCGCGCGCAGCTCCTCCGGCGCATCCGCCCGCGTCTCGACCGCGAGCGACCCCTGGCCGGGCGCCGTCGGCCACTCCGCCAGGCCGAGCTCCTCGCGGTGCAACGGGGAGTCCGTGCCGAGCCGCGAGAGTCCGGCGGCGGCGAGGATCACGGCGTCCAGCTCGCCGGACGCCACCCGCGCGAGGCGGGAGTCGACGTTGCCGCGGATGTCCACGACGTGGGCACGGGGCGCCCGACGGTGGACCTGCGCGATGCGTCGCGGGGAGCCGGTGCCGACGGCGCTCCCTTCGGGCAGCTCGTGCAGGGGGATGCCGTGGCGGGTGAGCACGACATCACGGGCGTCTTCCCGTCGGGGCGTCGCCGCGATGACGAGCGACTCCGGCACCGCGGTCGGAAGGTCCTTCAGCGAGTGCACGAGGAAGTCGCACTCGCCGGCGAGGAGGGCCTCACGGAGCCGGGTGGCGAAGATGCCGAGGCCGCCGATCTCTGACAGCGAGGCGCGGTTGGTGTCGCCTTCGCTGGTGATCGGGACGAGCTCGACGCGGCGGCCGGTGACCTTCTCCAGCGCGGCGGCGACGTGACCGGACTGCGCCTGCGCGAGCGCGCTGCGACGGGTGCCGAGACGGATGGGGATGCTCATGGCGCTTACTGCAGCACGTCCGCGATCTCGTCGAAGCGCAGGCGGCGCCCGGTGTAGAAGGGCACCTCCTCCTTCACGAACATGCGGGCGTCGGTGTAGCGGAGGTCGCGCATCATGTCGACGAGATCGGTCAACTCGTCGGCCTCGAGCGGCAGCAGCCACTCGTAGTCACCGAGGGCGAAAGAGGCCACGGTGTTGGCGATGACGCCGGTGAACGCCGCGCCCTTGCGCCCGTGATCGGCGAGCATCGCACGACGATCGCTCTCCGGGGCGAGGTACCACTCCGGCGTGCGGACGAACGGGTAGAGGCAGAGCCAGTCCTTGGGCTCGATGCCGCGGAGGAAGCCGGGGACGTGCGCACGGTTGAACTCCGCATCGCGGTGGACGCCCATGACGTTCCACACTGGAAGGAGCGAGCGCAGCATCTCGGTGCGGCGCAGGCGGCGGAGGGCCTTCTGCAGCTCCTCGGCGGTGGCGCCGTGCAGCCACACCATGAGGTCGGCGTCGGCCTTGAGCCCGGAGACGTCGTAGAAGCCGCGGACGGTGACGCCGGAGTCCTCGACGTGCGAGACGATCGACTCGAGCTCGGTCGCATCGTTCTCGGTGACGGGGGCGTCGGGGTTACGTCGCCAGACGGCCCAGAGGGTGTAACCGGACGGGTTCTCTTCGCGCAGGTCGGACATGATCCCAGTCTGCCCCCTTTGCGGAGGAGCCGCTAATCAGGGGAATACTGCCCGCACGCGAGGGCGGTGCCCGGGTGGATCAGCGGGCGATGGCGCGGGCGATGGCCCACACGATCCCGCCGACAGCGGCGGCGACCCCGACCGTGGCGGCGATCGCCGCGGCGGGGTTGCGGTCCGCGAACGCGCGCGCCTTCACGGCGGCCCGCGCCGACGCCTTCTCGACGCGGCGCGGGATGTTCCCCTTGACCTCGATGGCGGCGAGGGCCGCCTTCAGCTCGGCGCGCGCAGAGGCGACGGGGTCGACGATGCCCGCGGGGACCGCGGTGCGCGGCAGCGACTCAGGGGTGCTCATCGCCGGCCTCCTTCACGATTCGGATGTCTTCGGCCACGGCCTGTGCCGGGTTCTGGCGGCGGAGCACCTTGCGGAACTTCAGGATGCCGAGCAGTGCGAACAGCAGCACGGCGACGATGAGGATGCCGAAGACCGCCAGTGCGGAGAGCCACACCGGCCACCACGACGACAGTCCCGCGATCGCGAAGACGAGGATCACGGGCACGGCCCAGAACAGGAAGAACAGCGCGACGAGGAACCAGACCGAGCCGACTCCCGCGTCCTTCGCCGTGCGCGACACCCATGCCTTGGCCGCGTCGATCTCGGCCTTGACCAGATTCGTGACAAGCTCCGGCAGGTCGCCGAGCAGCGTCAGGAGGCTGTCGTCGGCGCGATCCCGATATCCGCGGGGCATGTCAGTCGTCGGACTTCCGCGGGGCGGGCTTCTTCGCGGCCGGCTTCGAAGCGGCCGGCTTCTGGGCGTCGGCGGCGCGCTCCTTGACCTCCTCGACAGCGTCCTCCGCTGCGTCCGAGATCTCCTCGGCGGCGTCCTTGCCGGAGGCGATGACCGCGTCAAGCTTCTGCCCTGGCGTGCCGTCGCCCGTGACGGACTTCACGATCTTCACGGCGCCGGTCCAGACGGCGCCCGGGACCGCGGCGGCCTTGTCGCCGACGAAACCCTTGACCTTGTCCACGCGCTCCTGCACCGGGTCGGTGTTCCAGACCTTCAGCCACTGCGTCTTGATCTGCTCGTAGCGCTCGCGTCCTGCGCGGGTGCCGAGCACATAGCCGACGCCGAGTCCGACGCCGAGTCCGATCTTCCCCTTCATGGGGTCTCCTCACGTTGTTCCGGCTGTGGTCCATCCCGGGGGACGCCGATCGCCCGCGTCTCCACCGCGATCAGGTACCCAGCGTAACGCCGTATGCCGATTTCGGCATCAATCGATCAGAGGGTTGACACGGAGCGTCCGACCGCACTCGAACGCCACGCGTGCTCAGTCCCAGAGGAGGGCGTGGCGCAGGCGCTCCGCTTCCTCCGCCGCATCCGGGACGACCTGCGCGAGCCCGGTGCCCGCGAGCCATGCGCCCACTGCGGCCAGTCCTGGCACGGCCTGCACGGCCTGACGCGCTGCGGCACGCCGCTCCCCCGAGCCGATGATCGACGCGGGCTGCGCCTGCACGAAGCGCCCACGATGACCCGCCACGACTTGATCGGCGGTCAGGGGGACCCCCAGGAGCGCCGACGCCTCCCGTCGGGCGAGGTCGATCGCGGCGTCGTCGTCCAGCGCCGCGGTGGCCGCCGGTTCCCCCTGGGCGCCGAACGAGACGCGCACGACCTCGCGGTCGCCGGCAGCCTCGCGCACCCACGACCACTTCGCCGTGGAGTGCGTGAGCGCCTTCGCCGTGTGGCTGTGCGGCACGGTGAGCACGCCGGTGCCCCGCGGTGGGGTGCGCAGCGCGGGCGCATCCAGCAGCAGGCTGATGATCTCGATCTCGGGAGCGGGCGCGGCGTCGGCCGCTGCGAGAGCGGGCACGACGCCCGCGAGCAGTTCCCGCGCCGTGTGCTCGGAGGTCGCGACGATCACTGCGTCGGCCACGAGTTCCGCCTCCTGGGTCGTCTCCTCCCCCTCGACCTGCTCCTCCGCGGCAGGCTCCTCGACCACCACACGCCACGTGGTGCCATCAGTGGTGAGGCGACGGGCAGGGACGCGGGTGCGCACGGTCGCGCCGAGCTCCTCGAGGTCGGCCGCCAGGGCGTCGACGAGCACGCTCATGCCGCCGACGAGGCCCTCCACGGCCGCGCCCGGGGTCTTCGCGCCGCGCGACACGCCCTCACCGCGGAGGGCCAGCACGGCCCCGGAGAGGGAGCCGACGCGCGTCAGGGCGGCGTTGAGTCCGGGGGCGGCGACATCGATGTCCACGTCGTCCGGGGATGCCGAGTAGACGCCCGTCGTGACGGGGGCGACGAGACGGTCGCGGACCTTCTCCCCCATGCGCGAGGCGACGAGGCGACCGAGGCTGAGCTGATGCCCGATCGTGAGCGGCGGGCGCACCCGGTCGAGATAGGCCCGCCAGGCGCCGGACCAGCCGATGATGCGGCGGACGTCGTCCTGGAACGGGTTGCCGGGGATACCGAGGATGCCCCCGGCGGGAAGCGGAGCCGCGCCGCCGCCGGGGAGTCCGGCGAGCCACGCCCCTCCCGCCTGCGGCGTCACGACGCGGTCGGAGAGGCCGAGGTCGTCCACGAGGGCGCGGACGTGCCCGCCCTTCGTCGCGTAGCTCTCCGCCCCGGCGTCGACGACGACCCCGTCCAGGGCGACCCGGCGGATCACGCCGCCCAGGGCCTCTGACCCCTCGAGCAGCGTCACCCGCATGCCGACCTTCGCGCATTCGCGGGCGGCCACCAGTCCGCCGACGCCGCCACCCACCACGACGACGTGCTTCCGTGCGGCACGGGCGGCCAGGTCGGCGGGTGCGGGGCGCTCAGGGCTCATGCCTCCATCCTTTCACCGCCCCTGTGCTTCGAATCGCCCGATTGGCCGGATAATCGCCGCGGATGCAGCCAGGTGAGCGATTCGAACGGAGGTCAGGCCCGACCGCGCTTGCGGACCTCGCGGAGGACGATCTGCTCGGGGCAGACGGTGGAGAGGAAGTCGCCCACGGAGAGGGCCAGGCGCTCGCCGACGAGCGAGTAGAGGATGCGGTTGGCGTCGCGGCGCTCGGAGACGAGGCCCGCCTGCCGCAGCACGCTCAGGTGCCGGGAGATGGTCGGCCCGCTCGCGGAGAACCGCGACGCGATCTCCCCGGCTGCGAGCTCCCCCTCCTTGAGGTCCTGCAGGATCTGCCTCCGGGTGGGGTGGGCGAGCGCCGCGAAGATGTCGGATGCGCTGTCGGCCATGCTTGCAATATAGCACCTTCGCTAGATACAGTTTCGCCAGATAGCTAATTAGCGAAGGGAAGCACCATGAAGGTCGCCATCACCGGAGGCAGTGGATTCGTCGGCCGCGCCCTCGCCGACCGCCTGGAGGAGCCCGTGGTGATCTCCCGACGCTCCGGCACGGACATCACGGACGTCGATGCGCTGACCGCGGCCTTCGCCGGATGCGACGCCGTGGCCCACTGCGCCGGGATCAACCGGGAGATCGGCGACCAGACCTTCCGCCGCGTGCACGTGGAGGGGACGGCCGCCGTCGTCGAAGCCGCCCGCCGCGCCGGTGTCCGACGCCTCGTCATGGTGAGCTTCCTCCGTGCCCGTCCCGACTGCGGCTCCGGCTACCACGAGTCGAAGTGGGAGGCCGAAGAGATCGTCCGCGGATCCGGGCTGCCGCACACGATCCTGAAATCCGGGATGACCTACGGCCCCGGCGATCACATGGTCGATCACGTGACCCGCGCCGTCCGCACCCTCCCCTTCTTCTGGACGGTCGGGTATCGCGAACGCACCGCCCGCCCTGTCCCGGTGGAGGATGCCGCGGACGTGCTGGTGGCCGCGCTCGAGGGGCGGATCCCGGAACCGACGGTCGCAGTGATGGGCGCGGACGAGGTGACGCTCGGGGAGGCCATCCGCCGGATCGCCCGCGTCGCCGGACGCCGTCCCGCCTTCCTCCCGGTGCCGACCCGGGTCGTGCGGGTGCTCGCGCAGCTCACGGAGTGGACCATGGTGGTTCCCCTGGTCGCGAAAGCACAGGCGCGGATGCTGGCGGAGGGCGTCAGCGAGCCGGCACCGTGGGCACCGGAGCCACCGGAGGGCATCCGCCCCTCGCGGCCGTTCGACGACGACAGCATCCGCGCGGCACTGCCCACCGGGCGCTTCGGTCTGTCTGACCTGCGGCTGGCGCGGGCGCTTCGAATCGCGTGAATGGCTGCATCTGGGCCGCAGATGCAGCAAAGCAGGCGATTCGAACGGAGGTCAGCCGGCGTGCACGAGCTCGACGATGCGCGTGAGCTGATCGGGGTCGGTCTCCGGTGGCACGCCGTGGCCGAGGTTGAGGATGTGCCCGCGGGCCGCGCGACCGCGCTCGAGCACGTCGCGCACATGCGCTTCGAGCACCGGCCACGGCGCGCCGAGGAATGCGGGGTCGATGTTCCCCTGCACCGAGACGTCGGGGCCGAGGATCGCGGCGGCCTCATCGAGGGGCAGCCGCCAGTCGACCCCCACTCCGTCCGCGATGCCGTCGAGGCGCATGTCGCCGAGGAAGGGGCCGGTGCCGACGCCGAAGTGGATCGTCGGGACGCCGATGCCGTCCAGAGCCGTGCGGGAGTGCGGCGCCACGAAGGTGCGGTAGTCGGCGGGGCTGAGGGAGCCCGCCCAGCTGTCGAAGAGCTGCACGACCGCGGCGCCGGCATCGCGCTGCGTCTCCAGGAACCGCCGCGAGATCTGCGCCAGCCAGCCCGCGAGACGGTGCCAGGCCTCGGGCTCCGCGTGCATCATGCCGCGGGCGCGCAGGTGCTCCTTCGACGGACCGCCCTCGACGAGGTACGCGGCGAGGGTGAAGGGCGCTCCCGCGAAGCCGATGACCGGGGTGTCGCCGAGCTCCGCGACGACGATGCCGACGGCCTCCGCGATGGCGCTGCCGTCCAGGCTCTCCGGGTCGATGGCCGTGATGCGGTCGACGTCCGCGACCGTCCGCACCGGGTTCGCGAAGACAGGGCCGCGACCGGGCTCGATCTCGACCTCCACGCCGGCGAGACGCAGCGGGATGACGATGTCGCTGAAGAAGACGGCTGCGTCCACGCCGTGCCGCCGCACCGGCTGCAGAGTGATCTCGGCGGCGAGGTCAGGGGTGAGGCAGGCGTCGAGCATCCTCGTGCCGACCCGCAGCTCCCGGTACTCGGGCAGGGATCGGCCGGCCTGGCGCATGAACCAGACCGGAGCGGTGGCGGGGCGGTCGCCGGTGAGGGCGCGCAGCAGCGGGGCGTCGGAGAGTGCCATGCCTCCATCCTCCCATCCGGTGTATAGGGAGCAGCCGAGTCCCGGCTTCGGATGCTCGGGTACAATCGAAGGGTGCTGCTGTGTGTGACGGCGAGTCACAAGACCGCCTCCTTCGAACTGCTCGAACGCCTGAGCCGCACCCCCGACGACGTCGCTCCCACCATCGTGGGCATGGCGCCGTGCGTGCAGGGTGCCGTGGTCCTGGCGACGTGCAACCGCTTCGAGGCGTACGTGGAGATGGACGAGCCGGTGACCGCGGCCGGCGCCATCGGCGTGGAAGCCGTGATCGAGGCCGTCGAGTCCGCGACAGGCATCCCGGCCGCCGATCTGGACGGCGCCTATGCCGTGCACTCCGGCCGCCGCGTCGCCGAGCACCTGTTCTCCGTCGCCTCGGGCCTCGAGTCCGTCGTCTCCGGTGAGGGTGAGATCGCCGGCCAGGTCCGTCGGGCGCTGAAGTCCGCCCGGAAGGACGGCACCACGTCTCCGGAGCTCGAGCGGCTGTTCCAGCGCGCGAGCCAGGCCCAGCGCAAGGTCAAGAACGTCACCGCCCTCGGCCGCGCCGGGCGCTCGCTCGTGCGCCTCGCGCTGGAGCTCGCCGACAGCCGCATCGCCGATTGGTCCGCCGAACGCGTGCTGCTGGTCGGCACGGGCGCCTACGCGGCGGTCACCCTCGCGACCCTGCGCGAGCGCGGCGCCGTCGACATCTCCGTCTACTCCCCCTCCGGCCGCGCGGAGATCTTCGCGACGAAGCACGACATCCGCCCGGTGCCGGCCGAGGAGTATGCCCGCACGGCAGCGCACTCCACGCTGCTGATCACCTGCACCACCGCGACCGAGCCCGTGCTGGGCCCGGAGCATCTGCAGCTGCCGGTCGGCCTCGCCGCTGCGGGCTGCCCCGTCGTCGCGACCAGCGGTACGACCGGGGTCCCGAGCCGGCTGGTGGTCGACCTCGGCATGCCGCGGAACGTCGACCCGGCCGTGGCTGCGCTGGAGGGCGTCGCGCTGCTCGACCTGGAGACCATCCGCCTGCACGCTCCGCTGGAGGAGCTGCAGGCGACGGACGCCGCCCGGAGCGTCGTCCGCGAGGCCGCGGAGACCTTCCACGTGGTCGGTGCGCGCCAGAGCGTGACCCCGTCGGTCGTGGCCTTCCGCTCGCACATCTTCGAGCTGCTGGAGCGCGAGATCGACCGCGCCCGTGCCCGTGGCGACGAAGACGGCAAGGTCGAGCAGGCCCTGCGGCACCTCTCGGGCGTGCTGCTGCACACGCCGACCGTGCGGGCTCATGAGCTCGCCGCCGCCGGTCGCGCGGACGAGTTCGCCGCCGCACTGTCGACGCTGTACGGGATCGCCCCTGCCGCGGACGCCGTCGAGGACGCCGCCACAGCCTGACCCGGCGGGGTGGGAGACTGGAGGCATGGCCCTTCACATCACCGGAGACACCGCCGCCGACGCCCTGCTGACCGAGAACCCGACGGCTCTGCTGATCGGCATGCTGCTGGACCAGCAGATCCCCATGGAGACCGCGTTCACCGGACCGCTCAAGATCGAGCAGCGGACGGGAGCCGCGGATGCTGCGGCGATCGCGGGCATGGCACCCGAGGAGTTCCTGGAGGCCTTCCGCCAGACCCCCGCGGTGCACCGGTTCCCCGGCTCCATGGCGACGCGGGTGCAGACGCTGTGCCAGGCGCTCGTCGACGACTGGGACGGGGACGCCGCCGCCCTCTGGACGCGCCCTTCGGCAGGCTCAGGGACCCAGCCGAGCGGCGCCGAGGTGCTCAGACGGCTCAAGGACCTTCCCGGCTTCGGCGAGCAGAAGGCGAAGATCTTCCTCGCCCTCCTCGGCAAGCAGTATGGATTCACCGGCGAAGGGTGGCGCGAGGCCTCGGCGCCCTACGGCGAGGACGGCTCGTACCGGAGCGTCGCCGACATCGTGTCGCCGGAGTCGCTGACGAAGGTGCGCGAGTACAAGAAGGCGATGAAGGCCGCGGCGAAGGCGGCGAAGTAGTGCAGCCAACCGGGGACGACGTCGCGGGCCTGATCGCCCGCTCCTCCCCGGCCGTGCGTCGCCGTGATGCGGAGACGCTGACCGCTCTCCTGCAGGACATCACCGGGCGCGAGCCGCAGACGTGGGGGGCGATCATCGGGTTCGGCTCCTGCCACTACCGCTATCCCACCGGGACGGAGGGCGACAGCGGCATTCTGAGCTTCGCCCCCCGGAAGGCCGCGACCACGATCTACCTCCTCGACGGGGTGGACGCCCACGCGGAGGCTCTCGGCGCGCTCGGCCCGCACACGACAGGGGTGGGCTGCCTCTACCTCAAGGACCTCGACGAGGTCGACCTCGACGTGCTGCGCGGGATCCTCGAGCGTTCGCGCGCCTGGGTCGAGTCCGGCGGCGACGCGCGTATGCAGCTGACCGTCACGTCGTAGCCGAGACCCCGGGTTCCCGCCGAAACCCCGGGGGGCGGACGTTGGGAGCCCGGGGTCTCGGCGGGAAGGCGGGGCCTCAGGTGGTGGCCACCCCCTCGTCAACCTGCACGCGCCGTGCGTCCGCCGCGTGACGCCGCCACCGCCGGTCGTGCGTCACCGTGACGACGGCGGCAGGATGGTCGACGAGGGCGTGCTCGAGCTGCTCCACGAGCTCAGGATCGAGATGGTTCGTCGGCTCATCGAGCAGCAGCAGATCGAACGGTGTCGCCAAGGCGACCGCGAGATCCAGCCGCCGGCGCTGCCCGACGGAGAGGGTCCGCACGTCGCGGTCCGCCTCCGGCCCGCGGAAGAGTCCATGAGCCAGGAGAGCGTCGTGCGCCTCCGCCGGCGGCGTCCCGGTCCGGGCCGCGAAGACCGCGACGGCGGTACCCCGCAGGCGCGTGTCGACCTCCTGCCGGAGGAACGCGATCCGCAGCCCGTCGGCGCGGAGGAGCGCCCCGGATGCGGGGCGGAGCTCGCCGACGAGGAGTCGGAGGAGCGTCGTCTTCCCGGCCCCGTTCGGCCCCGTCACGAGCCACCGCGAACCGGCCCCGATCGTCCAGTGCGACACGTCGAGCCGTCGTCCCGGCTCGCGGAGGGACACGGCATCGAGGGTCAGGAGCGGGTCGTCGAGCGGCGCCCGGTCCTCTGCCGCGACCACGAACCGCAGCGGCTCGGGCGGCGCCGGGCACGGGTTCTCCCGCAGCCGCGACAACCTCTCCTTCGCCATGCGGATGCGCCCGACGGCACCGTGGTCGCGGCTCCGCGCCCGGAACGCGCCGTGACCGAAACCGTCGAGCTCGAGCTTCCGCGGGATCGCCTCCAGCCGGAACGCGTTGGCCGCGAGCAGGGACTCGGCGCGGGAGAGCTCGGCCTTCCACTCCTCGTGGCGCGCGACTGCAGCCCGGCGTTCGGCCTCGCGCGCCCGCAGGAACCCGGCGTAACCATCGCCGTAGCGACGGATCCGACCGTCCTCCACCTGCACGACGGCCGTCGCGAAACGGTCCAGGAAGTCACGGTCGTGCGTCACGACCACCAGCGCTCCCCGATGCGCCGCGAGACGGTCCTCGAGCCAGGTCAGCGCCCGGTCGTCGAGGTCGTTCGTGGGCTCGTCGAGGAGCAGGAGCTCGGCTCCGGAAGAGAGGGCGACCGCGAGAGCGAGCCGCGCCCGCTCTCCGCCCGACAGCGCGGCCACCGATCGCCCGCGGTCCAGACCACCCAGCCCGACCTGTTCGAGGGCGGTGTCGATGCGACGGTCGACCTCGTAGCCGCCACGGGACTCGAAACGGTCCTGCAACAGGGCCACGGCAGCCATCTGCGACTCGCGCTCCGAAGGTGTCGCAGCGGCGAGGAGGTCGTAGGCATGGCCGAGTTCGCGCTCCAGCTCGCGGAGGTCGCCGAGGAGATCGTCGACGGCATCGGCCACCGTCGCCCCGTCTGCGAACACCGGGTGCTGCCGGGCATGCGCGACCCCGCCGGGGAGGTCGAGCCGCACTTCCCCCGCCGTCGGCAGGAGAGCACCGGCGAGCAGGTCGAGCAGGGTCGACTTGCCGGCGCCGTTGTCGCCGATGACCGCGAGGCGATCGGCGGGGCCGACGGCGAGATCGATGCGGTCCAGCACGAGACGGTCGGCGAACCGGACGGACGCAGCTCGGATCGCGCACTCGCGATGAGCGCGGGCCGAGGAGTCGGAAGGGGTCGAGAGTACAGGGAACATGAGGGGTCCTCTCCAGCGGCGCACGCGCACCACCGGGATCTGCGTCGATGACGCGGGGAACAGGAACCTCAACCGCGCTCGGAGCCGGGCGCGGTCGCTCAGGACCCACCGCGGAGAAGAGTTCTCGACGCGGCGTCCCGATCTAGCGAATCAGAGTACCCACGAGGAGCGACCATAGCAGGGTCACTCAACGCCCGCCAGACCCCGCTTTCCCGGCGAGACCCCGACGTGTGCCCGCATGCACCCCGGGGTCTCGACGGAAACCCGGGGTCTCGGCGTCAATTGCGGGGGCGGGAGAGGCGGGAGGAGAGGCGGGGGAGGGCGAAGAGGAGGATGATCGCGAGGACGATGCCGCGGACGATCCAGAGGCCGGGCTCCCAGAGCACCTCGTAGTTCCCCGGGAGGCCGAGGAACGCGGCGATGATCGATCCCCACGACGCGCGGCCGCTGCTGTCGGTGTCGATCGAGAGTCCGCCCACGATGCTCAGCACACCGAGGCTCAGCAGCACGATCGGCATGATGAGGGCGCCAGGCTTCGCCTCCCCGCGCGCGATCAAGCGGATCGCCGTCACGAGCGACACGAGCGGGAACACGAAGAAGAACCAGACGAGGGCGCCGAGCAGCAGCCCCACGACGATGAAGACCGGCACCCAGAGGAGCATCCAGGGGCCTTCGTCCGCGATGAAGTAGTCCGGGTCACGCAGGATCGCGACGACGAAGCCCGCCAGGGTCCCGAGCGGCAGCACCGCGAGCACCCACCAGAACACGGCCTTCGGCACGCGCTTGCGCTCCCCCAGCCGCGCCATCACGATCTGGATGATAACCGCGGCGGCGAGCGCGGGGATGCCGAACATCGCGATGATGGGCCCCGCGCCGTCGTTCTCGCGCAGGTCGAGCACCGTGAGGATCATCCACGACACGGCGAGCGCGCCGAGCACGATGGCCGCGACCGGACGCACGGGCGAGGCCTCTCCCCGTGCGCCGGCTCCCCCCGGCGCCGTCACGTCAGGCGCCGCGGAGGCGCTCCGCCAGGTAGGCGTGCAGCTCGTCGATCGGGACGCGCTCCTGCGCCATCGTGTCGCGGTCGCGCACGGTCACGGCACGGTCGTCGAGCGAGTCGAAGTCGACCGTGACGCAGAACGGCGTGCCGATCTCGTCCTGACGGCGGTAGCGACGACCGATCGCACCGGCGTCGTCGAAGTCGACGGCCCACGAACCGCGGAGTGTGTCGGCCACCTCGCGGGCGAGCGGCGACAGGTTCTCGTTGCGCGACAGCGGGAGCACCGCCGCCTTGACCGGAGCCAGGCGCGGGTCGAGCTTGAGCACGGTGCGGGTGTCGGTGCCGCCCTTGGCGTTGGGCACCTGCTCCTCGACGTACGCGTCGACGAGGAAGGCCATCATCGCGCGGGTGAGGCCGAAGGACGGCTCGATCACATACGGCGTGTAGCGCTCGCCCGTGGCCTGGTCGAAGTAGGTCAGGCTCTGGCCGGAAGCCTCGCTGTGGCTGGAGAGGTCGTAGTCGGTGCGGTTGGCGACGCCCATGAGCTCGCCCCACTCCTTGCCCGCGAAGCCGAAGCGGTACTCGACGTCGATGGTGCCGGCCGAGTAGTGCGCGCGGTCGTCTTCCGGCACGTCGAACTGACGCATGTTCTCCGGGTCGATGCCGAGGTCGATGAACCAGTTCCAGCATGCCTCGACCCAGTGGTCGAACCACTGCGGCGCCTCGGCGGGCGGCGTGAAGAACTCGATCTCCATCTGCTCGAACTCGCGGGTGCGGAAGATGAAGTTGCCGGGGGTGATCTCGTTGCGGAACGCCTTGCCGACCTGGCCGATGCCGAACGGCGGCTTCTTGCGGCTGGCGGTGAGCACGTTCGAGAAGTTCACGAAGATGCCCTGCGCGGTCTCGGGGCGCAGATAGTAGAGGCCGGACTCGTCGTCGACGACGCCGAGGTACGTCTTCACCAGGCCGGAGAAGGCCTTCGGCTCGGTGTACTGCCCCTTGGTGCCGCAGTTCGGGCAGGGGATGTCGGCCAGACCGTTCTCGGCCTTGCGACCCTTGCGCGCCTCGAAGTCCTCGATGAGGTTGTCGGCACGGAAGCGCTTGTGGCACTGCAGGCACTCGACGAGCGGGTCGGTGAAGGTCGCGACGTGACCCGAGGCCTCCCACACGCGCTTCGGCAGGATGATGCTGGAGTCGAGGCCGACCATGTCGCCGCGGCCACGCACGAACGTCTGCCACCACTGCCGCCGGATGTTCTCCTTCAGCTCGGTGCCGAGGGGTCCGTAGTCCCAGGCCGACCGGGAACCGCCGTAGATCTCACCCGCCTGGAACACGAAACCGCGGTGGCGGGCGAGGGCGATGACCTTGTCGAGGCGGGACTGTTCGGCCACGGTGGCTCCAATGGTCGGATGCGGAGAATGCCCGTGAGCACGGGCACCCCCATTCTATCCGGGGCCGGAGCGCAACCCCTGGCCGCGGGACCCGCGGGAGGAGTACCGTCCCACGCATGAGCACCACCGCGCAGCCACCCGCCTCCCGCGACGAGGACACCCGCTTCTTCGGACAGCCGTGGTCGCTCGTGCACATCTTCGGCGTGGAGATGTGGGAGCGCTTCAGCTTCTACGGCATGCAGGGCATCCTGCTCATCTACCTGTACTTCTCGGTAGCCGATGGCGGCCTCGGCCTCCCGGAGGCGGTGGCGGGCGGGATCGTCGGCGCGTACGGCGGCTCGGTGTACCTGTCGACCATCCTCGGGGCCTGGCTCGCCGATCGGCTGTTCGGCTCCGAGCGGGTGCTGTTCGTCAGCGCCATCGTCATCGTCGCCGGCCACCTCGCCCTCGCCCTCCTGCCGGGGTTCGTCGGCGTGGGGGTCGGCCTGGTGCTCGTGGCCCTGGGCTCGGGAGGCCTGAAGGCGAACGCCACCTCGGTCGTGGGGACGCTGTACCGTCCGGACGACGTGCGGCGCGACGCCGGGTTCTCGCTGTTCTACCTCGGCATCAACCTGGGCGCCTTCCTCGGTCCGATCCTCACCGGACTGCTGCAGTCGACCCTCGGCTTCCACTGGGGGTTCGGCCTCGCCGCCCTCGGCATGACCCTGGGCCTCGTGCAGTACTCGTTCGGCCGCCGCGGCCTGCCCGCCTCCGCGCGTGAAGTGCCGAACCCGCTCCCCCGCTCGCGCTACCCGCTGGTCGCCGGCATCGCGGTCGGCGCAGTCGTCGTGATCGCGGTGCTCGTGCTGACCGGGGTCATCCAGGCCGACAACCTCGCCACCATCGTGATCGTGGTCACGGTGGTCGCCGCCGTCGCCTACTTCGCGGTGATCCTCGGCAGCCGCCGCATCGACGCCACCGAACGCTCGCGGGTCTGGGGGTTCCTGCCGCTGTTCCTCACGAGCGTCGCGTTCTGGTCGCTGTACCAGCAGCAGTTCACGGTGCTGACGATCTACTCCGACAAGCGGCTCGACCGCGACCTGTTCGGGTGGGAGATGCCGGTGTCGTGGGTGCAGTCGATCAACCCGGTGTTCATCATCATCCTGTCCGGGGTCTTCGCGGCCATCTGGACGAAGCTGGGGACGCATCAGCCGTCGACCCCCGTCAAGTTCGGGCTGGCCGCCATCATCATGGGCTCCGCGTTTCTGCTGTTTCTGCCGTTCTCCGGCGGCGGTGCGAATTCGACGCCGCTGCTCGCGATCGTCGGCATCCTCTTCGTGTTCACCGTCGCCGAGCTGCTGCTCTCGCCCGTCGGGCTGTCGGTGACGACGAAGCTCGCCCCCGCCGTCTTCCACACGCAGATGGTCGCGCTGTTCTTCCTGTCGATCGCCCTCGGCACCGCCATCTCGGGCGAGCTCGTGAAGTTCTACGATCCGGAGAACGAGGTGCCGTACTTCTCGATCCTCGGCGGCATCGCGATCCTCGTCGGCATCGGACTGCTGCTGAGCGTGAAGCCGGTGCTGCGGCTCATGCGGGGCGTGCGCTGACGGCCCCGGCGATCACGCGGTGAAGAGGTAGCCGCGGCCGGTCTCGAAGCCCGCGATGTGGAGGCCGCTGCCGAGCAGGCCCTCCATCTGCGCGCGCAGCCGCAGCCGCCACTCGTGCGCGGCCGCGGGGTCGGACTCCCGCAGGCCCTCGATGTCGTCCGGGATCTCCAGCGTCTCCACGACGGCGTCCTCCGCCGGGGGCTTGGCGATGTCCGCGAGCGCCCACTCGACGTCGAGGCGGTCGCTCTCGTCGCCCGCGTCGCCGCCGCCGAAGATGCCGTACCGGTTCACCGAGTAGCCCGTGGCGCGCGCGCCGAGGACGGTGAGGAAGAAGTGCGCGTTCCGGGCGACCAGCGGGTCGAAGGTCCAGGTGATGCGGCCGACGTCGCGGGAGAACGCCCATTGCCGCTGGTGCTCCTTGAGCTCACGGCCCCAGCCGCGCCCCCGGTACTCGGGCAGCAGAGCCGTGATATGCGAGTGCATGGCACGGCGGGCCGGTTCGCCGAAGAAGGCGATCGAGGCGCCGACCATGCGCTCCTCGTCGCCCTCGCCGTCGAAGAAGCCGACGACGTAGTTGCCCGACTGCTGCAGGGCACGGAGGGTCCCGGCGTCCACCACGCGCTGCGGGCCCCGGATGGAGTCGAGCAGGCTCTGGGCGTCGAGGATGAGTTCAACGGTGTCGAGATCGCGGATGGTTCGCACGATCCCAGTCTGCCCCTCCTCCGCCCGTTCGCGGAAACCGACTCCGGCTCACCGGTACGGGAAGGCCTCGCCCCCGCCCGCGGCGAGCGCCTCCGCGACGATGCGCAGGTGGTCCTCGGCCATCTCCGCCGGCAGCGGCGGCAGGATCCCGTCCCAGAACGCGAGCACCGCACCGCGTCCCTGCATCATCCCGGCCGGACGGCCCAGCGCCCACATGTGCATGTGCGCGGAGCCGTCGTTCCAGCGCCCGAAGTGGCAGCGGGCGACGCCGGGGATGCTCTTCACCGCCTCCGACACGCGCTGCATCAGCGGTCCGAGGGCGGCGAGCACGTCGTGCGGCGCGTTCTCCAGGAGCCAGTGCTCGCGCGGCGCGACCCCGCCGATGAAGGGCAGTCCGCCGACGTCCCACCCGGCACGCACCTGCCAGAGGTCGTCGTGCCAGATGGTGTGCACGCTCGGACCGCAGTGGCCGCACGCGGCCGGGTCGTGCTCGCCGGCGCGGGGCTTCTCCGGCACGAGCATCGGCTCGAGCGGCCGCATCGTGACACTCTCGAACGCCCAGGGCAGCCCCTCCGCGAGCGCCGAGGCGTCGAGCACCTCGCCGATCGGGAGCCGGCGGTGGTATGCGGTGTCGGCGGGGTGCTGCGCGGGCGCGGTGTCGTCGGTCATCCGGCCATGCAACCACATCGGCCCCTCCCCTCCGGGAACGCCGATAGCCTGAGCCGGTGGGTGCGAACGACGACAGAGCCAGGAAACGCCTCTCCCGTACCCCTCCGCGGTGGGCGATCATCGCGGTGCTGGCGTTCGCGGGCCTGTGCTCCTCGTTCATGTTCACCCTCGTCGTGCCGCTGCAGGCCGAGCTGCCGCAGCTGCTGAACTCCTCCCGCGAGGACACCACCTGGGTGGTCACGATCACCCTGCTCGTGGCCGCCGTCGCGACCCCGATCTCCGGCCGTCTGGGCGACATGTACGGCAAGCGCCGCGTCGTCATCGTGCTCCTCGCGATCCTCATCCTGGGGTCGGTCATCGCCGCGCTCTCCGGATCCATCGTCGGCGTCATCATCGGCCGCGCCCTCCAGGGGGCCGTGACCGGCGTCGTCCCCCTCGGCATCGCGATCATGCGCGACGTGCTGCCGCCCGAACGCCTCGGCACCGCGGTGGCCCTGATGAGCGCCACCATGGGCGTCGGCGGGGCGATCGGCATGCCCGTCGCCGCGCTGCTCGCCGAGAACGCCGACTGGCACATGCTGTTCTGGCTCGCCGCCGCCCTCGGAGTCCTCGGGCTGCTCCTGGTGCTCGCCGTGGTGCCGGAGGACGTGCTCCGCTCCCCCGGACGCCTCGACGTGCTCGGGGCCATCGGACTCGCGATCGGCCTCACGGGCCTGCTGCTGTTCGTCTCCCGCGGCGCCGAGTGGGGCTGGACGGCACCGCTCACCCTCGTCTGCGTGATCGGCGGCGTCGCCATGCTGCTGCTGTGGGGCTGGTACCAGCTGCGCACGGACGATCCGCTGCTCGACCTCCGGGTCGCGGCCCGGCCCGCCGTCCTCTTCACCAACATCGCCGCCATCGGCATGGGCTTCGCCCTGTTCGCCTCGAACGTCACGTTCCCGCAGATGCTGGAGATGCCGGCGGTGAGCGGCGCCGGCTTCGGGCTCGACATGGTGGCCGCCTCCCTCGTGATCATGCCGGCGGGTCTGGTCATGATGGTGATCTCCCCGCTGTCCGGGTGGCTGGAGCGCACCGTGGGGCCGCGTCCGCTCTTCACCGTCGGGGCCGGCGCGATCGTCCTTGCCTACGTCTTCGTGCTGCTGTGGTCGACCGAGGTATGGCACATCTTCGTCGCCAACATCTTCATCGGCGTCGGCATCGGGTTCACCTTCGCCGCGATGCCCATGATCATCATGCGCTCCGTGCCCGCGAACGAGACCGGGGCGTCGAACGGCCTCAACGCGCTGTTCCGCTCCGTGGGCACCTCGACGGCCTCGGCCGTGATGGGCGGCGTGCTCGCGGCGATGAGCGTCGACGTCGGCGGGGTGGCCGTGCCGACGAGGACCGCGTTCGAGGTGTGCTTCTGGCTCGCGATCGCCGCCGGCATCGTGGCCGTGGTCCTGTCCCTGTTCATCCCGCGGCGGCGCGCCGAGGAGCAGCACCCGTCACTCCCAGGCTGACTCGCGCCGGTCCGGGATCCGCGCGGGTCCGGGATTCACGCGAGGTCGAAAATCGCGCGAGGTCGCAAGGATTCCCGTAAGACGTGCGACGTGCGGCGGATCTGCGACGTGCGGCGGAGGGTCAGCGGGAGATCGTGCGCGGGTCCGGGTCGTCGGCGTGCGGCGGCCGCAGCCGGGCGGGCAGCGGCCACGGCAGAGTGAACCGTGCGGTCGCGGGTCGGGTCATGTCCCCGAAGTCGTCGACCTTCACGACGATGCGCCCCGGCGCGCCCTCTTCGTCCGGCGTCACCTCGAGGATGCGCACCCGCAGCGGGCGGTCGTCCTCTCCCTCGAGCATCCACGGATCAGCGAGCCAGGCGATGCCGTGCTCCTCCAGTGCGGCCTCCGCGTCGAGCCACTCGCCCGGGCCGGAGACCCGGCGCCCGAGGACATCGACGGCGATCCACTCCTCGCCCTCCGGATGGATCCAGCCGAGCAGCTCGCCGTCGTCGCGGCGATGCGGGGTCCAGGCAGAGGGCATGTCCCGATGCTAGCCCGTGCGTCGCGCGATCAGGCGAGCACGCCACCTCAGGCTCTCGCACGACATCAGGCAAGCACGCGACATCAGGCTGGCTGCACCCCTGAGCGCCTGATGCCACGCGGATGCCTGCGTTCACACGCGGGACCCAGCGGACGCGGAGACAGGAGAACGCGCGACTCCAGGCAACCGCGGGAGTTCAGGCTCGTTGCTCCCCCGGACGCCTGATGCCGCGCGGATGCCTGCGTTCGCGCGGGGTCAGGGGGTCAGTGCGTGTATTCCATGAGCTCGACGCCGAGCACGCGGAAGGCGTCGTGCGCGCGGAGACGGTGGCTGATCGACAGGTCGTCGAAGCACACGATCATCGAGTAGGCGACACCGGCCCGCGGCCCCGCGAGCACCCCCGCCTCGGCGCGCACTCCCCGGTCGCGGCCGGTCTTGTTCACGAACAGCAGGCCGTGCGCGTCGTGCTCGTGTGCGAAGGGGTCGAGTCCGGTCGAGGCGGCCACGAGGCTGAGGTCCTGGTTGAGGCTGAGCCACTCCGAGACCTGCGCGCTGACGGCGGCATCCACGACCTGGGAGTTCACGAGCGCGGAGAACAGTCCGGCCAGCTCGCGTGCCGACCCCACGGCGACCTGCGGGGCGTCGTCCGGACCACGGCGGTCGCGGAACCGGTCGAGCAGGGCGGTGCGACGCAGCCCCAGCCCCTCGATGCGCTCCCGCACCCGGTCGTGCCCCACCTTCTCCAGCAGGATGTTCACGGCGATCGGGTCGCCGGCCGTCGCGGCGAGCACGGCGAGGTCTTCCAGCGGCAGCGCCGGGGCCCGCAGGTGCCGCCACAGCCCGGAGCTCTCCACGGCCTCGACGCTCGTGCGCTCCACGATCTCGAGAGGGTCGAGGGCACCGGACTCGAACGCCGCGGCCACCTCGATGAGCAGCGGGACCACCCCGAGGCCGGCGACGGGCATAGTCACGTGGTCGTCTCCCGCCAGCACGTGCACATGGGAGTCGAGGTCGACCACGTGCACCGACACCTGCGCCCCGGAGTTCGCGAGGCCTTCGAGGGCCTTCAGCGTCGACGTGAATGACCGCCGGCCGACGGCCACGCGGCGGGGCAGCCGACGGGCTCCCGGCCGCTGCGAACGGCGACCGCTGGACGACTCGGGCGCGCTCCCGGACGCTCCGGGAGCCGAGGGGTTCCGGAACGCGTCACCAGGGTCGGTCGCACCCACGCGTGGTCCTTCAGGAGGGGGAGGGATACTGCACATCCGGGAAGGGGCGCCCGGCGGCAGGGCTATCGTAACCCCACCGCCGGAGCGTGCCTCACAGAGTCCGGAGGTTCGTCACCAGATGGTCACCCGGGACGACTCCGGCAGCCAGAGGGCATCCTTCTCGGTGACGCCGAAGGCGTCGTAGAACGCATCGATGTTGCGGACGATCTGGTTGCACCGGAACTCGTTGGGCGAGTGCGGGTCGATCGTCAGCAGGCGCAGCGTCTCGGCCTCGCGGCTCTTCTGCTGCCAGACCTGCGCCCAGGACAGGAGCAGCCGCTGCACACCGGTGTAGCCGTCGATGACCGGCCCTTCGACGGGCTCCGGCACCGACGGATCGGCCCGCAGCGACAGCTCGTACGCCTTCAGCGCGATCCCGAGGCCGCCGAGATCGCCGATGTTCTCACCGATGGTGAGGGCGCCGTTCACGTGATGCTCGGCGTCCAGTCCCTCCGGCACGAGGGCGTCGTACTGCGCGATGAGCGCCTTCGTGCGCTCCTCGAAGGCCGCGCGATCCGCGTCGGTCCACCAGTCCTGCAGGCGCCCCTCGCCGTCGTATCGGCTGCCCTGATCGTCGAAACCGTGGCCGATCTCATGCCCGATCACCGCGCCGATCCCGCCGTAGTTCGCGGCCGCGTCCCGTCCGGCGTCGAAGAACGGGTACTGGAGGATGGCCGCGGGGAAGACGATCTCGTTCATCGAGGGGTTGTAGTAGGCGTTGACCATCTGCGGCGGCATGTGCCACTCGGTGCGGTCGATCGGCTTCCCGACCTTGTCGATGTTGCGGTCGTGCTCGAAGATCGCCGCGCGGCGCACGTTGCCGAGGAGATCGGTCCGGTCGATCACGAGGGCCGAGTAGTCACGCCACACCTCGGGGTGCCCGATCTTCGGGGTGAACGCGTCCAGCTTCGCCAGCGCCCGCTGCCGGGTCTCCGCGGTCATCCACTCCAGGGTCTCGATGCTCTGCCGATAGGCCTCGACGAGGTTCGCGACGAGCTCGTCCATGGCCGCCTTCGCCGTCGGCGGGTAGTGCCGCTCGACGTAGACCTTGCCGATCGCCTCGCCCAGGGCCCCTTCGGTGACGGAGACGCCGCGCTTCCAGCGCTCGCGGATCGTGGGGACGCCGGTGAGCTGGGTGCCGTAGAACGAGAAGTTCTCCTGCACGAGCTCGTCGGTGAGGTAGGGCGCCGCCGCGTGCACGACCTTCGCACGCAGCCAGGCCTTCCAGTCGTCCAGCCGCTCGGGAGTGAGCAGAGCGCCCAGCCCCTCGAAGAAGCTCGGCTGCGCGACGACGACCTCGTCGAACGCCTGCGGGTTCGTCGGCGTCACGGCTTCGCGCCACGGACTGAGGTCGACGCCGGCGAGCTCCTGCAGCTCGTCCCACGTCTTGAGGTTGTAGGTCGCCACCGCGTCACGGCTGCGCACGTTGTCCCAGTGGTGTCCGGCGAGCTCGGTCTCCAGCGCGATGGAGCGCTCGGCCTGCGCCGCGGCATCGGTCACGCCGGCGAGAGCGAGCAGGCGCTCCAGGTGCTCCCGGTACGCCGCGCGGGTCTCCGCGAAGGTGTCGAGACGGAAGTAGCTCTCGTCCGGCAGCGAGAGCCCGGCCTGCACGAGCACCGGGAGGTAGCGCTCCGGGTTTCCGGGGTCGCCGTCGACGTAGAGGCCGATCACCGCCGCCCGGCCCTCCCGGTCGTAGGCGCCCACGGTGCGCAGGAAGGCCGGGATGCCGTCGATCGCGTCGATCTCGGCGAACGTCTCGGCCAGCGGGGTCACGCCGGCCGCGGCGATGCGGTCGGTGTCCATGAAGCTCGCGAAGAGGTCGCCGATCTTGCGGGCGAGGGTGCCCTCCTCCGCCTCCTGCGACTCCTCGACGATCGCGCGGACGTCCTTCTCGGCCTGCTCGGCCAGCAGATGGAAGGAGCCCCAGCGCGCCTTGTCCCCCGGGATCTCGGTGCGAGCGATCCAGGCGCCGTTCACATGGCGGTACAGGTCGTCCTGCGGGCGGATGTCGGGGCTGAGGTCGTCGAGCGCGAGGCCCGCGGGAAGCACGTCGGTCATGCGCTCCAGCCTATGGCCGGGGTCCCCCACGGTGTCCAGACCAGGTCACTCCGCGGGTCCAGGCACCCCCACCGGGAGGGACACGTTCATGCGGAAGCCCGCGTCGGTGCGCTCCGCGAAGACGTCGCCGCCGTGCGCTCGTGCGAGCCCGCGCGCGATCGACAGCCCGAGGCCGGCCCCGGAGGCGACGCCGTCGTCGCCACCGGCCGCGGGCCGGGCCGGATCCTCACGCCAGCCGACGTCGAACATCCGATCCAGATCCTCCACCGCCACGCCCGCCCCCTGGTCCAGCACGCCGAGCACGAGGCGATCCCGGTCGACCATAGACGCGGACAGCACGACCTCCGTGCCCGCAGGCGCATGCCGGACGGCGTTCGTGAGCAGGTTCACCACGATCCGCCCGAGCTGATGCGGATCGGCCCACAGCACCGGACCGGCGATCCCCCGCTCCACGATCCGGACATCACGCGTCGCCGCGGCCGCCGCGACATCGGCGACCGCATCGGACACGACATCACGGAGAATCACCTGCTCCGTCTGCAGCTGCACAGCGCCGGAGGTGAGGCGAGAGAGCTCGAAGAGGTCGTCCACCATCCGACTCATCGTCTCGACCTGCCCCCGCACCTGGCCGGCGAAACGCTCCGGGGCGGCCGCCGTGCCGTCCTCCACCGCTTCGGCGAGCACGCGGAGAGCGGTGAGCGGCGTGCGCAGGTCGTGCGAGATCCAGGCGAAGAAGCGCCGACGGGCGGAGTCCAGCCGCACCAGCTCGGCCCTCGCCGCGTCCACCTCGGCCGAGACCACCGCGAGCTGTGTCGAGAGGCCGGCGAGCTCCCGAGAGGCCGCTGCGTCTGCCACCGCGTCGTCCGTCCGACCGATCCTGCCCAGCGACACCGAGAACCCCTCGACCCAGGCGCGCACCGTGCGCGCCATGCACCATGCCATGCCCAGACCGAGGACGAGCGACACAGCGATCACGGTGAGGAGGATGGTCAGGTCGTGGGCGGAGAGGTACATCTCGAGTCCGATGGCCACCACGGACCCTGCCATCGCGATGGTGCCCGCGCTGGCGACGACCATCAGCTGGGTGCGGAGCCCGCGACGCCGGAGAGCTCGCAGGAGCAGCACCGCGACGACGGCGACGATGATCGCCACCGCCAGGCTCGTGAGGACGATCTGCAGGATCACCCCACCGGAGATCATCGTCATCAGCCGATCCCTCTCGACAGGAAGCGATAGCCGACGCCCCACTCGGTGAGCAGATGGCGAGGGTCCTGCGGGTCCTCCTCGATCTTCTCCCGCAGACGCCGCACGTGCACGGTGACCGTCGAACGCTCGCCGACGGTCCACCCCCACACCTCGCGAAGGATCTCCTCGCGACCCAGCGCGCGGCCGTCGTTGCGGACGAGGAAGAGGAGCAGGTCGTACTCCCTGCCCGTCAACACCATCTCCTCTCCGCGCACCCAGGCGCGGCGCCGCAGCAGGTCGATCACGAACGCGCCCCTCCGGAGCTCCCCGGACGACGTCTGCGCGACCTGGGACCGACGGACCAGTGCCGCGACGCGCATCGACAGCTCCCTCATCGAGAACGGCTTGGCGAGATAGTCGTCGACACCGAACGCGAAGCCGTCGATGCGATCCTCCACCTCCCCCAGGGCAGTGAGCACCATGATGGGCACGTCGGAGACGGCGCGCAGCTCGCGGCAGAGCTCGTCGCCGCTGAGGCCGGGCAGCATCCGGTCGACGATCACCACATCCGGGACGGCCTCCCGCAGCGCAGTCCGTGCGGAGACGCCGTCCCCGAAGCTCGACACCGCATAGCCGTGGGCCTGAAGGTACGCCCCCACGGCCTCGCGCACCGTGGGATCGTCCTCCACGACGGCGACTCTGATGACCCCTTCCATGCCGTCGAGGGTAACCCCCACGCGACAACGCACCGACGGATCCTTACGGTTCCGAAAGGTCTTCCCCACGGCCCGCTTCCGCTTCCTAGCGTGCTGTGCAGCACCTCCGCCGCGGCATCCGCCACGACGGCGTTCCATCGAACAGGAGACCATCATGCGCAAGACCCTTCTCGCCACCACCGCCGCCCTCGGGCTCGCCCTGACGCTCGCAGCCTGCAGCCCGCAGGACGCGGCCGACACGTCGGCCCCTTCCTCCTCGGCCTCGCAGAGCACCGCAGAGAGCGACGCCACCACCGCGGACACGACCGCGAAGAGCGGGGAGTTCGCGGGCCTGAACGGCAAGAAGGTCGCCGGCATGGTCTCCGTCTCCGACACGGAGGTGATGCTGTCGGAGTTCTCCTCGGACGAGGGCCCCGATCTGCACGTCTACCTGACGGACGGCACGGACGAGGCGGCGATCGCCTCCGGCATGCTCGTCGACGCGGTCTCGTACGACACCGCGACGCAGACCTTCACCCTGGACGGCGTCGACGCGGAGGACTACTCCCACGTCGTCATCTACTGCGACAAGGCGAAGGCCGTGTTCGGGGCAGCCGAGCTGTCATGACCGCGCCACGATCCACTCGTCTTCTGATCGGCTCGCTGCTGGGAGCGGCCGCTCGGGTGGCGATCGGGGTGCTGTGGCTCATCGAGGGGACGCTGAAGTATCGGGCGGGATTCGGGGCGGCCGACATCGAACTCGTGGCGCAGAGCGCGCAGGGGAACACGAGGGTGCCGGACTTCTTCGACCCGCTCGGGGCGGCGATGGCCTCGGCACCGGCGTTCTTCGGGGTCGCGATCCCGGCACTGGAGGTCGGATTGGGCGTCCTCCTCGTGTCGGGGCTGCTCACCCGAACGGCCGCGTTCGTCTCGGTCGGGACCCTGGCGCTCTACTGGAGCGCGGACCAGCTGATCGCGCAGTACCCCGTGATGGCGGTGCTGTCCGCGATGGTGCTGGCGATCGTCGCCGCCGGGCGGCTCGGGGTGGACGGCTGGGTGCGGGCGCGGCGGGCGCGTCCGGTGGAGGGACCGGAGGCCTGAGTCATCCCCGGCGTCGACGACCGAAACGTCGGCGCCGGGATGGCGTCTCGGACGGGGCGGGCCGCGTCGCCCGGCGCTGCGCCCACGCGACGACCTCGGCGTCGACGTCGCGCAACGGCGTCACGACCGGGGGTCCGCCCTGGAGCTGGCGTCGGGCCTCGCGCACACGCCGATTGAAGTCCTCGAGCACCTCGCGCACATCGGACTCGCGACCGAGGAGGTAGAGCTGTCCGTCGAGCTCGCGGTCCTCCGTGCGCAGGAGGATGGCGGGAGGACCGAGCCCGGTCAGGCCCTCGGTCTCGATCTTGCGACGGATCCACCAGTCCGGGTCGTGGTGGTCGCCGAGCCCTTCGAGCGGCTTGCCTGCTCCCGGAAGGTCATCGAAGTCGCCACGGCGGATGGCGACCTGGATGGCGGATTCCACGAAGGCGGCGCGGTCCACCGCGGCAGCGGCACCGGGAGGTGCGGCGGTGTCCGCGTCGTCGGCGACATCATCGCCCTGCTGCTGTCGGGCCCGATAGCGCGCGGCCGCCTCCCGGGGATCCGTCATGATGCGCCTCCGTCCGCTCGGAGCTCCTCCTCTCACCCTACGTCCGGTCGAGGCCGGAGGTCTCGGGTGTCGACGACAGGTCATAGGCTCGGAGGATGGCCGCCCGCACCTCTCTGAACCGCGAGATCCTGCGCCTGGCCGTCCCCGCGCTCGGTGCGCTTATCGCGGAGCCGGCGTTCCTCATCGTCGATGCCGCCCTCGTCGGCCACCTCGGCACCGTCCCCCTCGCCGGGCTCGGCATCGCCGGAGCCGTGCTGCAGACGATCGTCGGCCTCATGGTGTTCCTCGCGTACTCCACGACCCCCGCGGTCGCGCGACGGTTCGGGGCCGGGCGTCCGGGGGAGGCGGTCTCGGTCGGGATCAACGGCATGTGGCTCGCGCTCGGCCTGGGTGCCGTGCTCGCCGTCGTCGGCGCCGTCTCGTCCCCCTGGCTCGTGTCCCTGTTCGGCGCGAGCGCCGAGGTCGCGGCACAGGCCAACGAATACCTCGTGATCTCGATGTGGGGCCTCCCCGCGATGCTCATCGTGTTCGCGGCCACCGGTCTCCTGCGCGGGATGCAGGACACCATGACGCCACTGTGGATCGCGGGACTCGGCTTCGCGGCGAACGCCCTGCTGAACTGGCTCTTCATCTATGGACTCGGCTGGGGCATCGCCGGCTCCGCGGCGGGCACCGTGACGGCGCAGTGGGGCATGGTGGCGGCGTACGCGCTCGTGGTCCGGCGCCTCGCGACCCGGCACAGCGCCTCGTTGCGTGCCCAACGGGACGGTCTGCGCCACACCGCGACGTCGGGCGGCTGGCTGTTCCTCCGCACCGTGAGCCTGCGCGTCGCCCTGCTCGCGACCGTGGCGGTGGCGACCGGGATCGGCACCGAGGAGCTCGCCGGGTGGCAGATCGTGTTCACCATCTTCTCGGCGGCGGCCTTCGCCCTCGACGCGCTCGCGATCGCGGCGCAGGCACTGATCGGCAAAGAGCTCGGCGCCGGGGATGAGGCTCAGGTGCGCCGGGTGCTGGGGCGGACTGTCGCCTGGGGGGCGTGGTTCGGCGTCGTGGTCGGCGGCGTCATCGCCGCCCTCTCCGGGGTGCTCGGCATCGTCTTCACCGGCGACCGGGCCGTGGCGGAGGTGGTGCAGCCGGCCCTGCTCGTGCTCGCGGTGGCGCAGCCGATCGCAGGCGTGGTGTTCGTGCTCGACGGCGTGCTCATGGGGGCCGACGACGCCCGGTACCTGGCGATCGCGGGCGGTCTGAACCTTGTGCCGTTCCTGCCCACGCTGGCGATCATCGCCGCGACGGGGGTCGACGGCACCGCCGGCCTCGTGTGGCTCGCCGTCGCGTTCTTCGGGGTGTACCTGCTCGCACGGCTGGCGACGCTGGGGTGGCGAGTGCGCTCCGGGCGCTGGCTCGCCGCGTCGGCATAAGTCCTCCACAGTCGACTGAGAGAACGACTTATCCCCTGTCGCCGGGCAGAGCGGAATACAGCGCCTCGCCCCTCTCGCCCTCCGGTGCAGCATGGAGCGACACTGAAGGGATGCTGGGGATGAACGACGCACAGGTATGGACGACGATCGGGGTTCTCGCCTCGGGCATGTACGCCACGATCACGCTCATGGCGACGATGTTCGTGAGGATCATCAAGACGGAGATCGGCACGGTCCGCACGGAGATCGGCGGGATCCACACGGAGATCGGCGGGATCAAGGGCGAGATCGGTGGGATCAAGGGCGAGATCGTCGGGATCAAGGGCGAGATCGTCGGCGTGAAAGCCGAGATCGGAGATCTCCGGAAGGAGGTGCATGGCCTGAGCCGGCGCATGGACGGTCTCGACCGCGACGTCAGCGCGATCTCGCGACACCTGTTCGGGATCGATCCGGCCTGACGGAGCAGGCGCGACCGCTCCTCGTGGTCACTCCGCGTGGCGACGGCACCACTCGTACATGATGACGGCGGCGGCGGCACTCGCGTTGATCGAGCGGGTCGAGCCGTACTGCGTGATCTCGATGTGACCCGAAGCGGCGGTCAGCGCCTCCGGCGACAGCCCAGGCCCTTCCTGCCCGAACAGGAGCACGCACGAGCGCGGCAGGTCGGCGCGGTCCACCGGCACGGCCCCGTCGACGTTGTCGATCGCGATGACGGGCAGGCCCTCCGCGGCAGCCCAGGCGGCGAAGGTCGCGATGTCCTCATGGTGCACGACGTGCTGGTAGCGGTCGGTCACCATGGCGCCGCGCTTGTTCCAGCGACGGCGGCCGATGATGTGCACCGTGTCGGCGAGGAACGCGTTGGCGCTGCGCACGATGGAACCGATGTTCATGTCGTGCTGCCAGTTCTCGATCGCGACGTGGAACGGATGACGCCGCGTATCGAGGTCGGCGACGATCGCCTCCATGCGCCAGTAGCGATAGCGGTCGATGACGTTCCGCGTGTCGCCGTGCGCGAGGAGCTCGGGATCGTACTGCTCTCCCTCGGGCCAGGCCGACGGCCCTCCGGGCCACGGGCCGACGCCGTATCCGGGCTGCGCCGAGGACCCCCCGGAGGCGGTCGGTTCCGGGCTCTCGGGGCGCTGCGCATCCATCCCGCCAGGCTATCGCCGCGTCGGCCCGGCCGCCGTCCGGCGGAGGGGCCGCACACCGGCCGAGAATATTTAGGTATACCGAAAAATACGCTACGGTTTCGGTGTGCCTAAAAATCCCACCGCCTCTCTCCTGATCCCCGCTCGCACCGCTTCGCCGCGCCTGCTGTGGCTGCTGGGACCGGCGCTGGTGGCGGGTGTCGCCTACCTCGACCCGGGCAACGTCGCCAGCAACATGACCGCGGGGGCGCAGTACGGCTACCTGCTCGTGTGGGTGGTCGTCGCCGGCAACGTGATGGCCTGGCTGATCCAATACCTGTCCGCGAAGCTCGGCGTCGTCACCGGCCAGAGCCTCCCGGAGGTGCTGGGCCGGCGGCTGCACCGTCCCTGGGCCCGCCGCGCGTACTGGCTGCAGGCGGAGCTGGTCGCGATGGCGACCGACCTCGCCGAGGTCATCGGCGGCGCCGTCGCCCTGAACCTGCTCTTCGGCGTCCCGCTGCTGTGGGGCGGACTCATCACCGGGGCCGTGTCGATGGCCCTGCTCGCGGTGCAGAACCGTCGCGGCGCCCGTCCCTTCGAGTTCGTGATCATCGGACTCATGCTCGTGATCACGATCGGCTTCATGGCCGGCCTGTTCCTCGCGCCACCCGACCCGGCCGGCGTGGTGAGCGGCCTCGTGCCGCGCTTCGAGGACACGGGGTCCGTACTCCTCGCCGCCTCGATCCTCGGCGCGACGATCATGCCGCACGCGATCTACGCGCACTCCTCCCTGGCCCGCGATCGGTTCGGTGCGACGAGCGCCGAGACGACCGAGGAGGCCGCCCGGGTCGAGACCTCGCGAATCCGCCGCCTGCTCACGGCGACACGGTGGGATGTGACGATCGCGATGGTCATCGCGGGCTCCGTGAACCTCGGCATCCTGCTCCTCGCGGCGGCGAACCTCGCGGGCGTCGCGGGGACCGACTCCCTGGAGGGCGCACACGCCGCCCTCGCCGCGGGCCTCGGTCCGGCCGTGGCGACCTTCTTCGCCGTGGGACTGCTCGCCTCCGGTCTCGCCTCGACCTCCGTCGGCGCGTACGCGGGCGCCGAGATCATGCACGGCCTGCTGCACGTGCGCATCCCCCTGCTGGCCCGGCGCCTGGTGACGCTCATCCCCGCGCTGGTGATCCTCGGCATCGGGGTGGACCCGACGCTCGCCCTCGTCCTCAGCCAGGTCGTGCTGTCGTTCGGCATCCCGTTCGCGCTGATCCCGCTCGTCGCCCTCACCGCACAGCGCCGCACGCTCGGCGTCTGGGTCAACCGGGTGTGGACGACGGTCGCCGGCATCGCGGCCTCCGTGCTCCTCATCGCCCTGAACGGCGCCCTGCTCTGGCTGGTGCTGACCGGGGCATGACGCCGGATAGGCTCGACATCATGTCTGCCACCTCCGCCCGTCGCACCGTCCGCCTCCTCACCTGGAGCGGCTTCGCGACCGGCGTCATCGGCGGTCTGCTCATCGCTTTCCCGAAGGTCATCGGCCCCGCCAGCCCGTGGGTGCAGCTCGCCCTCGGCGTCGCCACCCTGATCTTCGCCTTCCGTGCCCGCAAGGTGGGCATCGCCGAGGTGGAGGGCTTCGACGGGCGCCTGTCGCTCGCCGCCGCCCTCCTGGGGTTCCTCGTGCTCTTCTTCGCGGGGCAGGCGGCCGTGATCCTGCTCGGCTCCGCGAGCGCCTGACTCAGGCCGCGAGGCCGGCCGACCCGGACACGTAAGGTGGTGGGGTGGCATCCCCGGCAGCTGACGACTATCTGAAGACCGTCTACGCGCACACCGAGTGGCAGGATGCGCCGATCACCCCCTCGGTCCTGGCGGCCAAGCTCGGCATCGCGCCGTCGTCGGTCACGGAGATGGTGAAGAAGCTCGCCGCGGCGGGACTCGTGTCGCACGTGCCGTATGGAGCGGTCCGGCTGACGGACGCGGGGGTCACCCGGGCCCTCGCGATGGTCCGCCGCCACCGCCTCATCGAGACCTGGCTCGTGCAGGAGTTCGGGTACGGGTGGGATGAGGTGCACGACGAGGCCGAGGTGCTGGAGCACACCATCAGCGACCGGCTGCTCGAGGGCATCGACGAGCGCCTGGGCCGCCCGCGCTTCGACCCGCACGGAGACGCCATCCCGGACGCGGAGGGCCGCATCGAACGGGAGCCCTTCGTCCTGCTCGCGGATGCCCCGGACGGACACACCGGCCGCGTGCTCCGCGTCGACGACCGCGACCCGGAGCTCCTGCGGACCCTCGACTCCCACGGGGTCGTCGTGGGGACGACCGTGACCGTGACCCCGACCGGCATCACCCTCGACGGCACCGAGCCTCCGCTGCCCCCCGCCGCCCGCGACGTGGTGTGGTTGTCGGCCTGACCCCCGGCTTCGAATCGCGCACTTTGCGGCAGATCGGCCGGGGATGGGGCCAATCAGGCGATTCGAAAGGAAAGGTGGGGCCTCTAGGCTGAGCACATGGCACACCGTGACGACATCGAATGCTGGCTCACCGACATGGACGGCGTGCTCGTCCATGAGAACGACGCCATCCCCGGGGCCTCCGAACTCCTCGCCGGATGGGAGCGCAACGAGATCCCCTACCTCGTGCTCACGAACAACTCGATCTTCACCGCCCGCGACCTCTCCGCCCGCCTCCGTGCGAGCGGCCTGATCGTGCCGGAAGAGCGCATCTGGACGTCAGCGCTCGCGACCGCCGACTTCCTCGCGCAGCAGCTCCCCGGCGGCTCCGCGTTCGTCATCGGCGAGGCCGGCATCCTCACCGCGCTGCACGAGGCCGGCTTCATCATGACCGAGACGAACCCCGATTTCGTCGTCGTCGGCGAGACCCGCAACTACTCGTTCGAGGCCATCACCAAGGCCATCCGCCACATCATCAACGGGTCGCGCTTCATCGTGACCAACCCGGACGCCACCGGCCCGAGCGCCGACGGGGTGCTGCCGGCCACGGGAGCGATCGCCGCCCTCATCACCAAGGCCACCGGCAAGGAGCCCTACGTCGTCGGCAAGCCCAATCCGATGATGTTCCGTTCGGCCCTGAACAAGATCGGCGCGCACTCGAAGAAGACCGGCATGATCGGCGACCGGATGGACACGGACATCGTCGCCGGCATCGAGGCGGGTCTGCACACGGTGCTCGTCCTCACCGGCATCAGCGACCAGCGGATCATCGAGCAGTACCCCTTCCGACCGGACGAGATCGTCGACTCGGTCGCCGACCTGCTGCCGACCATCACCGACTCGATCCCCACCCTCGACGAGGACTGACGTGGGCGCCCTCGACGACGGCGAGCGGGTCACGGCGGCGGACGCCGCGGCCTGGCGCGCCTGGCTCGAGGCGAACCACGAACGCACGGCCGGGGTGTGGCTGCTGAGCGTGCGCGGCCGATCCGCCCTCGGCGTCGGCTACGAGGACGCCGTCCGTCAGGCGCTGTGCTTCGGGTGGATCGACGGCCCGGTGCGCACGTTCGACGACGAGACCGGCGGCCAGTGGTTCTCCCCTCGACGCCCTGGCAGCGGCTGGGCGGCGACGAACAAGGCCCGTATCGCGGAGCTGGAGGCCGCGGGGCTCCTCGCCCCCGCCGGCATCCGGGCGCTGGAGACGGCGAAGGCGAACGGTTCGTGGACCCTGCTCGACGGCCCCGAGGCCGGCATCGAGCCGCCGGAGCTCACGGCCGCCCTCGACGCAGTACCGGCGGCGAGGGCGAGCTGGGATGCGTTCCCGAAGTCGGTGAAGAAGTTCGGCCTCACGCACATCGCGATGGCCAAGCGTCCGGAGACCAAGGCCGCCCGCATCGCGAAGATCGTGGCGGATGCCGCGGAGGGGAAGCGCCCATGAACCAGAGCGACCTGCTGTTCCTCGTCCTGATCCTCATCACGCTCACGTCGCTGACGGTCTTCGTCGTGCAGTTCGTGCGCTCCCGCCGCCGCGGCGGCGAGGATGACGACCGCGCCGGCTGGTGGGAGGGTCCCTGGGACGACGACGACCGCCGGCGCTGAGCCGACGGTCGCCGTCCCGAGGCCTCAGGAGGCGAGCGACGCTCCGGGGATCGCGGCGAGCAGCTCCCGGGTGTACGGATGCTGCGGCGTGTCGAAGATGCTCTCCGGGGTGCCGCTCTCGACCACGACGCCGCGCTGCATCACGTGCACCTCGTCCGAGATCATGCGCACGACCGCGAGGTCGTGGCTGATGAAGAGGTAGCTGAGCCCGAGGTTCTTCTGCAGGTCGGCGAGGAGCTCGAGGATCTGCGCCTGCACCAGCACGTCGAGCGCGGAGACCGCCTCGTCCAGCACGACGAGCTCGGGCTCCAGGGCCAGGGCGCGGGCGATCGCGACCCGCTGCCGCTGTCCGCCGGAGAGCTCGTGCGGCAGTCGCTCGGCCATGGCCGCGGGCAGCGCGACCTGCTCCAGGAGCTCCAGGACGCGGGCGTGCCGGGAAGCGGCGGTGCCGATCCGGTGCACGCGCAGCGGCTCGGCGATCGACTGCTCCACGGTGTAGCGGGGGTCGAGCGAGGCGTAGGGGTTCTGGAAGACGGGCTGCACACGGCGGCGCAGCGCGAAGAGCTCCGTGCGGCGGAGGGCCGTGAGGTCGGTGCCGTCGAAGAGGATGGCCCCGGAGGTCGCGTCCTCCAATCCCAGCACCATGTTTGCCGTCGTGGACTTGCCCGAGCCCGACTCGCCCACGATGGACACGGTCGTTCCGCGACGGATCGAGAAGCTCACGCCGTCGACCGCCGTGAAGGTCTGCGGCTCCCCGGCCTTCGCATTCCGGAGCGGGAACTCCTTGCGCAGGTCCCGGATCTCGACGAACGGCACGGCGTCGGTGGTGACCTCGCGCGTCGGGAGGGCGTCGCGGCGGGACGCGAGGCTCGGCGCGGCCGCGAGCAGCTGCCGGGTGTACTCGTGCTGCGGGTTGCCGAGGACGTCCGCCGACGTGCCCTCCTCCACGACACGGCCACGGAACATCACGACGATGCGGTCGGCGCGCTCGGCGGCGAGGGCGAGGTCGTGGGTGATGAGGAACACCGCGGTGCCCAGCTCGTCGGTCAGCTGGTCGAGCTGGTCGAGGATCCGCCGCTGCACGGTGACGTCGAGCGCCGAGGTGGGCTCGTCGGCGATGAGCAGCCGCGGCTTGCAGGCGAGCCCCATCGCGATGAGCGCACGCTGCCGCATGCCTCCGGAGAACTCGTGCGGGTACTGGGTCGCCCGGCGGGCGGCATCGGGGATCCCGACCATCTCCAGCAGCTCGACGACGCGGGCCTTCGTCCCGTCGCCGCTGGTGTACCCGTGCACTTCGAGGGCCTCGCCGATCTGCTCGCCGACGCGCATGAGGGGGTTGAGGTTCGACATCGGGTCCTGCGGCACGAGGCCGATTCCGGCTCCGCGGAGGGACACCATCGCGTTCTCGGGGAGGTCGGTGAGCTCGCGGCCCTCGAAGCGGATGCTCCCCGCGGTGATGACGCCGTTCTCGGGCAGCAGACGGTTGACCGCGGCCGCGGTGGTGGACTTCCCGGAGCCGGATTCGCCGACCACGGCGACCGTCTCGCCGGCGGCGATGTCGATCGTGATGTCGCTGATCGCGGTGACCAGCTCGGAGCCGGTCCGGAAGGCGACCGCGAGGCCGTCGATGCTCAGCACGGGCGGGGTGGTGCTCATGGGGTACTCGTTCCTTCGGGGTCGAGGAGTGCGGGCAGCGCTGCGCGCCACAGGGTCTCGGTGGGGGCGATCTCGTCGGCGAACAGCCGGTTGGCGAGCAGGACGACGGCGGTCCCGGTGGCGGGGACCACGCCGAGCGCGCACCCCGTGTAGCCGGGATGCCAGAGCATCCGGGTCGGGCGTCCGTCCGCCGTCACGGTGTCGCTGCGCCAGCCGAGGGCCTGACCGGGGTCCGGGCCGTCGCGGAACAGCTCGGCCACGAGCGCCGGGTCCCAGAGGTCGTGGGGCACCTCGGGGTCGGCGAGCGCGACGCCGAGGGTCAGCAGCTCGTCGACCGTGCCGAACAGGCCGGCGTGCCCCGAGACGCCGTGCAGGGCGTGGAAGCAGTTGCCGTCGTTGACGACGCCGGTGATCTCGCCCTCGCGCCAGGGGAAGTGCCGGCGAGAGGTGAGGATCGGGTAGGGCGTGCCGGTGGCGACCATCCGTCGCTCGGCGGCATCGCCGTCGCCCGTGGACGACGCGACCGGCCCGGGGACGGGCCCGTAGCCCGTGCGCGTGAGGCCGAGGGGCCCGGTCACGAGCTCGCGCACGGCGGCGTCCAGGGAGAGGCCGGTCACGGCGGCGATGATCCGTCCGAGGATCAGGAAGCCCAGGTCGGAGTAGTGCCGCCCGTCGTCCACGCCGTAGCGGAGCGGGAGCGTGTCGGCGGCGGCCGCGCCGTCGACATGCGTGCCGTCGAGGTAGAGCGGCTGCCACTCCCAGAGCCCCGCCCGGTGCAGGAGCAGGTGCCGCACGGTCGTCCCTGGGGCGCAGGCGGTTCCGGAGACGAAGCGGTCCACCGGATCGTCGAACCGGAGGTCCCCCCGGGAGGCCAGCCCGAGGAGCGCGGTGGTGGTCGCGGCGACCTTGGTGACCGAGGCGAGGTCGAACGCCGTCTCCGTCGTGACCGGCGTCCCCGCGAGGTCGGCGAAGCCGCCGGCGGCCGTGTCCCGGCTCGTGCGGGTGGCGACACCGGCGACGGCTCCCCGCGGCGCGGTCGGCCCGGTGAGGACCGCGGCGATCGCCTCGGCGGCGCTCATACGAGAGCTCCTGTGCGGGAGCGGTCGAGCAGCACCTCGGCGTCGGGGGCGATCCCGGTGATCCCCAGTCCTGCGGCCGGGGCGAGGGTGAGCCACTCCGCGTCGGCGGTGAGCCCTCCGGTCACCGGCGACCGGCGCAGCCACGACGCCGCGTCGAGGTCGTGCACGACGTCCGGAGCGACCGCGGCGGCGAGGTGCGCCGCGGCGGCCACCCCGACGTGCGACTCCATCATGCAGCCGACGATGATGCCGAGTCCGGCGGAGCGGGCGGCCTGCACGCAGGCGAGCGCCTCGCGGAGCCCGCCGGTCTTGGCGAGCTTGACGTTCACGAGCCCGGCAGCTCCGCGCACGGCGATGTCGCGGACATCCTGCGCGGTGCGGACCGATTCGTCCGCCATGATCCGGGTGTCGACGGCGGCGGTCACCGCGGCCAGCGCATCCAGGTCGCGCGCGGCGACGGGCTGCTCGACGAACTCGAGCCCGAGACCGGCGTCCTCCGCCGCTTGGATGACGCGGATCGCGGTCTCGGCGTCCCACGCCTGGTTCGCGTCCACGCGCAGCGTGATGTCGGCGCCGACGGCGGCGCGGACGGCCAGGAGACCCGCGACCGTGTCGTGTTCGCGGGACGCCTTGATCTTGAGACAGCGGAATCCCGCCGCCGCGTGCTCGACGGCGGTCGCGGCCAGCGCGGCCGGCCTCGCCACGGACAGCGTCATGTCGGTGCGGATGCGCGGGGGCGCGTCTGCGTGCGGGGCGAGCGTCGGTGCGAGCGGCTCATCCCGGTGCTGCGCGGCGAGGTCGGCGAGCGCGCAGGCCACCGCGCTGCGGGCGGCGGCGTTTCCCCAGGCGGCCGCAGCGAGGGCGTCCGGCAGCCCGGGATCGTCGACGGAGCGCCCGAGCACGGCGTCGGCGAAGGGACCGGCGACCACGGCCGTCACGCTCTCGGGGCTCTCCCCGGTGACGCGCCAGCTCGTCGCGGCCTCCCCGTACCCGCGACGGCCGTCGGCGTCGGTCACTTCCACGAGCACGACGTCGAGGTGGTCCGTACGACGGACGGCCGTGACGAAGGGACGCGCCAGGGGCGAAGGCACCCGCAGCACGCGCATCCGCTCGACGACGGTCACGATCCCGCCGCCTCCGTGAGGGTGAGGGAATCGACGGCCGCGACCGGCTCGGGCATCTGCAGCGGACCGGCGCCGGGCGTGATCGTGCCGAGGATGCGCGGCTCGCGCGCCCCCGTCCCTCCGGGGACGATGGCGGGGACGCCGTGCAGGGTCGCCCAGCCGATGAGCGCGAGGAGGATGGCCTCCTTGCTGTCGGCGGGGGCGCCGAGCTCGTCGGCCAGGACGACCTCCGTCTGCGGCAGCGCGGTCCGCAGCCCGTCGAGGATCAGCGGGTTGCGGCAGCCGCCGCCGGACACCGCGAGGAAGCCGATCCCGGCGGCCTCGACGTCGCGGGCGACCGTGCGGACCGTGAGCTCGGTGAGCGTGCGCACGACGTCGGCGACCGCGATCTCGCGTCCCTGCGCCGCGAGGTGCTCCTGCACGTAGGCGAGGTGGAAGTGCTCCTTGCCCGTGCTCTTCGGCGGGGTGAGCGCGTAGTAGGGGTCTGCGAGCATCGCGTCCAGCAGCGCCTCGTCGACCCGTCCGGTCCGAGCGATCGCCGCATCGTCGTCATAGCCGAGCGGGTTGAGGTCGTGCGCGACGATGACCGCGTCGACCAGGGCGTTCGCGGGGCCGATGTCGTAGGCGACGAGGCCGTCGGGGCGGACGACGGTCATGTTCGAGATGCCGCCGAGGTTCAGCGCCGCCGAGATGCCGGCGCGGCCACGGAGCAGCAGCTCGTCGAGGAACGACACGAGCGGAGCGCCGTGGCCGCCCGCGGTGATGTCGCGGATGCGGATGTCGGAGACGACGGGCACCCCGGTCTTCTCGGCGATCCAGGCCGGCTGCCCGATCTGGAGGGTGCCGAGCGCGTGGGCGCCGTCGACCCAGTGGTACACGGTCTGGCCGTGCGAGCACACCGCGTCGACACCGCCGACCTCGGCCGCGACCTCGGCCGCGACCTCGGCGAATGCCTGCCCGATGAGGGTGTCGAGCTCGGCCACCTCGGCCAGGGTGGTCTGCGCCGGAGGGAGCGCGGCGATGAGTCGTGCCCGCAGCTCGGGGTCATAGGGGACGCTCGTGGACGCGAGCACCGTGCCCCGGAGGTCGACGCCGTGCGCCGTGAAGCCCCCGTTGGTGGCGAAGTCGACGACGGCGGCGTCGATCCCGTCGTGCGAGGTGCCGGAGATCAGTCCCAGGACGCGCATCAGTTCTCCTCCAGTGCGGTGCGCAGACGGCCGCCGGCCGCCGCGAGTCGGTCGGTGGCCGCGGCGAGGTCCTCCCCGCGGCGGATCATGATGGTGGCGAGCTTCACGTCCCACCCTGCGCTCTCCAGCGCGGCGGCCGCCGTGTCGCGATCGACGTCGGCGATCGTCCGCACCATGCGGATCGCGCGCTCGCGGAGCTTGTGGTTCGTGGCCTTCACGTCGACCATCAGGTTGCCGTAGGCCTTGCCGTTCCGGACCATCGCGATGGTCGAGAACATGTTCAGGACCAGTTTCTGGGCCGTGCCGGACTTGAGGCGCGTGGAGCCGGCGAGCACCTCGGGGCCGACCTCGACCTCGATGCCGTGCTCGGCGACCGCGCTCAGCGCGGTGCCGGTGTTGCACGACAGGCCGACGCCGAGCGCCCCGCGCTCCCGCGCCCGCCGGACGGCGGCGACCACGTACGGCGTGCGGCCGCTGGACGCGATGCCGATCACGGTGTCGAGCGGGCCGATGCCCGCGGAGTCGATGGCCGCAGCCCCGGCCTCCGCGTCGTCCTCCGCGCCTTCGACGGGGTTCACGATCGCACCGGGACCGCCGGCCATGATCGCGAACACCAGCTCCGGCGGGGTGCTGAACGTGGGCGGGCACTCCGAGGCGTCGAGCACGCCGATGCGTCCGGGGGTGCCTGCGCCGACGTAGACCAGGCGTCCGCCCTGCGCCATGCGCGCGGCCGTCTGCTCGATCGCCGGGACGATCTGCGGGAGAGCGCGCTGCACGGCCGCGGGCACGGTGGCGTCGGCCTCGTTCATGGTCTGCGCGAGCTCGGCCACGCTCATCTGGTCGAGGCGGGCGTACCGGGGGTCGCTCGCCTCGGTGGCGAGGGCGCCGAGGTCTTCCGCGATCATCGCTTGCCCCTATTCCGCGGGTCGAGGCTGTCGCGCAGCCCGTCGCCCAGCAGGTTCAGGCCGACGACGAGGAGCACGACGACCACGCCGGGGGCGATCATCGTCCACGGGGCGATGGTCACGAGGGTCCGCGCCTCGAAGATCATGGAGCCGAGCGAGGGCGCGGGCGGCGGAGTCCCGAGTCCGAGGAAGCTCAGCGACGCCTCCGTGAGCACCGCCCACGAGAGGGAGAGCGTGACCTGCACGATGATGATCGAGGTGATGTTCGGCAGGACGTGGCGGAACATGGTCGCCATGCGGCTCTGCCCCGTGCTCTTGGCCGCCTTGACGTACTCCACCTCGCGCAGCGACAGCACGGGGCCGCGGGTCACGCGGATGAAGATCGGCACGTAGACGATCGCGATGGCCACGGCGATCGTGAACCAGTTGCGGTCGAACACCGAGGCGAGCGACAGGGCGAGCAGCAGCGGCGGGAACGCGAACAGCACGTTGGTGACCGCCGTGATCGCACCGTCGGAGAAGCCGCGGTAGAAACCGGCGATGAGTCCGCAGACCGTGCCGACCACGGTCGCGAACGCCACGGCGACCACGGAGATGAGCGCCGAGTTGGCGACACCGGCTGCTACCCGCGAGAACACGTCGCGGCCGAACTGGTCGGTGCCGAACCAGTGCACCGCGGACGGCGGCTGCAGCCGGGACGGCGGGTCCTGCGCGAGCGGGTCGAACGGCAGCAGGCCGAACGCCGAGACGAGGCTGAGCACCGCGAGCAGCGCGACGATGATGAGGCCGGAGAGACCGCTGCGGCTGCGCAGCAGGAGACGCACGCGCTCCATGGTGCGTCCGCCGCCGGGGGCGAGGGTCGGGGTCTGAGAGATGTCGGTCATGCGGCACGCACCCGAGGATCGATGACCCGGTAGAGCAGGTCGGTGAGCAGGTTGACGATGACGAAGGCGAGCGCGATCACGAGCACGGTGCTCTGCACGAGCGCGTACTCCTTCTGCTGGATGCCGAGCAGCACCTGGCGCCCGATGCCGGGGAGCGAGAAGATCTGCTCCACCACGACGGCACCGCCGAGGAGGTAGCCGAACTGCAGACCGGTCATCGTGACGATGGGCACCAGGGCGTTGCCGAGCACGTGACGCACCTGCAGCCGACGCGGGGGCACGCCCTTCGCCCTGGCGGTGCGGATGAAGTCGTTGGAGCGGATCTCGAGCACCGCCGTGCGGGTCGTGCGCATGATCGGTGCGGCGATGCCGAAGCCGAGCACGATCGAGGGCAGCAGCATCTGCTGGAGGTTCAGCAGCGGGTTCTCGAAGAGCGTGGCGTACGCCTGGCCGTTGGGGTTGAATCCGAACGACTGGGCGAGGATCGCGAGCAGTGCCGTGCCGAGCAGGAAGGCAGGGATCGAGAGCCCGGCGAGGCCGACGACCTGACCGACGCCGTCACGGAACGAGTCGGGCTTCGAGGCGGACAGCATGCCGAGCGGGATGCCGATGGCCAGCGCGATCACGATGGAGATGATCGCGAGCTCGAAAGTCACGGGAAGAGCGGCGGCGGTGAGGTCGAGGACGCTCGTCTGCGCCCGGGAGGAGAAGCCGAGGTTGCCGGTGAAGATGTTGCCGAGCCACGAGAAGAACTGCACGACGAGCGGCTGGTCGAGACCGTAGTACGCCTCGAGGGCGGCGCGCTGCGCCGGTGTGAGGGCCGCCGCCTCGGTACCGAGACCGGAGCTGATCTGGTCGCCGGGGATGGCGCGCAGCATCAGGAAGACGAAGACGGCGACGCCGAAGAGGGTGCCGAGGGCTGCGAGGATGCGTCGCAGCACGCTGTTGCGGAGGAGCTGTCTGAACATGCGCGTGGGAGAGATGCCTGTCGTCGGGGAGCCGAGGGGGCGCGGACGTCCGCGCCCCCTCGTTCCACTACTGGATGGAGGTGGTCCGCAGGTACTGCAGCGAGCCGTTCGCCATCGGGGTGAAGCCGTCGACGGTCGAGGCCGTCGCCGTGTAGGTGTAGCTGGTGAACAGCCAGATCCAGGCGGCGTTGTCCTCGAGGTTCTCGGAGACCTGCGCGTAGATGTCCTTGCGCTTCTCGGGGTCGGCCGTCTCGCGTCCCTCGGCGAAGAGCGCGTCGAGCTCGGGCGAGGAGTACCCCGCGACCTGGTTCAGGTTGCCGGTGCTGGTGAAGTAACGGCCGTACATGCCGTCCGGGTCCGGGCGTCCGCCGTTGAGGGCGACCGCGGCGTCGAAGTCGGCCGCGATCCAGCGGTCCACGAACGCGCCGGACTCGAGCACCTCGAGGTCGAGCGTGATGTTCGCGTCGGCGAGCTGCGCCTTGAGGTTCTGCGCCTCGTTGACGGAGGTGGCGTACTCGCCCTGGGACACGATCGTCTTGACGGTGACGCCGTCCTCCTTGCCGGCCTTCTTCAGGTACTCGGCCGCCTTGTCGAGGTCGCGCTCGGGGCACGGGCGCGCGTCCGGGTCGGACTTGAACGCCGGAGAGGTGATCGGACCGGTGACCTCGCCCTCGCCGAGCGCGGCGGTGTCGAGCACCTCCTGACGGTCGATCGCGCACTGCATCGCGAGGCGCACGTTCACGTCGGCGAGGTCGCCGCGCTGCGCATTCAGCTGCAGGGCGTGGTAGCTGAGCTGCGGGGTGGTGGCGACCTCGACGTTCGCGCCCTCGGCCGTCTGCGCGACGAGCGGGTCGTCGAACACGGCCAGCTGCACGTTGCCGGACTGCATCGCCGAGACGATGGACGACTCGTCGGGGATCACGCGGAACTCGACGGTGTCGAGCAGCGCGGTGTCGCCCCAGTAGTCCTCGTTCTTGGCGAGGGTGAGCGACTGGCTCGCCTTCCGGTCCTCCAGCACGAACGGGCCGGTGCCGTTCGGGGTGGTGTTGAGCGCCTCCTCGGTGTCGTCCGACGAGAGCATCGCCATGTTGATGACGGCGAGGTTCGCGGGGAGGGCGGCGTCCGGGGCACTGAGGGTGAGGGTGACGGTGCTCTCGTCGGTGGCCTCGACGGCGGCGACCGAGGCGAGCGAGCTCGCGGCCACGGCGGCGGTCGCCTCATCGGCGATCGCGTCCAGCGAGTACTTCACGTCGGCGGAGTCGAAGGCGCTGCCGTCCGCGAACGTGACGCCCTCGCGGAGGTGGAGGGTGACCGTGAGGCCGTCCTCGGAGACGTCCCACGACTCGGCGAGACCGGGGACGACGTTGAGCTCCTCGTCGAACTCGGTCAGGGTGCCGTACAGGTTCTGCAGGACGTTGACCGCCTGGAACTGGGTGGCCTTCCACGGGAAGAGGGTGTCGGGATCGCTCGTGACGCCGATGACCAGGTCGCCGCCGGCGGCTCCGGATCCGGTATCGGACGGGTTCGACGCCGGCGCGGAACACCCGGTGATGACGAGCGCCGCGGCGAGGCCGGTGGCGGTGAGGGCGCCGAGAGACGCCCACCGTGCTGTGCTCATTGCTGTTTCCTCCTGGCTGGGACCGCGTCGCCCTGGCTCGGATCAGGCGGTGCTGCCTGATGCCCCGCGAACATCGTCGGTCTGGGTAAGTACCAAAAGTACACGAAAGTACCTACGCGTGTAACAGAAGTTCCTCTAGTGTTATGAACACCGATCGGAGACCCCATGCCCCACGATGCCGCTCGCGACGACGCCGGCACCCACCTCGTGCTCGTGCGGATGCGCGCCCTGCGCCCCGAACTCCGTCCGAGCGAGCAGCGCATCGCCGACCTGTTCCTCGCCGACCCCGCCGGGACCGCCGGGCTCTCCGTCGCCGAGCTCGCGCACCGCTGCGACACCTCGACCACGTCCGTCGTGCGGTTCTGCAAGCGACTCGGGTACGACCATGTGCGCGAGCTGCGCAACCATGTGCTGCGGGAGGTCGAGCGCGAGACGTTCGACACCGCCGCGCTCCCCGCGGTGTCCGGCGACATCGACCGCAACGACACCCTCGCCGACATCGTCGCGAAGGTGTCGCTCGCCGAGACGCTCTCCCTCGCCGATACCGCCAAGGTGCTCGACACCGACGCGCTCCGCGCCACGGTCGAGGCGATCACCTCCTCCACCCGGGTGGACATCTTCGGCGTGGGGGCGAGCTCCATCGTCGGGCTCGACCTCCAGCGCAAGCTCACCCGGATCGGGCGGACGGCGTTGGAATGGTCCGACCCGCACGCCGCCTGGACCTCCGCTGCCACCCTCGGACCGGGGAACGTCGCGATCGCCGTCTCGCACACGGGCGCCACGACAGACACCATCGAGTTCCTCCTGCTCGCCCGGCAGGCGGGCGCGACGGCCATCGCCATCACCAACCACGCCGGCTCCCCGCTCGCCGGTCAGGCCGACATCGTGCTGACCACCGCCGCGCGCGAGACGGGCTTCCGCTCCGGAGCCCTGGGCAGCCGGATCGCCCAGCTCATGGTCGTCGACTGCATCTTCATCGGGGTCGCGCAGTCCAACTACGACCGATCGATGGAGGCCCTCCGCGACACCTTCGCCGCCGTACATCACGTGCGCGCGGGCGGTGCCTGAGATGAGCGCGCGCCGACTCCGCGTCGGGCTGTTCACGGCGTTCGGCGGCCTCGGCGTGACCGCGGCGTTCGTCCCGGCCGTCCTTCCCTCCGCGGAGCACGCGACGGACGCCGACCTGAGTGCCGCCGTGCCCGTCCTCTTCGCGGGACTCCTCGTGGGCGTGCTGCTGTCGGGTCCGCTCCTGGTGCGCCGCCCACCCCGGACGACGCTCGTGCTGGGCAGCCTCCTGCAGGCGGCCGCCATCGTCGGTGTCGCCCTCGCGACGAATCCGGGCGTCTTCCTCGCGGCCGCCGCGCTCGCGGGGCTCGGGTTCGGTCTCGTCGAGGCAGCGGGCTCCGTGGCGGCCAAGGCCGCCAGCGCGGCGAGCGCGACCGGGATGCTGAGCGCCCTGATGGGCACGGTCGCCGTGTGCGCCGCCGTCACACCACTCGTGGTGGCGCTCGGGGCCGGCGCCCGTCCGGCCCTGACGCTGCTCGCGACCGTACCCCTGGCGACCGCCGCGGTGCTCGCCGGCGCCACCACTCTCGCCCGTCCGGCCGAGGCCCCGGCACGACGGGACGCACGCTCCCTGCTCGCCCTCCTCCCCTTCGCGCTGGCGCTGCCGCTCTACGTCGGCGTGGAGACCGTCCTGTCGGGCTGGTCGGCCGTGATCCCGGCGCGGGCGCTCGCGATCGAACCCGCCACCGCCGCGCTTGGCACCTCCGCCTTCTGGGCGCTGATGGCCGCCGGCCGCTTCGGCGTCGCCGCTCTCCGGCGCGCGGCGGTTCCGCCGCTCACCCTGCTGGCGACCGCGACGGGGGTTGCCGCCGTCCTCCTGGTGCTCGCCGGTGCGCTCCTCGGCGAGCAGCCGGTCGCGGCGCTGCTCATCCTGGCCGTCGTGGTGGTCCTGCTGGCCCCGAGCTACGGCCTCATCCTCGGACTCGCGCTCGACCGACTCGATCCGGCCCGCAGCGCCGCGGTCACCGGGGCGCTCGTGGCCTGCGGCGCGGTCGGCGGCACGTTCGTTCCGACGCTCGTCCTGCTGATCGGGCGCGACCCGGCGTCGAGCGTCGCGTTCCTCGTGTCCGCCGTGTTGTGCGCGGTCATCCCCGTGCTCATGCTCGTGGCGTCGCGCTCCGGGCGCGCCGTCCCGGCGCTGCGGTGACGCACTCTTCCTCCCCCATCGGGCCTGCACACGACCTCTTCACAGATGCCGGAATTCCGAGCGGCGCCCGCACGGCGACCCCGTATCGTCGAAGCCACACCCGCACCGAGGAAGGGAGCACCGTGTCCGCGGACACCCTCACGATCATCGTCAGCGCGATCGGCGTCGTGCTCACCCTCGGCGCGAGTCTGTTCGCGGCAGGGGCGTGGATGATCCGTCGCATCGATGAGCGTCTCGGCACCGTCGACCACCGGCTCTCCACAGGCATCGACACGGTCGAAGAGAAGCTCGCCGCACGCATCGGCTCCGTCGAAGAGAAGCTCACCACACGCATCGACTCGGTCGAAGATAAGCTCACCACACGCATCGACTCCGTCGAAGAGAAGCTCACCACACGCATCGACTCCGTCGAAGAGAAGCTCACCACACGCATCGATGCGGTGGCGGCGGACGTCACGGATCTGAAGATCGCCGTCGCCCGGCTCGAGGGGCCCCCGCGACACCTGCTCGTATCAGGGAGCTGAGCCTCCCGTCAGCGCAGGACGAGGGCGGCGGCGCCGATCAACGGCCCCTCGTCGCCCAGGCCCGAGCGGACGACGCGGGTGCGACGGGAGTACTCGTGCACGGCGCTGGCGGTGAGAGCCTGCTGGACGAGGTCGATGTAGTCCGCCGACACCCGCGAGAAGCCGCCGCCGATGGCGACGACGTCGAGGTCGACGAGGGTGGCGGCATCGGCCAGCGCCTCGCCGACGGCGCGGGCCGAGCGCTCGATCGCCGCACGGGCGACGGCGACACCGGCCGCGGCATCCCGGGCCAGGTCCTCCCCGGTCGCGCCTGACCAGCCCTGCTCCCGCGCCCAGGCGGCACTGGCAGGTCCGGAGGCGATCTCCTCGAGAGTGAGCCCGCCCTCGCGGCGCACCTGGCCGAGGTGCCCGGCGTTGCCGCTCGCCCCGGGCACATACGCACCTCCCACGACGAAACCGCCGCCGACGCCGGTGGAGACGACGATCGACAGGGAGGCTCCCGCCTGCTGCGTCGCCCCCAGCCACGACTCCGCGAGCGCGAGCGCGCCGCCGTCGTGACCCAGGACCGCCGGGACGTCCCGGCCGAGTGCGGTCGAGGCCGCACGGGCGACCGCGTCGACGAGGCCGAACCCCCGCGCGAGGGGCATGTTCACCGGCAGGATCTCACCGCGGGTCCGATCCACGGGACCCGCGCTGCCGATCCCGGCGCCGACGAGCTCCGCGTCGGCGGGAAGGACCGCGAGCGCATGCCGCACGATCGCGTCGACCGCCGCCGTCAACGACGCGGACGTCGCCTCACGGCCGGTGGGCTGCCGGCTGCGGCTGCCGGGGACGAGCGTGCCGTCGTCGGCGACGAGGGCGGCCTCCATCTTCGTGCCGCCCACGTCGACGGCCAGCGCGTAGCGGGTCACTGCGGGTCGAGTCCGAGGTCGTCGAGGTCGAAGGCCGCGCGCCACTCCAGGCCCTCGGCCTCGATGGCGGCCTGCGCGCCGGTCTTGCGGTCGACGATCACCGCGACCGCGACGACCTCCGCGCCTTCTTTGCGCAGCGCCTCGACCGCCTTGAGCGCGGACTGCCCGGTGGTCGAGGTGTCCTCCAGCACGACCACGCGCTTGCCCTTCACGTCGGCGCCCTCGATCTGGCGACCGCGACCGTGGTCCTTCGGCTCCTTGCGCACCACGAACGCGTCCAGCGGACGATCGGTGCCGACCGAGGCATGCAGGACGGCGTTCGCGATCGGGTCGGCGCCGAGCGTCAGACCGCCGACGGCGACGACGTCGAGATCGGCGATCAGGTCGAGCATGATGCGGCCGATGGCCGGGGCGGCGCGGTGGTCGAGGGTGAGCTTGCGCATGTCGACGTAGTACGTCGCCTTCTTGCCGCTGGAGAGGGTGAAATCGCCGTGGAACACCGCCTCCTCCGTGATGAGAGCGAGGAGGGTCTGGCGGTCTGCGTCGAGTGCGGTCACGGCATCCAGTGTAGGAGGCACACCCTAGGCTGGACGCATGCGCTTGGCCACCTGGAACGTCAACTCCATCCGCACCCGCGTCACCCGCACCGTCGAGTTCGCCGTCCGTGAAGACATCGACGTGCTCGCGATGCAGGAGGTGAAGTGCAAGCCGGAGCAGTTCCCGTATGCACCGTTCGAGGAGGCCGGCTATCACGTCGAGGTGCACGGCCTGAATCAGTGGAACGGCGTCGCCATCGCCAGCCGGTTGCCCGTCACCGACGTGCGCACCGCCTTCGACGGCATGCCCGGGTTCGCGAAGGGCCACGAGGGCCCCGACGCCCCGCAGGAGGCGCGCGCTCTGGGTGTCATGGTCGACGGCGTGCGCGTCTGGAGCCTGTACGTGCCCAACGGCCGCTCGCTCGACGACCCGCACTACGCCTACAAGCTGCACTGGCTCGAGCAGCTCAAGCAGTCCACCGCCGCCGAGCTGTCGGCGAATCCCGACCTTCCGCTCGCCCTCGTCGGCGACTTCAACATCATCCCGTTCGACCACGACAACGGCGATCCCGACATCGTGGTCGGCCGCTCCACCCACGTCTCCCCCGCCGAGCGTGACGCGTTCTTCGCGCTGACCGACGCGGGCGTGACCGACGTCGTGCGGCCGCTGCTCCCCGAGGGCTACACCTACTGGGACTATCAGCGGTTGAAGTTCCCACGCAACGAGGGCATCCGCATCGACTTCATCCTCGGCTCGAAGACGTTCGCCGATGCCGTCACCGGCGCCTCGATCCACCGCAACGAGCGCAAGGGCGAGCAGCCCAGCGACCACGTGCCCGTGGTGGTCGATCTGGACTTCGGCGGCGACGACGCCGACGACGACCTGCCGATGATCTTCTCCTGACTCTTCGACAGGCTCAGGGACCTACCCCGTGCGGCTGATCGCGACCGACCTCGACGGCACGCTGCTCGACAGCTCGTCCGCGGTGTCTCCGCGCACCCGTGCGGCGCTCGATGCCGCGCGGGATGCGGGCGTCGCGGTGGTGCCCGTCACCGCCCGCCAGCCGATCGGCCTGCGCGTGATCGCCGCCGACGCCGGCTTCGACGGGTGGGCGCTGTGCGGCAACGGCGCGTACGCGACGCACCTCACCGAGGGCCGCATGCTGTTCGCCGAGGAGCTGCCGCCCGCCACCCTCCGCACTCTCGCCGACGCGCTGCGCGCCAGCGTCCCCGGTCTGCTCTTCGCGAGCGTGCGGGAGGGCGGCGAGACGTTCGTGGCGCAGCACGGCTATGCGGCGATCGCGCAGCTGTCCGATCACAAGCGCGACCCCGCGACCATGGGCGGCGTGCCCCTGGACGAGGTGCTGGCCGCGCCGACGCTCAAGCTCGTGATCCGACACCCGGAGCTCGCCCCCGCCGCACTCTTCGCGACCCTGCGGTCCCTCGGGCTCACCGGGTTCGAGGCCACGCTGTCCGGCGCCCCGTTCGTCGAGGTCATGGCGCAGGGCGTCACGAAGGCGACGGGTCTCGCGCGCCTCTGCACGCACCTCGGCATCGATCGCTCCGACGTCGTGGCGTTCGGAGACGCCCTCAACGACGTCGAGATGCTCCGCTGGGCCGGTCACGGCGTGGCCATGGCGCACGCGGAACCCGTCGTGCAGGAGGCCGCCGACGAGACCACCGCGACCAACGACGAGGACGGCGTGGCCCGCGTGATCGAGCGCCTGCTCAGCCCCTGAACCGGGCCACCGCGGTCAGTCGGCCCCGTTCGGACGCGCCTCGGCACGCGGCGGTCGCAGCCCGAGGAGAGCCAGGGCGCCTGCCCCCGCCGTGAGCACCGCGATGACGCCGATCCCGACCGCCGGCACCGTCGCCGTCGCCACGGCCCCCGCGACGAGCGGGCCACCCGCGTCGCCCAGTTCCCGGCCCAGCTCCGCGCTGCCCATCGTGCGTCCCATGCGCTCCGCGGGCGTCGATGCCGCGAGGTGCGAGAACGCCACCGGCGTAGCCAGCCCCACCCCGGCGCCGACCAGCACGCCCGTGAGGCCCAGGACGACAGGCGTCACCCAGAGGGCCGAGAGGCCTATGCCCACGCCGATGAGAAGCAGCCCGCCGACCGCGCCGAGGCGGACCGAGAGCCGGCCGCGGTCGTGCGCCGATCCGACCAGCGGCTGCACGATGCTCGACACGACCGCCAGCACCGTGACGATCGCCATGCTGCCCACCGTGCCGAGTCCGGTCTCCCGGCCGAGCAGGGGCAGGAATCCGACGGCCACGGCGAGCGCGCCGGTCGTGGCCGCCAGCACGAGGGTCGGGACGAGGAACCCCGGGGCGAGGAGCTCACGTCCGAGGTCGACGAGGGTCACCCGTTTCCGGGGCAGCACGGGCACGGCCGGGACGGCGATCAGCACCCATCCGGCCGCGGCCAGCCCGAGCACGGCGAGGGCCCAGAACAGCGCCGGGATCCCGCCCGCCACCACGAGCACCGCACCGAGCAGGGGGCCGAGCGCATATCCGAGACTCTTCCAGGAGCCGTAGCGGCCGAAGTACCGGCCACGCGACGCCTCGTCCGTCAGCCGCGCCACCGCAGCGGACGACGCCGGGGAGAACGCCGAGGCCGCCGCCCCCTGGCCGAAGCGCGCGATCACGAGGCCGATCATGCCCGGGGCCAGGGATCCGACCGCCGAGAACGCCGCGAAGGCCAGCAGGCCGCCGACGACCACCGGGCGCACTCCGACCCGGTCGCTGAGCGCCCCGAAGAGCGGCTTCAGCAGCACCTCGGCGAGGTCGTACAGCGCGAGCGTGAAGCCGAACGCCAGCAGCGTCCAGCCGATGTCCTCGGTCTCGGCGCCCAGGGCGGCTGCGATGCCGTGCGCGCCGAACGCGGTGGTGAAGCCGGCGAGGTAGAGCGGTGCCAGGCGCGGGCGCGTCGAGGAGGTCACACCTGATCCTGGCAGACGCACCCTCCGCCTCCGTCGCGCGGGGGATGCCGTGCGACGACCCCCGCCCTACGGTGGAGGGATGGCTTTCACCCGGACGCCGACCCTGCGCGACCAGCGCGGCGACCTCCTCCTCGCGCTCGTCCTCTTCGTCGGCGCGATCCTCAGCGCGGCGCTCTCCTCCATCGCCCAGGTCTACGGCGACGAACAGGCTCCGCTGTGGACCGCCCTCGTCTACGCCGTCGTGGTGGCGGCGCCGCTCGGGTTCCGTCGGCGCTGGCCCGGCACCGTGGCCGTCGTGGTGTCGCTGGCGTACTTCACGGCGGTGACGGTCCGGGTACCGGAGATCTACGTCGGCAACATCGCGATGTTCATCGCGCTCTACACGGTCGGCGCCTGGATGAACGACCGCCGGAAGGCCCTGGTCGTCCGTGTCGCGATCATCGTCGGCATGTTCGTGTGGCTCCTCATCACCATGTACCGCGACGCCATCAGCGAGGCGGACAAGGCGGACGTCGTCGCCGGTGCCATGTCGCCCTATGTGGCCTTCATGCTCATCCAGATCCTCCTCAACGTCTTGTACTTCGGAGGGGCTTACTACTTCGGCGAGCGCTCCTGGGCGGCGGCGGAGCAGCGCACCGTGCTGGAGGAGCGCACCCGCGAACTGGAGCGCGAGCGCGAGGTCACGGCGGCGCAGGCGGTGGCACTCGACCGGGTGCGGATCGCCCGGGAGCTGCACGACGTCGTCGCCCACCACGTGTCGGTGATGGGGGTGCAGGCGGGCGCCGCGCGCCTCGTGCTCGAGAGCGATCCGGCCCAGTCGGCGCGCATCCTCTCCGGGATCGAGTCCTCCGCGCGGGACGCGATTCAGGAGCTGCGCCAACTGCTGGAGACGCTGCGGACTCCCGGCGGCGACACGACCGAGCCGGCGTCGACCGTCTCCCTCGACGACATCGCCGCCCTCGCGGAGGCATCGACCGAGGCCGGCCTCCCCACCGCGTACACCGTTATCGGCGATCCGGTGCCGGTGCCCTCGCTCGTCGCGGTGAACCTGTACCGGATCGCGCAGGAGTCGCTGACCAACGCCCGTCGGCACGCCGGGCCAGGGGCGACCGCGGACGTGCGCGTGCGCTACGACGACGACGGCGTGGAAGTCGAGGTCGTGAACACCGGCCGTGCCATCGCCCAGCTGCGTCCCGGCCTCGGCCAGCTCGGTATGCGGGAGCGCGCGGCGGCCTCTGGCGGCACGTTCGAGATCGCTCCCCGCGCGCCCGGCGGGGTGCGGGTGCGAGCGCGGGTGCCACTCGGCGCGCCCGTGCCGGAGGACGCCCGGTGACCGCGCCGATCCGGGTCCTCCTCGTCGACGACCACGCCCTCCTCCGCGCCGGTTTCCGCACGATCCTCGACACCCAGCCCGACATCACCGTCGTCGGCGAGGCCTCGACCGGGGCGGAGGCCGTCGCACAGGCCGCCGCCCTGCGCCCTGACGTCATCACGATGGACGTGCAGATGCCCGACATAGACGGGATCGAGGCGACGCGACGTCTCGTGGCCGACCCCGCGGTGAGCGCCGCGATCGCGATCGTGACGACGTTCGATCGCGACGACTACCTCTATCAGGCGCTCGAAGCCGGCGCGAGCGGATTCCTCCTCAAGAACGCGGGTGCCGAGGATCTCATCTCCGCGGTGCGCGCGCTCGCGGCCGGGGACGGCATGCTGGCGCCCGAGGTGACGCGCCGGGTCCTCACCCGCTTCGCCGGCACGACTCCGGAGACCGGCGCCGCTCCCGCTCGCGCGGTGGCGGAGGCGCCCACGGCCCGCGTCCTCGCCGAGCCGCTGACCGAGCGCGAGTCCGAGGTGCTGACCCTGCTCGCCGACGCCCGCAGCAACGCCGAGATCGCCCGCGCCCTGTTCATCGGGGAGGCTACCGTGAAGACCCACGTCTCCCGCATCCTGCAGAAGCTCGGTGCCAGGGACCGCGTGCAGGCCGTCGTGCTCGCGCATCGGATGGGGCTGGCCTGACCGGAGGCGGACCGCTCCCCCGCGATACTCTCGGAGCCATGCCCGCCGCCCCCGTGTCCCGTCCAATCGTCGCCGGGATCGTCACGGCGCTCGTGGGGTTCACGAGCTCGTTCGCGGTGGTGCTCACGGGTCTCGATGCCGTCGGCGCGTCGGCGGCGCAGGCGGCCAGCGGACTCCTCGCCGTGAGCCTCGCGATGGGGCTCGCCTGCATCGTGCTGGCCTGGCGCTACCGGATGCCGATCACGGCCGCGTGGTCCACTCCTGGCGCCGCCCTGCTCGTGGCGACCGGCAGCGTCGAGGGCGGCTGGCCCGCCGCGGTCGGGGCCTTCCTCGTGACCGCGGCCCTCATCCTCCTCACGGCGCTCTGGCCCGCGCTCGGAGCTTTGATCGCCCGGATCCCTCCGTCGATCGCGCAGGCCATGCTGGCGGGGGTGCTGCTGCCGCTCTGCCTCGCGCCGATCACGGGGGTCGTCGCAAACCCGTGGGGCGTGGTCCCGGTGGTGCTGACCTGGCTGGTCTTCGCCCGACTGGCTCCCCGGTGGGCCGTGCCGCTGGCGTTCGTCGCCGCGGCCGCGGTCGTCGCCGTGTCGCTGGTCTCCGCGGGGACCCGGGTCGACCCGGCCGTCCTCCTGCCGCGGTTCGAGCTGACGATGCCGGCCTTCACGGTCGGGGCCCTGGTCGGCATCGCCCTGCCGCTGTTCATCGTGACCATGGCGTCGCAGAACGTGCCGGGTATCGCGATCATGCGCAGCTTCGGTTACGAGGTCCCGTGGCGTCCGGCGATGCTCGTGACCGGTCTGGGCACGGCCCTCGGCGCTCCGGCCGGCGGGCACGCGATCAACCTCGCCGCCATCAGTGCGGCCCTCGCCGCGTCCCCCGACGCCGATCCCGACCCCGACCGGCGCTGGCTCGCCGGGGTCTCCACGGGGGCGTCCTATCTCGTGCTGGGGGCGTTCTCCGCCGCCTTCGCGACCCTCGTCGTGCTCGCCCCGACGGCGGTCATCCCGGCGGTCGCGGGACTCGCGCTGTTCGGCGCCTTCGGCGCGGCCGTCCAGCAGGCGATCGACGACCCCGGCGAGCGCCTCCCCGCGGTCGTCACGTTCCTCGTCGCCGCCTCCGGCATCGCCGTTCTCGGGGTGAGCGCGGCATTCTGGGCGCTGGTCGCCGGCCTGCTCGTGCGCACGGTGCTGCACGCCGGCCGTCCGCCCCGCGGCTGATCCGTGGCCGTCCCCCCTGCGGGGGATGCCCTGCCCCGCCCGTGCTCAATAGCGTGAAGGTCATGCGGATCACCTTCGGACGGAGCACCACGACATGACCACCGGACTGCTGGAACTCTCCGGCATCACCAAGAGCTACGGCAGCCGCCGGGTGCTGGACGACGTGTCGTTCACGGTCGCGCCGGGCCGGCTCACCGGCTTCGTCGGCGGCAACGGCGCCGGCAAGACCACGACCATGCGCATCATCCTCGGGCTGCTGTCGTCGGACGGCGGACGAGTCGACCTCGACGGGGCGCCCCTCACCACCGCCGACCGCCGTCGCTTCGGCTACATGCCCGAGGAGCGCGGCCTGTACCCGAAGATGAAGGTCCTGGAGCAGATCGTCTACCTCGCGCGCCTCCACGGGTTCGGCAAGCCGGACGCGACGGAGCGGGCGACCGCGCTGCTCACGGAGCTGGGACTCGGCGAGCGCCTCGACGACACGATCGAGTCGCTGTCGCTGGGCAACCAGCAGCGGGCGCAGATCGCCGCGTCGCTCGTGCACGACCCCGAGGTGCTGATCCTCGACGAGCCCTTCTCAGGCCTGGACCCCCTCGCGGTGGACGTCGTCGCCGGGGTCCTGCAGGCCAGCGCGGCCCGCGGGGCCTCGATCCTCTTCTCCTCCCACCAGCTCGACGTGGTCGAGCGCCTCTGCGACGACCTCGTCATCCTCGCCGGGGGCACCATCCGTGCCGCCGGATCCCGGGACGGGCTCCGCGCCGAGCACGCCCGCGACCGGTACGAGCTCATCTCCGCGGGCGACGCCGGGTGGCTGCGCACCGAACCCGGGGTCACGGTCATCGACTTCGAGGGCGGCTACGCGCTCTTCGATGCGGACGGCCCCGATACCGCCCAGCGCGTGCTGCAGTCGGCGGTCGCGCGCGGCGACGTCGCGAGCTTCGCGCCCAAGCACCCCTCCCTCGCCCAGATCTTCAAGGAGGTCATCCAGTGAACGCCTCGACCCCCGCGCGGAACGGGATCTGGCTGGTCGCCGAGCGGGAGATCGGCTCCAAGCTCCGTAGCAAGGCGTTCCTGATCTCGACCGGCATCCTGCTCGTCCTCGCCCTCGCCGGCGTGCTGTTCGGCGGCTTCGCGAGTCAGAACACCGACGCCATGCCCGTCGCGGTGACCGCGGAGACCACAGGCGCCGTGTCCGCGCTGCCCGACGTCGAGGTGACCGAGGTCGCCTCCCGCGCCGAAGCCGAGGAGCTGGTCCGCGACGGCGACGTCGACGCGGCGGTGCTCCCGGGCGACAACCCCGCCGGATACACGATCGTCGCCCTGGAGGATGCGCCCTCATCGCTCGTGTCCGCGCTGTCGGTCTCGCCCGCGGTTGTGATCCTCGAACCGGTCACCACCAACCCACTGCTGCGCTACTTCATCGCGATCGCCTTCGGGCTCGTCTTCATGATGGCCGCAGCGACCTTCGGCGGCACCATCGCGCAGAGTGTGGTCGAGGAGAAGCAGACCCGGGTCGTGGAGGTGCTGCTGTCGGCGATCCCGGCGCGCACGCTGCTCGCCGGCAAGGTGATCGGCAACACGGTGCTCGCGATGGGACAGATCCTCGCCCTCGCGGCCGTCGCCACGATCGGCCTCATCGTGACGGGTCAGCGGGAGGTGCTGACCACCCTCGGCGCCCCCATCATCTGGTTCGCGGTGTTCTTCCTGTTCGGATTCATCCTGCTCGCGGCGATGTTCGCGGCGGCGGCCTCCATGGTCTCCCGGCAGGAGGACATCGGCGCGACGACGACCCCCATCACGATGCTGATCATGGCGCCGTACGTGCTGGTGATCGTGTTCAACGACAACCCGCTGGTGCTGACCATCATGTCCTACGTGCCGTTCTCGGCTCCGGTCGGCATGCCCATGCGTCTCTTCGTCGGGGAGGCGCAGTGGTGGGAGCCGCTCCTGAGCCTCGCGATCCTCCTGGCGAGCTGCGTCGCGGCGATCGTCATCGGCGCAAAGATCTACGAGAACTCCCTGCTCCGGATGGGCTCGCGCGTGAAGCTCGTGGAGGCTCTGCGCGGCTGATCCCGAGACCCCGCTTTCGCGCCGAGACCCCCTGCTGCACGCGTGTGCAGCAGGGGGTCTCGACGCGTACCCGGGGTCTCGGCGTCAGAGGAGGCCGTCGGAGAGGGTGGTGGGGTTGCCGAAGCGGTGGTTGGTGATCGACACGGCCTGCTCATGCAGGAACGGGAGCATCTCGACCCGGCCCGCTCCGGTCACGGCGTGCGACCACACCGCGACGTCGGGGCTGCCGTCGAGGGCCGTGTGCAGCGCGGCGGCATCCCCACCGACGAGCCGCACCCGCTGCCACGACCGGGCGCCCTTCGCGTAGCGCTTGGTCCACGCGGCATCGGACTCGGTCTTCACGCTCACGCCCTGGGCCTTGAGCGCCTTCTCCACGCGGGACGGCAGCGACGCGGCCGACAGGGTGAACGGACTGCCGCTGCGCAGGGCGGCGGCGAGCACCCGGACCCCCTCGGCCAACGGCGCGTCCTCGGCGATGCGCACATCGACGGCCACCGGACGGTACCGGAACACGTTGCGCTCGACGCCGAGTCCGGACTTGTCGCTCACGGCGCCGAACTCGTCGATCCACGCGCGCTCATCGGCGGCCGCGGCGCGGTGCAGCCACTCGATGCCCACGGGGTCGAGCTCGGGAGCAGCCGCCTCCAGCAGCCCGGTCACGGCGGGGGTCACCGCCGCCCCCGGAGCCGCGGCGGGCAGCTCACCCGCACGCCACTCGCCGAGACCGAAGAGGTAGTTCGGGCCGCCGGCCTTGGCTCCGGCGCCCACGGCCGAGCGCTTCCACCCGCCGAACGGCTGACGCTGCACGATGGCGCCGGTGATGCCCCGGTTCACGTACAGGTTGCCGGCCTCGACACGGTCAAGCCAGGTGGCGACCTCGGCGGAGTCCAGCGAGTGCAGCCCCGCGGTGAGGCCGTAGTCGACGGCGTTCTGCAGCCGGATGGCTTCGTCGAGGTCCTTCGCGTGCATGATGCCGAGCACGGGTCCGAAGAACTCGGTCAGGTGGAAGTACGAGCCCTCGCGCACGCCGGTCTTCACCCCCGGCGTCCACTGCTTCCCCTCGGCGTCGAGCTTCCGGGGCTCCACGAGCCAGCGCTCGCCCTTGTCGAGCGTGGTGAGCGCGGTGAGGAGCTTGCCGTTCGCGGGCTCGATGATCGGCCCCATCTGCGTGGCGGGGTCATCGGGAAGCCCGACGCGCATCGAGGTGACCGCGTCGACGAGCTGCCGCTCGAAGCGCTTCGAGTCGGCCACCGACCCGACGAGGATCGCCAGCGACGCGGCCGAGCACTTCTGCCCGGCGTGGCCGAACGCGCTGCGGGCGACGTCGGCGGCCGCGAGGTCGAGGTCGGCCGACGGCGTCACGATGATGGCGTTCTTGCCGCTGGTCTCGGCGAGCAGCGGCAGGTCGGCGCGGAAGGAGCGGAAGAGCTGCGCGGTCTCGTAGGCCCCGGTGAGGATGACCCGGTCGACCTGGGGGCTCGCGACCAGGCGGGTGCCGAGGTCGCGGGAGGCGAGGTCGACGAGGGCGAGCAGATCGCGCGGGACGCCCGCGGCCCACAGCGCCTCGACCATCACGGCACCGCACCGCTGGGTGAGCTTCGCGGGCTTGATGATCACTCCGGATCCGGAGGCGAGGCCGGCGAGCACACCGCCGGCGGGGATCGCCACGGGGAAGTTCCACGGCGGCGTGACCACGGTCACCTTCGACGGCACGAACTCGGCGCCGGGGATGGCCTCGAGATCCTTCGCCCGCTCCGCGTAGTAGTGCGCGAAGTCGATCGCCTCGCTGACCTCGGGGTCGGCCTCCGCGATGGTCTTGCCGGCCTCGTGCGCCATGATCTCCAGCAGCTCGCCGCGGCGAGCGGCCAGCTCGTCGCCCGCACGGTGCAGGACGGCGGCGCGCTCGGCGGCGGGGAGCGCCGCCCATCTCCCGGCGGCGGACGTGGCGGCGGCGAACACGGCGTCCAGCTCGGCGTCGGTCTCGATGCGGGCCGCGGCGATCGCGTCCCGGCCGAGCGTGGAGGACACCGAACGCTGCAGGATCTCCCGACCCCACGCGCGGTTCGCGGCGAGGGCGGGATCGGTGTCGGGCTCGTTCGCGAAGCCGTCCGTGGTGTTCTCGGGGCGCGGAGCCGTGCGGTCCTGCGTGCGGTTCGGGCCCGGCACTGACGGGTCGGCGACGAGCGCGGCGAGAGAGCGCTCGAAGCGCTCCCGTTCGCGGGTGAGCAGGGTCGGGTTCGAGGCCAGCTCGAACACCGCCGACATGAAGTTCTCGGGGCTCGCGTTCTCCTCGAGGCGCCGCACGAGATAGGCGATCGCGACGTCGAACTCCGCCGGGTTGACGACCGGCGTGTAGAGCAGGAGGCGGCCGACGTCCTTGCGGACGGCCTCGGCCTGCCCGGTCGCCATGCCGAGCAGCATCTCGTACTCCACGGCCTCGGTCACGCCACGGGCCTTCGCAAGCAGCCAGGTGTAGGCGATGTCGAAGAGGTTGTGACCGGCGACGCCGATGCGGACGGCGTCGAGCCGCTCGGGGGTCATCGCCCAGTCGAGCACGCGCTTGTAGTTCGTGTCGGAGTCCTGCTTGGTGCCGTAGGTCGCGAGCGGCCAGCCGTGCACCTTCGCGTCGACCTCCTCCATCGCGAGGTTCGCGCCCTTGACCACGCGTACCTTGATCGGCGCTCCGCCCTTGGTACGACGAGCGGCGGCCCACTCCTGGAGACGCTGCATGGCGCCGAGCGCATCGGGGAGGTACGCCTGCAGCACGATGCCCGCCTCGAGGTCTTCCAGGCCGGGCTGGTCGAGGATGCTCGTGAAGGCCGCGATCGTCAGGTCGAGGTCGCGGTACTCCTCCATGTCGAGGTTGATGAACTTCTGGGTCCCGGTGCGGGCCCCCTTCGCCTCGGCGTTGGCCGCGAGCCGGTACAGCGGGGTGAGCTTCTCGACGACGTCGGCGACGGCCTCGTCGAACGACCACATGGAGAGCTGGCTGACGACGCTCGAGACCTTGATCGAGACGTAGTCGACGTCCGGACGGGCGAGGAAGTCGTACGTGCCCTGCAGCCGACGTCCCGCCTCGCGCTCGCCGAGCACGGCCTCGCCGAGGAGGTTCAGGTTGAGGCGGTTGCCGGTCTTGCGGAGCTTGGCGATCGCGGGGCCGAGCTTGGACGGCGTGGCGTCGAGCACGAGGTGGCCGACCATGGCCCGCAGCACGCGCCGCGAGATCGGCACGACGACGTTCGGGAGCTTCGGCGCCCAGAACCCGCCCGCCTTGATGGCGGCCCGGAGATAGCCGGGCAGCAGCGTGGGCGTGATGTCGGAGAGCTCGGCGAGCTTGCGGCCGGCGACCCGCAGATCCTCCGGACGCATGACGCCGTCCACGAAACCGACGGTGAAGGCCAGACCGTTCGGGTCTTTGAGCACCTCGGAGAGGCGCTGGGCGGCCGGCTCGACCGGGTGGGTCTCGCTCTCGGCGAGCCAGCGCTGCACGAGCGCGGCGACCTCTTCGGTGCGGGGGGTGGTGTCGTCGATGACGGTCATGAAGCGGGGTACCTTCCTCGGCCTCGCACACCCGGGTGTCGTGTGCGGCTGGATCATTGTCCAGCCGCTCGGTAGGCTCCGTCTATCAACCGATTCGAGTGGATTCTGTTCACTCATCCCGAACGATCGGAACGGCCGTGCTCGATGTCCATCGCCTGCGTCTGCTGGTGGAGCTGTCGCGGCGCGGCACGCTCTCCGCCGTGGCCGATGCGCTGTCCTACAGCAAGGCCTCCGTGTCCCAGCAGCTCGCCGCGCTGGAGCGCGATGTCGGGGTGCCGCTGCTGCGTCGGGTCGGTCGCGGCGTGCAGTTCACGCCGCAGGGGAATGTGCTGGTCGCCGAGGCCATCGGCATCCTCGATCAGCTCGAGCACGCCCAGGTCGCCGTCGCCGAATCGCTCACCGAGGTGACCGGCACCGTGCGCCTCGCGGTGTTCCAGTCCACCGCGCACTCCCTGCTACCCCGCGCCCTCGCAGCCCTCGGCGAGCGCCACCCCGCCCTGCGCGTCGAGGTGACCGAGCGCGACCCGGAGTCCGGCCTGGTCGGCGTCTCCAGCCGCGACTACGACCTCATCCTCGCGGAGCAGTATCCGGGCCACACGCGCCCCATCCACGCCGATCTCGACCGCGTGGTGCTCGCGCATGACGCCATCGCCCTCGCCCGGCGCCCGGGAGCGTCGGAAGCCGCCGATCCCGTGGCCGCCCTGTGGGCGACCCGCGCCGAGCCGTGGGTGCTCGAACCCGCCGGGACCGCCTCCCGCGCGTGGGCCGAGCAGCTCTGCCGCACCGCCGGGTTCGAGCCCGACGTGCGCTTCGAGCTGGCCGACCTCACCGCGCACATCCGGCTCATCCACGCGGGACTCGCGGTCGGGCTGCTCCCCGAGCTCGTGTGGGCGGGCGACACCCCGACGGTCGACCTGGCACCACTGCCGCAGGAACCGCGCCGGGAGATCTTCTCCTCCGCGCGGCGGGTCTCCGCGGACGCCCCGTCGATCCGCGCCGTCCGCGCCGCGCTCGCCGACGCCGCCTCCCGCAACCTCCTGGACTGACGCCGCTCGGATCTCCGGGAATATGCATGCACATGCATCGGTTCATCCCCCGTGTACGCGGACGACGGTGTCCGACCCCCCCACCCCGTCCGAAAGGCACTTCCGTGAGCACTCCCGTCATCGACCGCACCGCCCCGACCGAGCACCCCGTCCTCGACGTCCTCGCCGGCCGCTGGAGCCCCCGCGCATACGACGCGCAGCACCCGATCGACGAGGCCAAGCTCGCCACCGCCCTCGAGGCCGCACGCTGGAGCCCCTCCGCCAACAACATCCAGCCCTGGCGCTTCATCGTCGCCCGCCGCGGCACTGCCCTGCACGCCCAGATCGTCGACGCGCTGATGGGCTTCAACCAGGCCTGGGCCGGCAACGCGGCCGTCCTCGTCGTCGCGATCGCCGAGACCGCGACCGCCGACGGCACGCCGATCAGCCACGCGTTCTACGACCTCGGCCAGGCCGTGGCGCACTTCTCCGTGCAGGCCCACCACGACGGCCTCGTCGTGCACCAGATGAGCGGCTTCGACCCCGAGGTCGTCCGCGAGTTCGCCGACCTGGACGCCCGTTTCACCCCCGCCACCGTCATCGCCGTCGGCGAGTTCGGCGACATCGAGGCTCTGCCGGAGGTGCTGCAGGAGCGCGAGGTCGCCCCGCGCGTGCGCCGTCCGATCGCGGAGACGGTCGTCCTCAGCGCCTGAGCATCGACACGCGAAAGGCCCGGCAGGCGTCACGCCTACCGGGCCTTTCGTCGTCTCCCGATCCCGATCAGTCGTCGAGCAGCTCGGCCTCGATCACGTCGTCCTCGTCCTCGGGCTCCGGCTCCGGGGTGGTCGCGGTGAGCACGAGGCCCGTGCCGTCGGCAGCCACGTCCACGCGGACGGTGTCACCGTCGTGCACGCCGCCCGAGAGGAGGGCGGTCGCCAGCTTGTTCTGCACCTCGGTCTGGATGAGGCGACGCAGCGGGCGGGCGCCGAACACCGGGTCGTACCCGCGCTCGGCCAGCCACGACCGCGCCCCGGGAGTGACCGCGAGCGTGAGCCGACGGTCGCGCAGCCGGTCGTGCAGCTGATCGACCGACAGCTCCACGATCTGCGCGAGGTCGTCTTCGGTGAGGGCCTGGAACATCACGATGTCGTCGAGACGGTTCAGGAACTCCGGCCGGAACGCCTGGCGCACGAGCGCCATCACCTGCTCCCGCTTCTCCTCCACGGAGAGCACGGGGTCGATGAGGATCGGCGAGCCCAGGTTGGAGGTCAGGATGAGGATCACGTTCGAGAAGTCGACCGTGCGCCCCTGTCCGTCGGTCAGCCGCCCGTCGTCGAGCACCTGCAGCAGCACGTCGAACACCTCGGGGTGCGCCTTCTCGACCTCGTCGAGCAGGATCACGCTGTACGGACGCCGGCGCACGGCCTCGGTGAGCTGACCGCCCTGCTCGTAGCCGACGTACCCGGGAGGGGCGCCGACGAGCCGCGAGACGGAGTGCTTCTCGCCGTACTCCGACATGTCGATGCGCACCATGGCGTGCTCGTCGTCGAAGAGGAACTGCGCGAGCGCCTTGGCCAGCTCGGTCTTGCCGACACCGGTCGGTCCGAGGAACAGGAACGATCCGGTCGGCCGACCGGGATCGCTGATCCCCGCGCGCGAGCGGCGCACCGCGTCGGACACCGCCTTGACGGCGTCCTTCTGGCCGATGAGTCGCTTGCCGAGCTCGTTCTCCAGGTGGAGCAGCTTCTCGCTCTCCCCCTGCAGCAGCCGCCCGACCGGGATGCCGGTCCAGGCCGCGATCACGGCCGCGATGTCCTCCTCGGTGACCTGCTCGTTCACCATGCGCGGTTCGCTCGAGGCGGTGGCCTCGGCCTGCTCGGCTTCGGCGATGTCGCGCTCCAGGCGCTTGATCGTCTCGTACTCGAGCTTCGACGCCTTCGTGTAGTCGGCGTTGCGCATGGCGAGGTCACGCTGGGTGATCGCGTCGTCGAGCTGCTTCTTCAGCTCCCCGACCCGGTTCAGGCCCTGTCGCTCCCGCGCCCATCGGGCCTCGAGTCCGGCGAGCTCCTTCTCGAGCTCGACGAGGTGCTCGCGGAGGGTGCCGAGGCGCTCCTTGGACGCGGCGTCCTTCTCCCGCTTGAGCGCGAGCTCCTCCAGCTTCAGCCGGTCGACCTGACGCTTGAGCTGGTCGATCTCGACGGGAGAGGAGTCGATCTCCATCTTCAGGCGCGACATCGACTCGTCGATCAGGTCGATGGCCTTGTCCGGAAGCTGCCGCGCGGGCAGATAGCGGTTGGAGAGCGAGGCCGCGGCCACGAGCGCGCTGTCGGAGATGGTCACCCCGTGGTGCGCCTCGTACCGCCCCTTGAGCCCGCGGAGGATCGCGATCGTGTCCTCGACCGTCGGCTCGCCGACGTACACCTGCTGGAAGCGCCGCTCGAGGGCGGCGTCCTTCTCGATGAACTCGCGGTACTCGTTGAGCGTGGTGGCGCCGATGAGCCGCAGCTCGCCGCGCGCCAGCATCGGCTTGAGCATGTTCGAGGCCGCGACAGACCCCTCGCCTCCGCCTGCGCCCATGAGCACGTGCAGCTCGTCGATGAACGTGATGACCTGGCCGTCCGACTCGGTGATCTCCTTGAGCACCTGCTTCAGACGCTCCTCGAACTGGCCGCGGTACATCGCACCCGCGACGAGCGCGGAGATGTCGAGCGAGACGAGCTCCTTGTCCTTGAGGGACTCGGCGACGTCGCCCGCGACGATGCGCTGCGCGAGGCCTTCGACCACCGCGGTCTTGCCGACGCCGGGCTCACCGATCAGCACCGGGTTGTTCTTGGTGCGGCGGGTGAGCACCTGGCTGACGCGCCGGATCTCACTGTCTCGTCCGATGACGGGGTCGAGCTTGCCCTCCCGGGCGCGGTCGGTCAGGTTGATGCCGAACTGCTCGAGGGCGGACTGCTGTTCCTGGTTCGGGGATCCGGTCTGCGGGGTGGTCATGCGCTCCTCCTGGAGATGCTCCTTCTGAAAGTTGAGTTTGGTTGACTCAAGTTTAGCATTCGGCGGTGCGCGGCTCCACCACCTCTCACCTCTCGCGGGCGACCTCGTCCCAGACGGCCGCCGCCACCTCACGCTTGGTCCCGGCCGCGCTCCGTGCCAGGGCTCCTCCGCGACCGAGGATGTGCACGGCGTTCTCGCCGCGTTCGAACCCCTGCTCCCAGCCGACCTCGTTCACCACCAGGAGGTCGACCCCCTTGCGCTCCTGCTTGCCGCGTGCGCGGGCGAGCAGCTCGGCCTCGTCCTCCGGGGTCTCCGCCGCGAACGCGACGATGAGCTGCCCTTCCCGTCGGGAGTCCACGAGCGCGGCGACGATGTCCTCGTTCTCGACGAGTTCGATCGTGCCGACGCCGCCGCGGTCCTTGGTGAGCTTGCGGGCGGAGACCTCGACCGGTCGATAGTCGGCCACCGCCGCCGCCATCAGCACGACGTCGGCCGCCGCGGACTCCTCCTTCATCGCCCCGGACAGCTCGGCTGCCGTGCCGACCCGGACGATCCGGATGTGCGGGTGGCGGGCCTCCGCGAGCACGTTCCCGGAGACGTTCGCCGCGACGAGCGCCACCTCCGCGCCGCGCGCCGCCGCCTCCGCCGCGAGCGCGACTCCCTGGCGGCCGCTGCTCCGGTTGCCGAGGAAGCGCACCGGATCGATGGGTTCCCTCGTCCCACCCGCCGAGACGACGACCCGCACGCCTCCGAGGTCGCCCGGCGTGATCAGCGCCTGGGCGGCGGCGAGGATCTCCTCCGGCTCGACCATGCGACCGGGGCCGCTGTCGCCGCCGGCCAGCTCGCCGTCGGCCGGTCCGACCACGTGCACGCCCCGCTCCCGGAGCGTCGCCATGTTCGCCTGCGTGGCCGGGTTCCGCCACATCTCCGCGTGCATCGCGGGCGCGACGAGCACCGGAGCCTCGGTCGCGAGCAGCGTCGTGCCGAGGAGATCGTCGGCCAGGCCCGCGGCCATCTTCGCGAGGGAGTTCGCCGTGGCCGGGGCGATCACGACGAGGTCGGCCCCCTGCCCCAGGGCCACGTGCCGGACGCGGGCGACGTCCTCATGCACGCTCGTCGTCACCGGGCGCCGGCTCAGCGCCTCCCAGGTCGGCTTGCCCACGAAGCGCAGCGCATCCTCCGTGGGCACGACGGTCACGTCGTGACCGGCCTTGATGAGCAGGCGCACGAGGTGCACCGTCTTGTACGCGGCGATGCCGCCCGTGACTCCGACGACGATGTTCACGCCTCGATTCTGCCCCAGGGTGCGGACGCCCGGGTCGTCGCGCACCGATCCGACCTCGGCCGCCTCGGCCGACCTCGACCTAGACTCGGAGGCGTGTGCACGGTGGTGATCGATGTCGAGGCTGCGGGATCCGCGCGGCTGCTGGCCGTCCGCGACGAGGACCCGGCCCGGGAGTGGGACGCCCTGGGCGAGTGGTGGCCCGAGGAGCATCCGGGGGTGATCGGCATCCGCGACCGCCGCGCCGGTGGGGCCTGGCTCGCCGTGAACCCCGCCGAACGACGCCTCGCCGTGCTCCTCAACCGCGCCGACGTGCAGGACCTCTCCGCGACCGCGGCCGTCTCCCGCGGCACCCTTCCGCTCGCCGCGGTCACCGGTCGCTCTCCGCAGGGCGTGCCGCCGATGCACGGCTTCAATCTGCTCGAGGTCGGTCCGGAGGGCGCGCGAGTGCTCTCGTGGGACGGTGCCGAGCTGCGGGAGACCCCGATCGAGCCCGGGACGCACATGATCGCCCACGACGACCTCGACGACGAGGAGACCCCGCGCATCGCCGCGTGGCTCCCGGAGTTCCGGGCGCTCGGGCCCGCCGCGGCGAGCGCGGACTGGGCGGCCGAGTGGACCGCGCTCCTCGGATCCTCAGCGGCCCTGCCCCCGGAAGACGACCGCGCCATCATCCGCGACAACCGCCCGCACGGCTACCCGACGCAGTCCCTCCTCTACGCGGTCGCCACGGTCACGCCCGCCGGGGTCGACGTCCGCGACGTCACCCTCCCCTCCCCCGCCCACTGGCACTGTCCCCCTCTGTCTCCCCCTTCTCCCCCTTCTCCCCCTCCACCCCTCCGCCCCTCGCGCCGCGGGATCAAAACCGCTCCCCCCCCCCCCCCCCC
>NZ_DLNJ01000004.1:64434-115541 GCF_002478345.1 Microbacterium sp. UBA7513
TGCGGTCCCTTTCTGATCCCGCCCGCCCCGCCGCATCCCGCGCAGGATCGAAAACGCACCCGGCCGCCCATCCCGCGGGGCCTTTCTGATCCCGCACCGATGCGGGCGCCCACGCCCTCGGTTCGACGAGCACCCTGCGGACGTGCGGTGCGATCCCCGCGCGGCGCGGCTGGGACCAGAATGCCGCGGCCTGCGGCGGGACCGTTCGGGCCGATGTGGGACGGTAAACGCTCCGGACGCGGCGCGCTCGCGCGCGTTTTCGATCCCGCATGACAGCGGGGGACGGTGGCGGAATCGTGGCGGGACGGAAAGGGGCCCGGATGCGTGGGAACGGGGCACGAAAATGATCCCGCACGGCTGAAGGAGGGAGGGGGTCAGGCGGCGGGGAGGGCGTCGGCGCAGGAGAAGCGGGCGCGGTAGGCGGTGGGGGTCACACCCAGCACGCGGGCGAAGTTCTGCCGGAGGACGGCCGCGGAACCGAAGCCGCAGTCCGTCGCGATGTGTTCGAGCGGAAGATCGGTGCGCTCGAGGAGACGCTGGGCCCTGATGATCCGCTGCCGACCGAGCCACGCGGCGGGGGTCGCCCCGTACTCGGCCTTGAAGCGGCGCGCGAAGGTCCGCGGCGACATGAGCGCCCGCGCCGCGAGCTGGTCGACCGTCAGGTCTTCGCGGAGGTTCTCCACCGCCCAGTCGGCCACCACGGCGAGCGAATCCGTGGGCGCGACCGGGATGGGGCGATCGATGAACTGCGCCTGACCCCCGTCCCGCTGCGGCGGCACGACCATCCGACGCGCGATCCGGTTGGTGATCTCCGCCCCGAGCTCCTGTCGCAGCAGGTGCAGGCAGGCGTCGATGCCGGCGGCGGTGCCCGCACTCGTGATGATGCGGCCGTCCTGGACGAAGAGCACGTCCGGATCGATGTCGACGGCGGGGTACATGTCGGCCATCGTGTGCGCGTACATCCAGTGCGTCGTCGCCCGCCGCCCGTCCAGCACTCCGGCCGCGGCGAGGATGAACGACCCGCTGCACACGCTCATGACCCAGGCGCCGCGCTCGACGGCCGCACGCGCGACCTCGACGAGGAGCGGATCGATGTCGCCCCAGACCTCGCGCGGCACCGGGCAGAACACGACGAGATCGGCGTCCGCGGCGAACGACAGATCATGCTCCACGTTGATGGAGAAGCCGATCTTGGAGCGCACGACCCCGGGCCGCGGCGCGACGATGCGGAAGTCGAAGTTCGGCACGCCGTCGGCCGACCGGTCGAGGCCGAACGCCTCGCAGGCGACCCCGAACTCGAACGGCGCGAAGCCGTCCTGCACCACGCACGCGACGGTCTTCATCACAGCTCCCGGGATGGCAGTTTTCCTACGCACGGTGCCCGAACCGCCACTCGTGGCAGCATCGCATCGAGCGTAGCTTTTCTGCCATGCTACTCCTCATCCTCCTCCTCGCCCTCGCCATCTGGGCGCTCGTCGCCACGTTCGTCGAACTGCGGCGGGACGGCTATCGTCGCGCCCCCACCGACTGGAGCCGCGTCGCCGGACAGGACGCCCTGTCGCAGGCCGACCCCGGCCACCTCTACCGCTGACCTCCCGACTGTCCGGGAGGAGGGCTACGCTCGGGTCATGAGCGACCCGCAGCAGCCCGGACACCCCTCGCGCGACGGCGCCGGCGACCCGGCCGCCCCGACCCTTCCGTCGCTCCCGGCGGAGCCGCAGTACCCCGGCGCCCAGGCCCCCGCCCCGGGGGCACCGTACGCCCCCGCTCCCGGCGGCGGCCACATGTTCCCGACCGCGCCCCCGCAGACCTTCCCCACGGCGGCCCCGCAGCCGTCACCGACCGCACCCGGATTCGTGCCCGGATCCGCCGGCATCCCGCCCTACGGCACCCCGGCCCCACGCGCGTCCGCCACCGGCCTCGGGCGCGCCGCGCTCATCGTCGCACTGGTGACCCTCGCGATCGACGTGTTCCTGATCCTCGCGCGGCCGTTCGTCTACATGTCGGACCGGACCTACAGCATCATCGGCCTGATCGAAGGGGCATCGGGCATCCTCACGTTCCTCGGCTACGGGGCGGCGCTCGTGCTCGGCCTCATCGCGGCACGCCGACCGGGGCCGCGGCTGCTCGCCGGGATCGCCGTCGGCATCTCCGGCGCCGGCCTGCTGACGATCGTGCTGAGCTGGCTCTCGTCGACCTTCTACGGGTTCCTCTGACCGCTCAGGATCGCGGGAGCACCCGCTCGTAGACCTCGATCATGGCGGCCGTCCGCGACGACTGCCGGAAGGCGTCCGCCACGGCGGGCACCGGCTGGGGCGCGGTCCCGCCCGCGATGTCCGCGGCCGCCTGCCGCAGCGTCGCGGCGAGGGCGTCGATCCGTTGCGCCTCGACGGTTCGCCCGCGGGCGGCCGGGTCCGTCGTCGGCACCGCCCAGAGCCCGCCCTGGAGTTCCGCGGCGATGTCGGGGTCGCACACGACGGAGGGCGTGCCGAGGGTGGCCGCCTCGAACGGCGTCATGCCCTGGGTCTCGAACCCGATGGACGTCTGCACGAGCGCATCGGCGGCGGCGATCCGCTCCAGCGTCTGCGCATAGGAGAGCCGACCGGCGAACCGCACGTCCGCACGCCCCGCGACGATGCGTTCGGCCGCGGCGCGCTGCCCACCGCCGCCGATCACCTCGAGCTCTGCATCGATGCCCGCGTCCACCCAGGCCTGGAGGAACGGGAGCAGGCGCTTCTCCGGACTCATCCGCCCGAGCCAGACGAAGCGCGGGCGCCCCGGTGCCCGTTCGATGGGGGCCGCCGCGAGGGTCTGCGCACGGACGTCATCGTCGATGCCGTTCCACACGACGTCGACGACGCGGGCAACGCCGTTCTGCTCCAGGCGTCGCGCGAAGTGCCCGGACGGGGCCGTGACGGCGGCGGCGCCCGCCGCGAGTCCGCGGAGGTACGACCACCCGTCGCTGCCACCGACCGGCACACCGATGCCGCGGAGGGCGGCGCGGCGCCACAGGTTGAGCACGGCGAGCACGGGGCGGTGCAGCGGGGTCACCGCGGCGAGCCCGACATCGACGCGGTTGTGCATCGTGTGCACGACCGGGATCCCGTGGCGGGTGGCGAAACGGTGCCCGATGAAGGCGCCCCAGAAGTCGGCCTGCACGTGCACGAGGTCGACGGGCGGGCGATGCGCCATGGCGCGGTCGAGAGTCCGATCGGTCGCCCGCCCCGGCCAGGTCATCGCGTACTCCCGGTCGAGGGTGATCGGCAGCGACGGGAGGTCGACGTTCCCCTCCGACGGTGCAGCAGCATCCGGCCGCGCGTGCATGCGGGGCGCGACGACCGTCACGGTGTGCCCTGCACGCTCCAGGAACGTCCGCTGCAGCCGCATCGACACCTGCGCCCCGCCGAGGGAGTCGAGGTGCTGATCGGCGAAGAAGACGACGTGCATCCGCGTCACTCGGGCAGCGGCTCGTCGCGGTACAGCGCCTCGAAGGTGTCGAGCGTGCGGTTGATATCGTGGATGGCCACGCCGTCGAGGGACGCCTTCTGCATCCGCTCGTACTCGCCGGGGGAGGCGGTCAGGACGGCCGTGAGCTTCGCGGCGAGGTCGTCGACGTCTCCCGGCGTGAACAGGTGGCCGTTCTCGCCGTCGTGCACGAGGTGCGGCAGGGCGACGGCGTCCGCGGCGACGATCGGCAGCGCCGATGCCATGGCCTCCATCGTCGCGATGGACTGCAGCTCGGCGATCGACGCGATGACGAAGAGGCTCGCACGCGACAGGAGCGCCCGCAGCTCCTCGTCGGTGGTCCGGCCGTGGAAGGTGACCCGGTCCGACAGCCCGAGCTGTGCCGTCAGGTGCTCGAGCTGCTTGCGCTGGTCTCCGCCACCGACGATGTCGAACGTCGTGTTCAGCGCCGGGTCGAGCTTCGTCATCGCCTTGAGGATGACTTCGACCTGCTTCTCCGCCGTCAGCCGGCCCACGAACACGAGCCGGTTCTCCTCGCGCGGGGCGATGACCGGGGTGTACTGGGAGCGGTCGATGCCGCAGCTCACCGGGATGACGCCGCGCACCTCGACCGTCTTCTCCAGGAAGTCGGCGGCCCGACGCGTGGGCGTGGTGATCGCCCGCGTCAGGTCGAAGGTGCGCTTCGCGTCGGCCCAGGCGAGCTTGAGCACCAGGTCGTCGACGAACTTCGGCATGGTCGTGTGATCGAGGATGTTCTCGGCCATGACGTGGTTCGTCGCGATGACCGGGATGCCGCGCTGCTTCGCGATGCGCGCGAGTCCGCGTCCGATGACGATGTGGGACTGGATGTGCACGACGTCGGGCTGCACGGCGTCGAGCACCTTCCGGGCGTAGTGCTTGGAGCGCCACGGCCACACGAAGCGCAGCCAGTCGTGCGGGGCCCACCGCACGGAGGGCAGACGGTGGAGCGTCATCGGCTCCCCCTCGATGACCTCGGTGCGGGGCGCGGTGCGACGGTAGGCCTGGTTGGGGGCGACCACGTGCACCTCGTGTCCGCGCTGCACGAGTCCGGCGGCGAGACGCTCGGCGAAGCGGGCGGCGCCGTTGATGTCGGGGGCGAACGTGTCGCAGCCAAGGAGGATCTTCAGCGGACGGGGCTGTACGGCGGTGGCGTCGCGCGACGCATCGATCGGATCGTCGGAGGAGGTCACAGAGATGCCTAACGGGGTGGCGGCCAAGGAGAAGCCCTGGTCGGGCGGTGGCAACTCTACCCGAGGGCCCTGTCCCCGACGCCGAGCCATACCGGCATCCTTCAGCCTCGGCCGATACCGTGAAGCCATGCGACTGCACGCCGACGCCGACCCCCAGCTGTGGATCCCCGTGACGGACTCGCTCGGGTGGAGGGGACGCCGGCATCGCAAGGCCGCGATCCGGATGCTGCTCGGCCAGGTGAACGCCGCGGTCGGCGCGACGGAGCGCCCCGGTTCGCGGTTCGGAGCCTGGGCGATGAGCCAGGCCGCGCCGATGCTCATGAAGAAGGCCGACGGCCGGGTCCTCGCGTGGACGTGGAAGGCGGAGCCGGACCTCGTCGTGGCGATGGCGACCGTGCAGGCGCTCACTCCTGACATCCGGATCGCCCGCGCGTCGATGCCGATGGAGTACGACGACACGACCTCCTTCCCCACCCGGCTCGGCGTCGGCGAGAAGCTCGTGGTCCCGACCCCGCCCTCGCCTTCGGCACCGCCCTTCGCGACCTACACGTGGGACACCGGTACGCACCTGGTGACCCTGACGGCCGTCTGCAGCGACCGCGAACGCTTCGGCACGCTCATCGGCGCGCTCGACGAACTGGCCCGCAGCCTCCGCATCGCCGACGACCTGACCAGCGGCGAGTCGCCCGACGTCCTCCGCCTCCCGCCCGCCTGAGAGCGATCCCGCCCGGCGGGATGAGAAACGCGCCTCCCGAAGGGCGGGGAAGCGCGTTTCTGATCCGGCACGGAGAGCCCGGCGCGGGGAGGCCGGGGGCTCAGCGTGCGATGCGGAGGGTGCGCACCTCGAAGGGGCGGAGGTGGAGCCCGCCGCCGAGGCGGGGCGCCTCGATCTCGTCCTCGATCAGGCTCACCTCGCGCACCTCGCGGTGCTCGAAGCCGACGGAGAGCTCGCCGACCGCCCGACGCCCGAGCGCCTCATACACACGAACGATGACATCACTGGAGCCGTCGTCGGCGAGCTTCACGGCGGAGACGACGATCCCCTCGCCCGACACCTCCACCAGCGGCTCGACCTCGCGCGCCCCACGGATCACCGTGGGCGTGCTGTTGAGGCGGATGCCCTCGGCGGTCGCGATCGCGGCGTCGGCACCGATCACGAAGCCGACCTCGATCTCATGGAGCCCGTGGTCCGTGTCCGGGTCGGGGAAGCGCGGCGCCCGCAGAAGGGAGAGCCGCACGGTCGTGGTGACCCCGTCCTCGCCGACCTCGCGCGTCGTGTCGTACCCGTAGATCGAGTCGTTCACGAGGGCCGCACCGAAGTCCTGCTCGCGCACCAGCACGAAGCGGTGCATCGAGGTCTCGAACTTCGCCGCCTCCCAGCTCGTGTTCGTGTGGGTGACGCGCGCCTGGTAGCCGAACTGCGTCTCGGCTTCGGTATGCGACGCCTGGATGTCGAGCGGGAACGCGAGCTTGAGCAGCTTCTCGGTCTCGTGCCAGTCGACCTCGTTGCGCAGCAGCACCGTGCGCGAGTCGGGAGCGAGGAGGATCGTCTGCGTGATGGTCGACTCCGAGAACGGACGCACGACGACGATCTGCGCGACACCGTTCACGAGTGATGCCTCGATGGACGACACCGCCGTGAGGTCGTCGACGCTGTTGCGGTAGTAGCGGTCGATGTCCCACGCGTCCCACATGTTCGGGAAGTCCTGGTGCAGCTGGAACAGGTTCGCGGCCCTGCCGGGCGCGACCGTCTCCCGCCCCGTGGGCTTGTCGACGGCGGAGACGATCAGGCCCTCGCCCGAGACGAGCACCGACACGAGCTCGTTCTCGATCCGCCAGCCATCGGCCTCCTCGACGAGCGTCACGGGTGCGACCGTCGACTCCCCCACGAACGAGGCGCCGAGTGCGCGCCCCCGACCCACCGAGGTCGGCTCGAACCGCAGCTCGCGGTCCCCCTCGCCTGCCAGAGAGCGACGTGCCGCGTCGGCGATGTCGCGCGCATCCGACAGCACATCGGACAGCACGGCGACGGCCTCGCGGTGCACCCACGCGATCGAGGTGCCGGGCAGGATGTCATGGAACTCGTGCAGCAGCACGGCCTGCCAGAGCCGGTCGAGCTCCGCCTGCGGGTACGCGGCGCCGGTGCGCACGGCATCGGTCGCGGCCCACAGCTCGGCCTCCACCAGCGCGTGCTCCGCCCAGCGGTGCAGCGCCTTGGTGGCGTGCTGGCTGGTGAGCGTGCCGCGGTGCAGTTCGAGGTAGAGCTCGCCGACCCACACGGCGGGGTTCGGCAGCTCAGCCTTGGCGGCGTCGAAGAACACGTCCGGGTGCTCCCACACCACCTGCGCGCTGCCCTCGAGGTCGCGCAGCCGCTCGGCCTTGCCCGTCATCTCGCGCGTCGTGCCGCCGCCGCCGTCACCCCAGCCGACCGGGGCGATCGACCGCGAGCTGAGACGGTTCTCCTTGAACTGTCGAGAGGCCTTCGCGACCTCCATGCCGCTCAGCTGCGAGTTGTAGGTGTCCATCGACGGGAAGTGCGTGAACACCTGCGAGCCGTCGATGCCCTCCCAGAGGAAGGAGTGGTGCGGAAAGACGTTCTGCTGGTTCCAGGAGATCTTCTGCGTGAAGAACCACTCGAACCCGGCACGGCGCATGAGCTGCGGCAGGGCCGGCGAGTAGCCGAAGCTGTCCGGCAGCCACACGCCCTTCGACCGGATACCGAACTCCCGCTCGAAGAACCGCTGCCCGTGCGAGAACTGCCGCACGAGCGACTCCCCCGTCGGCATCACGGTGTCGGACTCCACCCACATGCCACCCAGGGGCAGGAAGCGTCCGGCAGCGACGGCGGCCTTGACCCGCTCCCACACTTCGGGGCGGTGCTCCTTGACCCAGGCATACTGCTGCGCGCTGGACATGCCGTACTGGAACTCGGGCTGCTCGTCGATGAGCGTGGTCATGGACGAGGTGGTGCGGGCGACCTTGCGGATCGTCTCGCGCACCGGCCACAGCCAGGCGGAGTCGATGTGGGCGTGCCCCACCGCGGAGATGCGGTGCGCACTCGCCTCGGCCGGTGCGGCGAGGACGTCGGCGAGCCGCGCCCGCGCGTCACCCGCGGTCTCCACGATGCGCTGCAGGTCGAGTACGTCGAGCGCGTCGTCCATCGCCTGCAGGATGCGCATGCGGCGCGGCGACGTCGCGGGGAGCTCCGCCTGCAGCTCGAACAGCACCTCGAGGTCGAGGGAGAGGTCGAACACCTCCGGCTCGAACACCGCGAGGTCGAGGCGCCGCAGCCGGTACAGCGGCTCCTTCGAGGAGGTGAGGATGTCGCCCTCCTGCGTCGGCAGGAAGGGGTGGTAATCGAGGAGGACGGGGTTGGAGGCGCCCTCCAGGTAGAGCTCGACGGGCTCATCGCCCTCCGCCGTCTCCACGATCGGCACCCACTGGTTGCGCGGGTTGATGCTCTTGATCGGCGTGCCGTCGGGGCGGTAGGCGAGAGCCTCGCACTGGAAGCCCGTCATGTTCACGTCGAAGCCCAGGTCGATCAGCGCCTCCACCCGGCGGCCGGCCCATTCCGCGGGCACCCGACCGGTGAGCTTGAACCACGTCGTCCCCCAAGCCGGGCCCCACAGCTCGCCGACCGCGGCCGGGGCGAACGAGAGCGCCAGCCCCTCCGCCGGGGCGATGGGCTCTCCCGGGAGCTGATGCGCCTCGACCGTAAGGGGGACCGCGGCCGAGTGGATCGCCGGGCGGATGCGCTCTTCGAGGACCCGCTTGACGCGGCCGACGGTGAGCGAGGTGTCGTCATGCATGGTGGGGTTCTCCGGGCTCGACGGTGAGGAATGGGCTTCGATGCGTGTTGTTACTAAAACGATCTAGCACGGGAGTCTACGGCACGTTCTCCCCTGCTTTCGAGAGGCTAAACCGATCAAGTAGGGTGATGCCTATGGCCCCGGGGAAACGCGTGACGATCGCGGATATCGCGCGCCTGGCCGGCGTCTCCCCCGGCGCCGTCTCGTTCGCCCTGAACGGCCGCCCCGGCGTGAGCGAGGAGACGCGGCAGCGCATCCTCTCGATCATCGAGGAGCACCACTGGCAGCCGAGTTCCGCCGCGCGCGCCCTCGTCGGCGCCCGGGCCAACGCGGTCGGATTCGCCCTCGCCCGCCCGGCGCGCTCCCTCGGCTCCGAGGCCTTCTTCACCGACCTCATCGCCGGCATCGAGTCCCGGCTCTCCGAGAGCAAGGTCGGGCTGCAGCTCCGCCTCGTCGCCGACATCGACGAGGAGATGGAGGTGCACCGGCAGTGGCGCTCGTCCAACCAGGTCGACGGCATCATCCTCATCGACCCGCGCGACGACGACCCCCGCGGCGCGCGCATCACCGCCCTGGATGCGCGCGCCGTGATGATCGGCTCGAAGCCCTCCCCGGACGGCGCGGTGCCCAGCGTGTGGATCGGCGACGACACCGTCGCGGAGACCCTGTTCTCCTACCTCGCCGCCCTCGGTCACACGCGCATCGCCTACGTCGCCGGTCCGGCGGAGCTGGAGCACACCCGCCTGCGCGCCGAGGTGCTGGAGCGGATGGCTGCGGACGGGGTCGCCGGCGAGGTCATCACGACCGACTTCTCTCCCGCCCGCGCCTCCGCCGTGACGCGCGCGCTGCTCTCCGGCCGGCTGCGCCCGACCGCGATCGTCTACGACAACGACGTGATGGCCGTCGCCGGCCTCCGCGTGGCGCAGGAGATGGGCCGGGCGGTTCCCCGCGACGTCTCCCTCGCGTCGTTCGACGACTCCGTCATCGCAGGACTCATCAATCCGTCCATCACCGCGATGACCCGCGACACGTTCGAGCTCGGCGAGCAGGCGGCCACGCTCCTGCTGCAGCAGATCGAGGCCGGCACCACGCTGCCGAGCGTCCAGGGCCCGACCCCGGTGCTCACCGCTCGCGAGAGCACGGCACCTCCGCCCCGCTGAGCCCCCGCCTCCCCGTTCACACCCCGGGCTCTCGACGCACGTACCCGGGGTTTCGACGACAACCCGGGGTCTCGGCGACTCAGACGGGGAGAGACTCAGACGACGGTGTTGACGGAGGCGTAGCGCGTCACGTCGGACGCGGACGGGACGGGCTGGATGAGACGGCGGATGCCGCGTGCCTCCAGCGCCGCGGGGTCCTGTGCGGTGCGGGAGGTCACCAGAGCGGGGTCGTCGCCCGCGGTGCACGCGTCGACCCAGGCCTGGAAGACGGCGCCGCCAGGGCTCAGGGCGGCTCGACTCACCGGCACCTCCTGCTCGTCGACGTCCACGACGATCGCCGTCGGACGAGCCGGAGCCGCGGTGCGGGTGCGCAGCTCGGGGATGAGCTCCGCGAACCGGCGGCCGAGGGGCTTCGCCGCCCCCTCCTGGTCGATCAGCCCGAGGGAGTACTCCAGCTCCGGGAAGTCGGCGAGCTCCCGGCTCACGTCGTGCGAACACCACCAGGTCACGCCCCAGAGATTCTCGGTGCGGAGGGCGGAGCGCACGGTGGCCTCGAGGAAGCCGGGCATCTCGGCCTCGTCGAGGCAGTTCGAGGGGGCACCCACCTCCTGCAGCCAGATGGGCCGGGCGGGATCCGTCGCGAAGGCGCGGGAGAGCTCGATGAGGTACTCCGCATGACGGTCGGCCGCAATCGAGCGACCTCCGTAGCGCTGGGCGGTGCCGTTGAAGATCCAGGAGTGGATGGTCGTCATCGCGCCGAGCCGTGAGGCGTGCGCCGGCGTGAATCCGTGATCGTCCATGTACCAGACCGCGTCGTACTCGCTGTGCACGTGCGGCAGCCCTGGGGCGCCTCGTTCCGCCGCCGCGAGCAGGGCCTCGATCCAGCCGCCCGCCTCGTCGGTCGTGACCGGCCACGGCGAGGGGTGGGTGTGCGCGGAGAACTGGTTCGTCTCGTTGCCGAGGGTGAGCCCGAGGAAGTTCGGCGCGTCCCGCAGGGCGCCGGCGAGCCGCTCCACGAGCTGCGCCTGACCGTCGAGCGCCGTCGGATCGGTGAACATGTTCCGGTCGTGCCAGGTGTACAGCCAGGAGGGCACGAAGTCGAAGCTCGACAGGTGCCCCTGGATCACATCGACGCTCGCGTCCATCCCGAACTCGGCGGCGATATCGACCATGGTGCGCACGTCATCGATCGCCTTCGAGCGGATGAGGGTGCGGTTCGGCTGCAGGACGGTCCAGAGCGGGAACACGCGCACGTGGTCGAGGCCGAGCGCGGCCAGGGCCGCGAAGTCGCGACGCACGTCGTCCGGGGTGAAGTCGAGCCAGGAGTGCATCCAGTCCTTCGACGGCGTGTAGTTCGCCCCGAAGCGGAGAGGGGCGTCGAGAGCGCCGCGCTGCGTCATGTGTGCACCTTTCGGACCGTGCCCTCCCGCGAGGACATGTCGCACCACTATAACGCTTGAGCATCGCCGTCGACAGGGCACACCTTGACACCGACGGAATCCGATGGTTTCATCTGCTAAAGCGCTGTAGTCCCTTCGTCGGACCACGCCGAATCGCCCGCCTCGAGGAAGAAGCACGATGAAAGTTCCCGCACGCATTGTCGCTCTGGCAACCTTCACGATCGGCGCCCTGGCGCTCGTGAGCTGCACCGGAGGCGGTGCCGCGTCCGACGGCGCCGGCCCCATCGACACCTCCGGCGAGCTCAGCGGAACCATCCAGTTCCAGACCTGGTCGCTGAAGAACGAGAAGTTCACCCCCTACTTCGAAGACCTCATCGCGGCCTTCGAGGAGGAGCACCCGGATGTCACCGTCGAGTGGCTCGACCAGCCCGGCGACGGGTACCAGGAGAAGATCCTGAGCCAGGCGAACGCCGACACCCTTCCGGACGTGCTCAACCTGCCGCCCGACATCGCCTATCCGCTGGTCGCCGCCGGGAAGCTCGTCGACCTCGACACCGCCGACCCCGACCTGAAGACGGCCTACAACGCGGGCGCCTGGGACGCCTACAGCCAGTACCCCGGCGTCGAGGGCACCTATGGCCTGCCCTGGTATCTCTCCAGCGACGCGTCCTGGTGGAACCTCGCCCAGCTCGCCCCGTACGGCGTCACCGAGGAGAACCTCCCGACCACGGTCGACGAGCTGCTCACCCTCGCGAAGGACGTCGCCACGGAGTCCGGCGGCAAGGTCCAGCTCCTCTCCTCGATCCCGGCGCTGGACACCTTCACCGCCGCCGGCATGGAGGTCATCAACGACGAGGGCGAGTTCGACTTCAACACCGATGAGGCCGCCGCGATCATCGAGCAGTACGCCGACGCCTTCGCGGCGGGCGCGATGCCCGCCGAGGCACTGACCGGCGACTACGGCGGGAACGCGGAGGCGTACATCCAGGAGAAGGTCGCCTTCACGACCGGCGGCACCGGCTTCACGACCGATCTGCAGAAGGACGCCCCGGCACTGCTGGAGAACACCGTCGCCACCCCGCGCCTGGGTGTCGCCCCGCTCTATGTCCAGGGCCTCAACGTCTCCGCCGACTCCGACAACAAGGAAGCGGCCCTCGCGTTCGCCGAGTTCGCGACGAACGAGGAGAACCAGATCGCGTTCTCCTCGCTCGCGGTCGGCACCGCCCCCGGTACGGCCGACGGCGGCGACCAGGTCGTCGAGAACATCGCCTCCTCGGTCACGGACGAGAAGCAGCTCGCCGCGATCGACACCGTGTTCGGCGCGATGAAGGACGCCAAGGCGCTGCCGTTCCAGTGGACCTCGGACATGGCCACCTACATGACCCAGCAGATCGCCCTGGCCGTGAACGGCGAGGCCGACGCCAAGACGCAGCTCGACAAGATCGTCGAGTACGCCAACGCGAACCGCGTGGACCAGTGAGCATGCGCGCGGACACCGGCACCCGGCAGCGGAGGTCGACGATGAGATCCCACAAGTGGTTCACCCCGTGGCTGCTCCTCGCCCCCGCCGTGATCTGGGTGCTGGTGTTCGCGCTCTGGCCGTTCCTGAACACCGTCGTCCTCAGCTTCACGGACGCCCGCCCCCTACGGACCCCGGAGTTCGTCGGCAGCGCGAACTACGAGCGCATGTTCGGCGACGAGATGTTCTGGAACGCGCTGACCACCTGCCTCATCTACGTGGTCGTGTGCGTGCCGCTGCTCACGATCCTCCCGCTGCTCCTCGCCCTCCTCGTGCAGAAGAAGCTCCCCGGCATCTCGTTCTTCCGCACCACGTTCTACTTCCCTGTCATCGCCTCGGTCGTCGTGGTCGCCCTCATCTGGACGTGGCTGTTCGACAGCCGGGGCATCATCAACCAGACCCTGGAGTTCCTCGGCCTCATCGATCAGCCCATGGCCTTCCTCGTCGACCGCTGGCTGCTGCTCGGCTGCGCGATCCTGCTCACGGTGTGGAAGGGACTCGGGTACTACATGGTGGTGTACCTCGCCGCTCTGGGGAACGTGGGCAAGGAGCTGCACGAGGCCGCGATGCTCGACGGGGCGAGCTCGTTCCGCCGCTTCCTCTCCGTCACAATCCCGTCGGTGCGCGGGGCGATGCTCCTCATCGCCGTCCTCATCGCGGTGTCCGCCATGCGGGTGTTCGCCGAGCTCGACGTGCTCTCCAAGAGCACGGGCGGCCCCGGCGGCTACGACATGTCCCTCGTGATGCTCATCCGCCAGGTGGGGTCGGGCCTGAACGGCAACATCGGCTACGCATCCGCGATCAGCGTGGCGCTGTTCCTCCTCACGCTCGTGCCGCTCGCGGCGATCGCGTTCATGAACCGCGAGAAGAAGGCGAAGGTCTCTGCATGACGACTCTGACGACGCCCCCGGTGGAGAGCACTCCGCCGGCCCGGGACTCCGCGCGCCCGTCCCGCGAACGCATCTTCCGGCGCCGCGGCTCCGGCGACTTCAGCAAGCCCACACTCGGCGGACTCATCGGCCGGTACGCGCTGCTGCTGTTCGTCCTCTTCCTGGTGATCGGCCCCTTCGTCTGGCAGCTCTCCACCTCGTTCAAGGGCCCGCAGGAGAACATCTACTCCTTCCCGCCCGAGCTCATCCCCCGCGATCCGACGCTGCAGAACTACACGAGGGTCGCCGACATCGTCCCCGTCTACCTCTACGCCTGGCACTCGCTGCTCGTCTCGCTCGGCACCGTGCTCAGCAACGTGATCCTGGCCACGTTCGCCGGCTACGCCCTGGGCTGCATGCGCTTCCGCGGGAAGTGGATCGTCATGGGCATCCTGCTGTCCACCCTGCTGTTCCCCGGCGAGGTCACCGTGACGAGCAACTTCCTCACCATCCGCGCCCTCGGGCTCGCCGACACCCTGTGGGGCGTTTTCCTGCCCGGAGCGATCAGCGCCATGAATGTGCTGCTCGTCGCCACCGCGTGCCGGATGATCCCGAAGGACGTGCTCGACGCGGCCACCGTCGACGGCGCGACCACGTGGCAGCGCATCCGGCACATCGTGTGGCCGAACATCCGCGGCATGGTGTCGGTCGTGGCGATCTTCGCCTTCATCGGCGCGTGGGACGACTACCTCTGGCCGCTCATCGTGCTCTCCGACCCGGCCAAGTACACCCTGACCGTCGGCATGGCGTACCTCAACAGCAGCTTCTCGGTCGATCCGCGACTCATCGCCGCCGGCACCATGATCGCGCTCGTGCCCATCGTCATCATGTTCTCGTTCACGCAGCGCTTCTTCTTCAAGGGCGTGCAGGAGGGTGCACTGAAGGGGTGAACGCGCCGCTGCTCCGCCCGGCCTCGGGGCCCGCGGATCCTCCGTCGTCGCGCCCGCACGCCGGGGTGCTCCCCGGAGTCGTGTTCGCGTACTCGTTCGATCCCTCCCACGGCGCGCAGCGGATCGATGTCCCCGGCCTCGACGGCATCGCCTTCACCCCGGACACCGTGCTGCACTGGGCGTTCTACGCCGACGGCCCCGCCGCGACCCTCGCCCCGTGGGCCGCGCTCGCCGTCGCCGTCGACGTGCGGACCCCCGACGGCAGCCGGCTGAGCGACATCGCCGCCGTCCGTGACCGCTACGACTTCCCGCCCACGGCCGAGGGGCAGTTCGCCGCCCGGTGGAGCATGCCCGAGCAGTGGAACGCCGACAGCGTCGCCCTCGCACCCCTCGCCGTCGGGAGGGGCACCGGCACGGGCACGGTCGAGCTCGTCTTCGGCACGGCCGAGCTGGCGACCACGCCGGAGGCGCCCGCCGAGGTCAGCGGCTTCGTCCAGGTCCGCGTCGAGGAGCGCCCTGCCCCCGGCGATCTCCCGCCCGTCGAGCGGGTCGACACGCGGCGCGGCTCCCACTCCGGCCCCCGCTTCTCCCGCGGGAACACGATCCCCGCGGTCGCCGTGCCGCACGGCTTCACCTTCGTCACGCCCGCGACCGACGCGGCGGACCCGCGCTGGCCCTATCGCCCGTTCCTGCACGACGATCCGCCGGGGCGGCGTCTCGAAGCCCTGCAGTTCTCGCACCAGCCCAGCCCGTGGATCGGTGATCGCTCGGTGCTCCAGCTCATGCCGTTCCGGGGGACGCCGAGGTCGGACAGGGAAGCCCGGCGCCGCTGGATCGTCCCCGAGAGCGAGCGCGCCCGCCCGCACGAGTACACCGCGGACCTCGGCGACGGGCTGCAGGTCGAGATGACCGCGACCTCGCATGCCGCCGCGTTCCGCGTGCGGTGCGAGGACCCGCGCGCCGCCGTGGGGTTCGTGATCGACCAGCTCACGGACGATGGCCGACTCACCTTCACCGACGCCGGCTTCGAGGGCTGGATTCCCGAGGGGCCCGAGGACTGGGGGAACGCGCCGCGCTGCTACTTCGCCGGCACGGTGCAGAGCGCCTCGGACGCCGCGCACGGCGCCCTCGACGACGACGGGCGTGCCAGGGTCGCGGGCTTCGTCCGCGCCGTGGGCGCCGTCGAGGTGCGGGTCGGTGTCTCGTTCCTCTCCATCGCGCAGGCTCGGCACAGCCTCGCCCTCGAGGCACCTCCCGCCGTCCCCTTCGACGAGCTCCGCGCCCGCGCGGCCACCGCGTGGAACCGCCTGCTCGGGCGCGTGACGATCCCCGCGCTCCCCGAGGCCGAGCGTCCGTTCCGCGGCCTGGCCGACGAGGAGCAGCGCGCCCGGATCGCCGCCGCACTCCACCGGATGCACCTGTATCCGAACACGGCGGCGGAGAATGCGGGCACCGCGGACGCGCCGGAATGGCGGTTCGCCGACGTGTTCGCGCCCCGGACCACCTTCGGAGAGACCACCACCGGGGCGCCGGTCGCGGAGGGCGAGCTCGTCGTCAACAACGGCTACTGGGACACGTACCGCACGGAGTGGCCCGCGCTCGCGCTCCTCGACCCCGCGCTGGCCGGACGCCTGCTGGACGGGCAGCTCACCCAGTATCGCCGCGGCGGCTGGATGGCCCGCTGGAGCGCCCCCGGGTACGTCGACAGCATGGTCGGCACCTCGAGCGACCAGATCTTCGCCGACGCCGCACGGTGGGACGTGCCCTTCGACCGGGAGACGGCGTTCGAGAGCGGGTGGCGTCACGCGTGCGAACCGGGACCCGATCCGCGACGGGGTCGCAAGGGCATCGGCCGCGGGCGCTTCCTCGGCTTCATCCCGTCCGACGTCCCGGAGGGGATGAGTTGGAGCATCGAGAACGCCGTGAGCGACGCCGCCCTCGGCTGGTTCGCCGCCCGACTCGCGGCATCGGCGACGGCGGCGGACCAGGCCGCGCGCTATCGGGCCTTCGCGCGGTACTTCGCGAATCGCTCCCGCGCGGCGCGCGTGCTCTTCGACCCGGCGTGTAGATTCTTCCGCGGTCGCGCGGCGGACGGCTTGTTCGCTCCGATTTTCGATCCTCGGGTCTGGGGCGGGGACAACGTCGAGACGAACGCCTGGGGCATGTCGGTCGGCACGGTGCACGACGGGCCGGGACTCACGGCGCTGCACGGCGGGCGGACCGGACTCGGCCGGCACCTCGACGCCCTCTTCGCGGAGCCGGAGACCGCCGACGAGCGCTTCGGCGGCGCGTACGGCACGGTCATCCACGAGCAGCGCGAAGCCCGCGCCCAGCGGTCGGGCATGTGCGCCCTGTCGAATCAGCCGGCCCATCACATCCCCTTCATGTACGCCTTCAGCGACCGGCCGTGGCACAGCGCGGGCCTCGTGCACGGCCTCGCACGCCGTCTCTTCGCCGGTGCCCACATCGGCCAGGGCTTCCCGGGCGACGAGGACAACGGGGAGATGAGCGGCTGGTGGCTCTGGGCCGCGCTCGGCCTGTATCCCCTGGAACTCGCGGCGGGGTCTCTGCGCATCGGGTCGCCGCTCTCGGACGACATCCGGGTCGCACGCGGAGACGGCTCGTCGCTGCGCATCCGCTCGCGACGGAGCTCCCCCGGCGCGCACGTGCTGGAGGACGCACGACTGGACGGACGCCGACTGTCCACCGCCGACTTCCCGATCGACGCACTCCAGGGAGATGCGGTGCTCGAGCTCGTGTTCGGCACGGACCCGGCGCGCGCGCTGGAGAGCGGAGAGGACACGCTCGACGCTGCGCCATGGCGCCGCGACCTCACGGGCGGAGAGGGAGAGGCCGTCGCCTCCGCGGATGTCGGCGAGGCGCGGCGCCTGTTCGACGACGGCGACCCGCAGGGTGACGAGGGCGTCCGGCTGCCGGAGGGCTCGTGGGTGGGCTGGCGATTCCCCTCGCCCCGCGGCCTCACCGACATCACCGTCACGAGCCGCGAGCCCGTCGCGGCCGGTGTGCTGCGCGGGGAGGTGGAGGGGGCCGATGGATGCTGGCACCCGCTCACCACGACGCACCTCGAAGACCTGGCGCCCGATCGCACGACACCGTTCGCTCTGGAGACGCGGGTCGTGACCTCGGCCGTCCGCATCCGCGCGGAGGCCGAGGTCACGCTCCGTCAGATCGAGCTCTTCGATCTGGACTGACCGGTACCAATGCCCCCGACCGGCGGCGGATGCTGGCGGCGCACGCGGATTCCGACGATGCTGGACGCATGCGCGCCCTCCGACTCCTCTGGCGATACCCGGTCATCACGCTCACGGTCATCGTCTTCGTCGTGGTCGGGGTGCTGCACGCCACAGGCGAAGCGACCATCGGCCGGTGGATCGCCACGGTCTTCGTGGCTGCGGTGGTCGTGTGGACCCTCGTCGGCATGGTGCGCGACGTGCTCCGCGGTCATGTCGGGCTCGACATCCTCGCCGTCGTCGCCATGGTGGCGACCCTCGCCGTCGGCGAGTACATCGCGGCGCTCATCATCGTCCTGATGCTCTCCGGCGGCGAGGCACTGGAGGACTTCGCGGGCCGCCGGGCCAAGCGCGACCTCTCGGCACTGCTGGACCGCTCACCGCGCAGCGCTCATGTCCTCATCCACCCCGAGGATGCGGACTCGGACGAGGCGAGGGAGGTCCCCGTCGACGATGTGGCCGTGGGCGACGTGCTCCTCGTGCGCCCGGCGGAGATCATCCCCGTGGACGGCGAACTGCTCACCGACAGCGCGTCGTTCGACGAATCCTCGCTCACGGGCGAGAGCCTGCCCGTGACGCGTGGCGCGGGCGACGAGGTGCTGTCGGGCGCGATCAACGGCAGCCGAGCCATCCGTCTCCGCGCCCTGCGCACGGGTGCCGACAGCCAGTACCAGCAGATCGTGGCGCTGGTCGCCCGGGCCGAGTCCTCCCACGCTCCCATCGTGCGTCTCGCCGACCGGTTCGCTATCCCGTTCACCGCCGTCGCGCTCGTGCTCGCGGGGACGGCGTGGGCGATCTCCGGCGACGCCACGCGGTTCGCCGAAGTGCTCGTGCTGGCGACGCCCTGTCCGCTGCTGATCGCCGCACCCGTCGCCTTCCTCGGCGGGCTCTCGCGGGCCGCGAAGTCGGGCGTCATCATGAAGAGCGGTGCGGTGATCGAGCAGATCGCGCGGGTGCACTCGGCCGCGTTCGACAAGACCGGGACGCTCACCCAGGGGAGGCCGGAGCTCGTCGACGTGCGACCGGCGCCAGGCTTCGATGCGGATGAGATCCTGCGACTCGCCGCCTCGGCCGAGCAGTATTCCTCGCACGTGCTCGCCGACGGCATCCGTCGCGCCGCCTCCGCCCGAGGCCTGTCCCTGCACGGTGCGACCGAGGCGAGCGAGACCGCGACGAACGGGGTGTCCGCGACGATCGGCGGCCGCGCGGTCGTGGTGGGCAAGCCCGCGTACGTCGCCTCTCTCGCCCCCGACACCGTGCGGGCGGAGCTGGCGCCGGGACAGGCCGCCGCCTATGTCGCCGTGGACGGACGGTTCGCGGGGGTCCTGGTCCTCGCCGATGCCGCCCGCCCGGAGGCGTCGGCCGTGATCTCGTGGCTGCGGACGCACGAGGTCGATCGACTCGCGATGCTGACCGGGGATGTGGAGACCACCGCGGCGTCGATCGGACGGCAGGTCGGGATCGACGAGATCCACGCCGAGCTCCTGCCGCCCGAGAAGGTGCGTCTGGCCGCCGAGATGCAACCACGGCCCGTGCTGATGGTCGGCGACGGTGTGAACGACGCCCCGGTGCTGGCAGCGGCCGACATCGGCATCGCGATGGGCGCGAAGGGAGCGACGGCCGCCGGGGACGCCGCCGACGTCGTCATCCTCGTGGATTCGCTCGCCAAGGTCGTCGACGCCGTCGCGATCGGACGGCACACCCTCCGTGTCGCCCTCACCGCCATCTGGATCGGCATCGGTCTGAGCGTGGGGCTGATGGTCGTGGCGATGACCGGTGTCATCCCCGCGGTCGTCGGCGCACTGGTGCAGGAGCTCGTCGACCTCGCGACGATCCTCTACGCCCTGCGCGCGCTGAGCGGTCCGCCGAGCGACCTCCGCCCCTCCGCCTGAGCGCTGTTCGTGCACCGCGCGCGGTGCGCCGCTCCCGTCCACAGTTTCCGTGTTCGTGGCTCTGTCGCTGCGGAATACCGTGACAGCCTGAGACCCCGGACTCAGACTGGAGGCATGACCGTGGACGACCCGCAGGTATGGACACTGATCGGCGTCTTCGCCGCCGTGATGCTCGGCGGCATGACGCTCATGACATCGCAGCTCAGCCGCGTGATCCGTGCGGAGGTGGACCGCATCGACGGCACGCTCTCCGCACGGATCGACCGCATCGACGGCACGCTCTCCGCACGGATCGACGGCCTCGACGCCCGGCTCGGACGCATCGAGACGAAGGTCGACGATCTCGACAGGGAGCTCACGAACCTCGCGACGCGGTTCTGGCGCTCGCAGTGACCGGCACGCAGCCTCAGATCGCCACGTCGCCGACGAGGTTGACCTTGATGCCCATGCCGTCGAACATCGCGGCCTTGGCGATCAGCGCCTTGTCCGCGGTCTCGGCATCGGGGGCGTAGACGAGCTGCGCGTGGTTCGCCTTGTGCCGCGCCATGAACTGGTCGCGCGAGATGCCGTGCAGCACCACGTGGGCGATCGGCCACTCCGGGTTCGTGGCGTCCTTCCGGCGCTGCGTCTCCTCCGCGGGAAGCTCGACGACCGACGCCCGGAAGATGTCCGCCTGCAGGACGCCCTCGGCGATGAACACCCGGGAGAGCACGACCTCGCCGGGCTTCGAGACACCGTTGATCGTGGCGCCGCCCGCAGGGAAGAACACGTGCCCCTGGCGCCAGCCCTCCGCGTTCTGCCAGCCGCCGAGGTGGGAGGCCGGCACCGAGCCGGAGATCTCGTACACCCAGACGAACTGCCCGTCGTGGTCCTCCCCCCAGCGCACGTCGTGGAGGGTGTTGTCGGGCACGAGCCCCATCGCGCGCCAGACACGGTCGGTCACGAGCGCATCGACGGCGACGCCCTCGTCAGCCTCGTTGAAGTGCGGGAATGCGCGCCCTTCGTGCAGCACGCGGGAGCCGTCGCGCGAGGTCACCGGCGGGCGCTCGGTGGAGTTCAGGATCCCCTCCGCCAGGTCCGACGCCGGGACGAGATCCTTCAAGCCCTGCTGGTACTGGATGCCGACCGCGTCGAGGCCGAAGTCGTCGGCGATGCGGAGGGCGGCGATGTACATCTTGAGCTGCCACTGCACCTGCTCGCGGGTGAGCTCGGTCGCGGCGTCCTCGCCGTAGCGGAAGGTCATGCCGCGCTCGATCAGCCAGTCGTAGGCGGCGTCGGCCTCCTCCTCGGTGACGTTCAGCATCTCCGCGTAGAGAGCCGACTGCGACAGGCGCTCCTTGTAGATGCCGGTCTGGTTGAGGAGCTCGTCGTCGAAGATGGCGTTGTACATGCCCATGCAGCCCTCGTCGAAGACGCCGATGATGGCCTTCTCGGCGCGCAGCTCCGCGGCGAGCGCCTCGCCGAGCTGCTTCTCCGGGCTGTCCGGCAGTGCGGGGAGCGGACGCACGTGGGAGGCATCGTGGGTGATGGTGCCGGTCTCCGTCCACTCTCGGATGCCGTCGCGGAACCAGTCGTCGGTGAAGTCGACCGACCAGATCGTCGCGTACGGCTTGTCCATCTTCGTCAGGCCCGCGTTGAGGCCGAGGAGGCCGACGAGGCCGGGCCAGTCGCCCGCGAAGTTCGCCACCGTGAGGATCGGGCCCTCGTGCGTGCGGAGGCCCGCGAGCACGTGGTGCGAGTACTGCCACACGGCCTCGGCGACGATGAGCGGCGCGTCGACGGGGATGTTCTTGAAGACCTCGAGCCCCATGCGCTGGCTGGAGATGAAGCCGTGACCGGTCTCCGGGTCGACCTCATTGGCGCGCACGACCGTCCACCCGAGGTCGTTCAGCACGCCGGTGACTCCGGCCTCGAGCTCCACCTGGGTGGGCCAGCCGGCTGTGTTGGCCGACTCTCGGAGGTCGCCGGAGGCGATCAGGTAGGCGGTCTTCGGCGCAGCGGCGGGACGGGAGGCCGGGGCGGGCAGGGTGTAGGCGGTCATGAGTTCTCCGGGGTCGAGGGGGTGGGGGATCCGTCGCGCTGGGCGGCGGCGAGTTCATGGACGACGTTCTTCGAGCCGTCGTAAAGGCGCACGTAGCGGTCGAAGAGGGCGTCGGCGAAGGGGCGCAGAGCCTCGTCCGGGCGGACGGTGTCGGCGATGGGGTTCCAGTCGGTGATCGCGGGCGCGGCACCGTCGGCGGCCGTGGCCGTCGCCGCGAGGAAGGCGGCGCCGTAGCTCGCGCCGATCGTGGTCTGCGGCACCTCCTGCACGAGCCCGGTGATGTCCGAGACGATCTGCAGCCACAGCCGTCCCTGCGTGCCGCCGCCGACCGCCACGATGCGGCGGATGTCGGCGCCGGCGGCTCGCATGGTCTCGACGTTGTGGCGCACGCCCAGCGCGGTGGCCTCGAGGGCAGCGCGGTAGAGGTCTCCTCGGGTGTGCCGGAGGGTGAGCCCGGCGATGACCCCGCGGGCGTCGGGATCCTGGATCGGGGTGCGCTCACCGGCGAAGTACGGCAGCATCAGCAGGCCGTTCGCGCCGGGCCCCGACTCCTCCGCCTCGGCGAGCAGCGCCGGGTAGTCGGCACCGGAGAGGTCCTTCAGCCACGCGGTGAGCGCTCCGGATGTGGACAGCCCGCCGGCGAGGTTGCGCGTGCCCGCGAAGGCGCCGGCCGTCGTCCACATCGAGGGCGTGCGGAGGGTCTGCTCCCCGGTCGCGACGAGGAACATCGTCGTGCCGTACATCAGCATGAGGTCGCCGACCTCGTGGGCGCCGACGCTCACCGCCTCGGTCCAGGCGTCGATCGTGCCGGTGATGACCGGGGTCCCCTCGGGCAGGCCGGTCAAGGCGGCCGCGGCGGTGGTCACGGTGCCCGCGATCTCCCCCGCCCAGCGCAGCGGCGGCTGCTCGATCGTCCCGGCGAACCGCTGCCACCAGGGGTCGTGCCAGCGCTCGCCCTCGATGTCGTACAGCGGCGAGACCTGGCTGGCCGACTGGTGGTCGAGGACGTAGGCACCGGTGAGCTTGCGGGCCAGCCAGGTGGCGGGCATGTAGAGCCGCCGCGCGCGCTGCCAGCACTCCGGCTCCTCCTCGGCGACCCAGGCGATCTTCGGCCCACCGGCCTGCGAGGTGAGCGTCGAGCCGCCCACGCGGGTGATCTCCTCGGCGCCGAGCTCCGCCGTCATGCGCTCGATCTGCGCGGTGGAACGGGTGTCGACACCGTAGAGGATCGCGGGGCGCACGGGCTCGTCGTCCTCGTCGGCGAGCAGGACGCACGGGCCCATGCCGCTCACGCCGACGCCCATGACTTTCGCGTCGGGGACCGCGGCGAGAAGGTCGGTGGCCAGCTCGACGAACTCGTCCCACCAGATCCGGCCGTCCATCTCGACCCATCCGGACTGCGGACGGGAGACGTCGTGCGCGCGGGTCGCCGTCGCGAGGATCGTGCCGGCGGGGTCCACGAGGACGCCCTTGCTGCTGGACGTGCCGATGTCGACCCCGAGGGTGCAGCGCATGGTCTCTCCTTCGATCCCGACGGGCCGTGCGGGCCCGGATCCAGGCTACGCGAAATCGATTTCAAGACGCAAGGCGCGGACTGTTCCTCCACAAGTGATCGTGGCTCCGTGAGACTCCACGATCTGCGTCGTCACCGCGAAAGAAGGGCTGCTCAGCAACGGAATACCGTGACATCCTGACCCCTCCGATCGAGACTGGAGGCATGCCCTTGAACGACCCGCAGGTATGGACGCCGATCGGCATCTTCGTCACGACGATGCTCGGCGGCATGAGCCTCATGACGACGCAGTTCGGTCGCGTGCTCCGTGCGGAGATAGGCGGACTGCGGGGAGAGATGACCGGCGAGATCGGCAGGCTCCGCACCGATATGACCACGGAGATCGGCACCCTCCGCACCGACATGACCACCGAGACCACACGCCTACGCAGTGAGATGGGTGCGCTCCGCATCGACATGACCACCGAGACCACACGACTACGCAGTGAGATGGGTGCGCTCCGCATCGACATGACCACCGAGATCTCCGGGCTCCGCACCGATACGACCACCGAGGCCGCGGGCCTCCGCACCGATGTGACGAACGAGGTCAGCGGACTCCACGGGGCATTGGCGGCGCTGCACGCAGCGATGATGCGCGAGGTCGGAGGGCTGCGCGCGGCGATCGGAGCGCTGCACGGAGCGATGATCGGGCTCCGTGGCGAGATGATCGGCCTCCGTGGCGAGATGACCGCACGGCTCGACGGCCTCGATCACCGCCTCGATCGATTGGAGGTGAAGGTCGACGATCTCGACAAGGAGATGACGAACCTCGCGGCACGATTCTGGCGCTCGCAGTAGAAGCGTCCGGTTCAGGCGCGCGCGGCCGCGCGCTGCACCTCGCCGGAGAGCACGATCGTCCGGGCCGGTTGCTCGTCGCCCTTGATCCGATCCAGCAGCATCCGGGCCGCCGTCACACCCATGAGCCGCGCGGGGAGCCGCACGACGGTGACGGCGGACGGGGACAGCGTCGTGAAGGGCAACGATCCGATGACCGCGACGCCGAGCTCCGGCGGGGTGAGGCCGCGCTCCGTGAGCACCTGGATCGCCCCGACGCCGATGAGGTTGTTTCCGGCGACCACCGCGTCCGGCGGCTCCAGCAGCGCGAGGAGCTCCTCCATGGCCGCGCGCCCGCCGTCGACACGGAACGTGGCGAAGCGCTGGAGCGAGGAGAGGTCATTATCGGAATCCATCGCCGAGAGCGCCTCCCGCCAGCCTTCCGCCCGCTCGGCCGCGGTGTCGATGTGCGCGGGGCCGCCGATGTACGCGATGCGGCGATACCCGGCGTCGATCAGGCTCTGCGTCGCTGCGGCTCCCGCCTCCCGGTTGGCCATCACCACGCCGTCGATGTCGGTGGCCGTGCGACGGTCCACGGCGACCACCGGCCGCCCCGTCGCCCGCACCGGGGCGAGATCCGAGTGCTCATCCGCCGTCGCGATGATCACCCCCGACATGTTCTCGGCGATCGCGATCCGGAGGTACGTCGCCTCCTTCTCGACCTGGGCGTCGGAGTTGCACAGCACGACGGAATACCCCGCTTCGGACGCCGCATCCTCCACGCCGCGCGCCATCTCGGTGAAGTACGGGTTCTCGATGTCCGGGATGACCAGGGCGATGACCTCGGAGCTCTGCGTCCGCAGGGTGCGCGCGGTCCGGTTCGGGGTGAAGCGCAGTTCCTCGGCCGCCGCTCGCACGGCCGCCGCCTTCTCCTCCGACACGCTCGTGCCGTTGAAGACGCGCGAGACGGTGGCCGGGGAGACGCCGGCCCGCCGCGCGACGTCGTAGATCGTGGCCATGGGCACCCACTGTAACCGGTTTCAGCCCTCTCAGACCTCCGCAACGAACCGTCAGCGGTGCGCGGCAACCACCTGTGCGACGGCCGCCCGCTCGTCGGCGGAGGGTTCGGCGATCGCCATACGACAGTGCGTGTCCACGACGTCGAGCACGCGGTACGCCTCCTTCATGCGCGCCATGTCGCCGCCGATGAGCGCGACGACATCGTCCACGGCGGTCTGTGCCGCGGCGATGGCGTCCGCATCGCCCGAACGTCCGGCGTCGGCGAGGGCACGGAAGGGCTTTGGCGTCACGGAGGAGACGCCCGAGACGACGCCCTGCGCGCCCGCTTCGACGGCCGCGATGAGGTCACGGTCGGCGCCGGTGTAGAGCTCGAAGTCGGCCGGCACCACCGCGCGGTACGCCGCGATGTCGTCGAGGGGGAGCTCGCTCACCTTGGCCCCGACCACGTTCGGCAGGGCGGCGATGCGCACGAGCAGTTCCGGCGAGACCGGGTTCCCGCTGCGCGCGGGGTAGATGTAGACGTAGAGGCGCCCCTCCCCCACGGCCGCCGAGACGGCGCGATAGTAGTCGAGGATCGCGTCGTCCGTGGCACGCAGGTAGTAGGGGGTGAGGGCAGCGAACTCCGTGGCCCCCAGCTCCTTCGCGATGCCCACCAGGCGCACGGCCTCGAACGTGCTCGGCTGCCCGACGTGCACGATGACGCGCATCCGGTCGGCCAGCTCCTCCAGCGCCGCTCCCACGAGTCCCCGGAACTCATCCGCGTCCACGGCGGGGAACTCGCCCGTGGTGCCGAGGACGAACGCGCCCTCGTTGCCCGAGTCGGCCACGAACCGGAAGATCGCGCGCGACCCCTCGAGGTCGAGGGCACCATCGCGGTGGAACGCGGTCGGGACGGCGGTCAGGATGTCGTAGCGGGTCACTTCTCGGTCTCCTCGGGGGTCGTGCTCTGGCGGTTCTTGCGGTCGGCGCGTCCCCGGCGCGCACCGGCGTCGACGTTGCGGACCGTGGAGGTGAGCAGGTCGGGCTGCGCCGCGAGTTCGTCGTGCGCCTTCTCGATCTGCACGATGCTGTCGGCGTGGAGGATCGAGTCCTCCACCGAGGCCCGCTCTGCCCGGGGCGTGCGGGCGGCACGGATCGCCGGCATCACGATCGACAGCACGGCCAGCGCGAGCAGCACGAGGGCGATGGGACTGACGACCTCGAAGAACGGCCGCGTCGGCAGGATCGCCAGCGTGCGGGCGAGGTTCTCCTCGGCGAGCGGACCGAGCAGGAGGCCGAGCACCACGGGTCCGGCCGGAACCTGCATGCGCTTGAGCAGAACGCCGATCACACCGAAGACGAGCATCGTGACGACCGTCGACAGGCTGTTCGAGGTGGCGTACGTGCCGATGATGCAGAAGATGAGGATGCCGCTCCACAGGTACGGCTGCGGCACGTCGAGCAGCTTGACCATGCCCTTCATCCGTACGAGGCTCAGCGCGAGCGACAGGAGGGTCGCGACGAGCATGATCCCGACGATCGAGACGACGAGGTCGGGACGGTTGGTGAACAGCGTGGGCCCGGGGGTGATCCCCCAGATGATCATCGAGCCGATCATGACCGCCATCACGGAGTCCCCGGGGATGCCGAGCGCCATCGTCGTGGTGAGCGAGCCGCCGAGCGTGGCACTGGAGGCGGTATCGGACGCGGCGACGCCCTCGATCGACCCCTTGCCGAACATCTCCGGGTGCTTCGACGCCTTGCGCGCCCGCTCCCAGCCGATGAGTCCGGCGATGTCGCCGCCGGCCGCCGGGATGAGGCCGACCCCGAGGCCCACCGCCCCGCCGACCGCGGTGGCCCGTCCGCTCTGCTTCAGCTCGGCGCGGTTCGGCCACCACCGGCCGAGGCTCGAGATCGGTCGGATATGCGACTTCCGGTGCGTGAGGAGCTGATCGAACAGCTCGGCGATGCCGAAGAGCCCGATGATGACGGCGATGAAGTTCACGCCCTCGACCAGTTCCAGCACACCGAACGTGAAGCGCTGGTCGGCGGTGGCCGCATAGGTGCCGACGCTGCCGAGCATGAGTCCGAAGAGACCGGCCAGGATGCCCTTGAGCATCGACTTCGACGAGATGCCGATCATGATCGCGATGCCGAAGACGACGAGCGCGAACAGCTCGGGCGACTTGAAGTAGTCCCGGGCGAAGCTGGCGATCGGCACGGCGGCGACCGAGAAGAGCACGAGCGAGGCGAGGATGCCGACGGCCGACACGATCGCGGAGATCGTCAGCGCGAGACCGGCCCTGCCCTGTTTCGCCATCGGATAGCCGTCGAGGGTGGTGGCGATGGAGGCGGGAGTCCCCGGGGTGTTGATGAGGATGGACGGCACCCGGTCGCCGAAGTTCGCCGCGACGTAGATCGTCAGCAGCACCGCGAGGCCCTGCACGGGTTCGAGGGTCATGGTGAAGCCGGCCGCGAGCGCGACGGCCATGGTCGCGGTGATGCCCGGGAAGGCGCCGACCATGAAGCCGAGGACGAGGCCGACCGCCATGTACAGCAGGATCGAGATATCGAGGAGCGAGTTCAGCCCCTCCAGGAGCGCGTTCACAGGGGGATCCTCAGGAGCATGCCGAAGACGACGTAGACGAACGCCGTGACGGCGGCGGAGTAGATGACGAGGCTCAGCCAGCGGCGGTGGCCGTAGAGGAGCATCAGTGCGGCCATGAGCAGGGCGCAGGCGATCGGGAAGACCTCGATCCGGTAGCCGAAGAGGATGACCGAGCCGAGGGACCAGAGTGCGATGAAGGCACCGGCGATCGCGATCGTCGCGACCACCCGGAGGACGCCGCCCGGCTGGATGCGCTCGAGGTCCTCCCGCGTGGGTGCCGGTCGCGTGATCGCCACGGCGAGCAGGGCGATCGCGATCACGACGCCGGTCACGCCGATGACGAGCGGCCAGAAGCGCGCATCGATCTGTCCGGGGGCGGCCTCGCGGCGCAGCGGGATCTGCGTGGCGAGGAAGAGATAGCCGGCGGTGATCGCGAGGGCGACGGCGGCGAACGCGATCTCGAGGGGTCGCGAGGCGGTCGCCCCCTCGTAGCCGCCCGGCGCGGCCGACTCGGGCGCGGTGTCGGGGCTGGTCATGGTGCTCCTTCGTCGGAGGGTCCGGTGGGGTCGGCGCGTGCCGACCCCACCGGGGGTGTTCAGCCCAGGAGGTCCTGGAACAGGGCGAACTGGTCGTCGACGAACCCGGTCCACTCCGCGGAGTCGCGGTAGACCACGAGGTTGCCGGCGTCCGCCTGGAACTTCTGGTAGCTCTCGGACTCCACGGCCTCCTTGACGGCGGCCTCGAGGGCGTCGTGCACGTCGTCGGGCAGGCCGGCCGGGGCGTATATGCCGCCCCAGCCGCCGAAGACGACGTCTTCGCCGATGGCCTCCTCGACCGTCTCGACGTCCTCCGCGTCCGGGTGACGCTCGTCGTTCATGACCGCGAGGATGCGGACGGCCTCGCCCTGCGCGAGGGCCTCGCCGAGTCCGGAGACGGCGGCGACGGTCTCGCCGGACGCGGCCGCCGCGACCGCCGTGGCGCCACCGTCGTAGGGGACCGGGGTGAAGTCGGCGTCCGTGGCCTTGCCGAGGCCGAGGGTGGCGGCCTCCCAGATCGAGCCGGCGCCGGAGTTCGCGACCGTGACCGCGCCGGACTTCGCCTGGGTCACGAGGTCGTCGAGGGTCTCGATGCCGCTGTTGGCACCTACCGTGATGACGCCGGGGGCGAGCATGATCTGTCCGAGCAGGTCGAAGTCGTCGGGCAGCACGTCGGCGCTCTGGGTCGTGTTGAGCATCGCGATCTCGACGGGCGCGAAGCCGATGACGTAGCCGTCCGGATCCTGCGAGCCGACGTACTCCATTGCGAGGGCTCCCGCGGCGCCGGGCATGTTCTCCGGGATCACGCTGACGCCGAGGATCTTCTCCAGCTCGGTCGCGAGCGCGCGGGACGACAGGTCGGAGCCGCCGCCGGGGTTGGCCTGGATGATCAGCCGGATGTCGTCCTCGGGATAGGTCGAGGCGGCCCCCTCGCTCTCGTCGACCTTCGTGCAGGCCGAGAGCACCAGAGCGGTGGCGGCGAGGGCGGCGAAGGCAGCGGCCGCCCGAGTGATGCGCATGCGGGGCATCTTTGCTCCTCTACGTGGGTCGACCGTGTTGTCGACACCGCGAGGTTATCAGTGTTGACTGTTAACAGTCAACACTGACGGGGTCACCGCACCCGACACACGGCCAGGAGGTGCGGGCTGAGCTCCCGGATTCCGGGGACGGTGCTCCCGGCTCGCGCCAGCAGGAGAGCCGCCTGCGTGAGCGCCGTCTCCTCGGCGGGCATCCCTTCCAGCAACAGCCCGCCGGGCCCTTCGACGCCATGCACCTCCAGGACGTCGAGTCCGGCGGCGACAGCCTCCTCGGCGAGCGACTCCGCCGTATGGAAGTGCCCCGCCGGGAAGCGACCCCGCGAGGAGGGCGCCCCGTGTTCCAGCAGTGCGCCGTGTTCGTCGTCGAGGTGGAGGTCGGTGACGCCCAGCGCGAGCTGACCGAATCCGATGAACCGCGAGAGGCCGGCCGCGAACACCCATCCGCCGGATCTCACCACCCGTGCGGCCTCGCCGAGCGCCTGGAGACGGTCCGCACGGTCGGCCAGGTGGTACAGCGGGCCGAGGAGAAGGGCGGCATCGAAGCTATCCGCGGCGAACGGCAGCGAGCGCGCGTCGCCCACGCGGGCGTCCACACCTCGCTCCGCCGCACTCCGGACATGACCCCGCACCGGGTCGACGAGGGTGACCCGATGTCCGCGGTCGAGGAGCGAGCGCGCATGGACGCCCGCCCCGCCTCCGACATCGATCACGCGACCCTCGGCGAGGTGCTCCGCGATCAGCTCCTGGATGCGCTGGTGCTCCAGCGGCCCCTGCGCCGACCGGGTCGTCAACCGCGCCGATTCGTCGAACTGCTCCTCGTAGTAGTCGCGGATCCGCTCATCGAGCTCGCGCTGGTCCATGGTCGGCCTCCGATCGGTAGGCCTCCATCATCCACGCCCGCCTGCGCGAAGGACGGCGCCAGGCGGGGATGCCCGCCTGGCGCCGTCCCTCCGCGTCTGGCCGGGCTAGCCGGCCGTGGCGTTCTCGTACGCACGCATCGCGGCCTCCTGCGCTTCCTTCAACGCGTCCTCCGGCGACTTGTCCCCGAGCAGCGCCGCCGTGATGGCGTTGTTGAGCTCGTTCTGGATCTCCTGGCCCGCCAGGGAGGAGCCGAACGACTGCCCGTAGTCCACCACGTCGTAGTAGGTGGAGATGACCTGGTCGAAGCCGGCGTTGCCGCTGTCGTTGACGAAGGTCTCTCGGATCGACTGGTCAGCGGACGGCGACCCGGTGAACAGCCCGGTGTTGATCCCGCCGTCGGTCTTCAGGGTCTCGGCACGCGCCTCGCCCGCCGCATTCCACGCGTCGTCGGAGGTGAGGTTGACCATCCACGCGCACGCCGCCGCGGGGTTCTCCGCGCCGGCCGGGATCACGAACGCGGTGCCCGAGGCGACCGAGAACGGCTCCCCGTCGGCATTCCGGAACGGCACCGCCTCGAGGTCGATCTGGTCGGCGTAGGGGCTCAGCACGTTCGGGTACCACTGGGCATTCACCTGCGCCCCGACCTGCTGGGCGACGAACTGGTTCTGGTCGCCGAAGGCGTCGAACGAATCGGTGAAGCTTTTTCGGCCGCGAAGCCGCCCTGCGCGTCGGTGATCTGCTTGAGCATCTCGATGCCGGCCACGTTGCTGGGGTCGTCCAGGGTGGGCGCCCCCTTCTCATCGTTGAGCTGGCCACCCATGCCGAGGATCCACAGCCCGGCCTGGCCGGTCGCGACCGGGTCGAACCCGAGCCGCGTGGGCACGCCGCCTGACTCCTGGTACATCTTCTCGATCGCGCCGAGCAGCACGTCGGGCTTGGAGGTGTCGATCTCGTCCGCCGTCACCCCCGCCTCGTCGAGCACGGCCTTGTTCAGCAGGATCGCCGGCGGCTGGTAGAACTGCGGCACCGCCCACACCGCATCGTCGTAGGTGACGTCGTCGACGACGAAGGGGTACCAGTGGTCCCGCGGCGAGACGTCCTGGGCGGCGAAGCACTCGTCGAGCGGCATGATGAGGTCCTGCGCGGCATAGGTGGTCACGTACCGGCGGTCCATCTGCACGACGTCGGGCACGTCACCGCTCGCGATGCGGGTGGTGAACTTCTGCGCGTCGAAGGCCGTCGCGTCGAGATCGACCTCGACGTCCTTCAGCTGCTCGGCGGCGTAGTCCATGCGCGAGGTCCCGACGTTGTCGGCGTTCTCGAAGCCCCACGCCTTCAGCGTGCCGCTCGGCTCCGCACCGAAGTCGGCGTCGGCTGCCTGGTCGTCTCCCCCTCCCCCGCCGCACCCGGCGAGGACGAGGACGGATGCCGCGGCGACCGCGGTGATTCCCAGCATGCGTGTGCGCATGACTGCTCCTTTCGATCTGTGGTTCGTCATCCCTTGCGCCCCTGGGTCGCGACGCCCTCGATGAAGGCGCGCTGCCCGAAGGCGAAGAGGATGAGCATCGGGAGGGTCACCAGGAGGGAGGCGACCATGACGTACTGGTAGTCGCCGTGACCGCCCGCGGTGGGGCTGTACTTGGTCATGGCGTAGGCGATGCCGAGCGGCGCGGTGAACTCGTCCACCGATCCGGCGTTGAGGTAGATGAGGGCGGCCTGGAGGTTGTTCCAGCTGGCCTGGAATTCGAACAGGAACACGATGACGAACGACGGGATCGACAGCGGCATCGCGATCCGCCAGAACAGTCCCCAGGCGCTGGCCCCGTCGAGCCGCGCCGCCTCGAACAGCTCCCGCGGCAGGCCGAGGAAGAACTGGCGCTGCAGGAAGATGTAGAAGGCCGAGCCGAAGAGGTTCATGCCCCACAGCGGCACCCAGGTGCCGAGGAGTCCGGTCTCCTTCCAGATGAGGTAGATCGGGATCATCGTCACCGCGCCGGGGAGCATCATCGTCGCGAGCACGAGGCCGAACAGCAGCCCACGCCCCGGGAAGCGGAAGTAGGCGAACCCGAACGCGACGATCGAGCTGGAGATCGCGACGGCACCGGCGGCGAGCAGCGCGATGGCGATGCTGTTGCCCATCCAGTTCAGCAACGGGAGCTGATTCCACACCTCGACGTAGTTCTCCGGCACGAAGGTCTTCGGGATGAGGGCGTTGTCGAACACCTCTCCCCGCGGCTTGAAGCTCGCCGCGATGAGCCATGCGAACGGATACAGGAACAGCAGCGCGAACAGCACGAGGATGACGTTCAGGACGATCCGGGCGACGAGGCTCTTCGGCTGCCGCAGCCGCCGTCGCCAGCGCGAACGGGCGGCGACGGTGGTCGTGAACGTGCCCGGGGCCTTCTCGGACTCCGCCTCGACGGGGACCTGACGCAGGGTCTGGGACATCAGCGGTCTCCCTCGTAGTAGACGAAGCGGTTGCCGACCTTCACCTGGATGAGCGTGATGATCATGATGAGGACGAACAGCAGCCATGCCATCGCCGCCGCGAAGCCGAAGTTGAACTGCCGGAACGCCTGCTGGAACAGGTAGATCGCGTAGAAGAGGGAGGCCTCCGGCGACGAGTTGCTCTGATCCCGCCAGAACAGCAGGTACGCCTGGTCGAAGATCTGGAACGCGGCGATCGACAGCACGATGACGTTGAAGAACATCGCCCCCGAGATCATCGGGAGGGTGATCGAGAAGAACTTCCTGATCGGTCCCCCGCTCCGTCGAGCGAGGCCACCTCGTACAGCTCGACGGGCACGTTCTTCAGCGCCGCGAGGAAGATCACCATGGTTCCCGCGACCGTCCACAGCGTCATGATCACGATGCTCGGCTTGACCCACGCGGGGTCGACGAGCCACTGCGGTCCCTGGATGCCGAACACCCGGAGGAACTGGTTGATCGCGCCGGAGTTGCCGTTCAGGAGCAGGAAGAACACGGCGGCGGTCGCGACGGCCGGCGTCATCTTCGGCAGGTAGTAGAGCACGCGGAAGGCTCCGGCACCGCGCCCGACGCGGTTGAGCAGCAGAGCGAGGATGAGCGCGAACACGATCTCCAGCGGCACCGCCATCACCACGTAGAACAGCGTGTTCGCGAGCGAGACGCCCACCCGGGGGTCCTCGAACAGGTTGGCGTAGTTGTCGATCCCGACCGGGCGGGCGCTGTTCGTGGCGAGGTTGTAGCTGCTGAACGAGATGTACAGGCTGTAGACCATCGCGCCGGCCGTGAAGATGAGGAATCCGAGGAGCCAGGGAGAGATGAACAGATAGCCGGCGAGGGCCTCTCGGCGGTTGTACCGGTCCCGCTGGCGGGTCTTGATCGGCATCCACCTGCCTCCTGTCCGAGGACGCGCAGACACGGCGGTCCCGTCCTGGCGCGATGCTAGGTCCGCAGAAGCGGTTCCCCTCGGGGCTTGCGCAGAACCGTTTCCTGTGGTTCACCTGAATGCCCACTCGGCGCGCTGATTCCCTGGATGACGTTCCTCAATAGGATGTGGGGAATAAACACGGAGGAGGGCCGGGGGAATGTTCGACGAGCGACGGCGACAGGCAGCGCTCGAGGAACTGGGGATCCTTGACACACCACCCGATGAGCGGGTGGATCGGGTGGCACGACTGGCGAAGGAGATGTTCGGCGTGCCGATGGTCAGCGTCTCGCTGATCGACCGCGACCGGCAGTGGCGCAAATCGCAGATCGGCCTCGGGGGGAACGAGGCACCGCGACAGGACTCGTTCTGCGACTACACCGTGTCGCAGGACCGGACGGTGGTGGTGGAGGACGCGAGCACGACCGACCTCTTCGCCGAGAACCCGTTCGTGACCGGCGATCCGCACCTCCGCTTCTATGCGGCCCATCCGCTGCACGCGCCGGGCGGCGAGCCGGTCGGGACGCTGTGCGTGCTCGACACGGAGCCGCACACCTTCACCGACGCCCAGCAGGACCTCCTGCGTGACCTCGCGTTCTGGGTGCAGACGGAGCTTGCCCAGGATGCGGACATCGACCATGCCGCCGTGGTGCAGCGGGCGCTGCGCCCGCGGGTGCACCCGGAGGTCGAGGGCTACACGATCGCCGCCGGGGCCGCCCCCCGAGGGATGCTCGCGGGGGACTACTACGACTTCTCCCGTCACGGCGACGCGATCCGCGTCACCCTCGCGGACGCGATGGGCAAGGGCACCGGGCCGGCCCTGGTCGCGGCCACCGTGCGGGCGTCGCTGCGCACGGCACCGGAGCGCTCGCTGGCCGACGCCGTGATCGAGGTGGACCGCCTGCTCGAGGACGACCTCGCCGACACGTCGATGTTCGTGACCGCGGTCGTCGCGGAGCTGCGACCCGAGACGGGAGAGCTCGAGGTCATCGACGCCGGACACAGCCTGGCGTTCATCGTCCGTTCGGACGGATCGTGGACGCCTCTGCGTTCCACGAACCTGCCGCTGGGAATGGGGATGGGCATCGCCGACCCCCGGGTGCCGATGACCGCGCGACTCGAGGTCGGCGACGCCTTCCTCTGCTGCAGCGACGGACTCCTCGACGTGCTCGACGCCGACGATCCGTTCGGTCACGTCGAGCGCGTGCTCACCGCGATGGGACCCGACGGTGCCGTGCGCGAGGCCCTGCGACTCGCGAACGACGACCGCGCCACCGACGACATCACCGTCGTGGTGGTGCGGAGGGACGCATGACCGCGCGGTTCGCGACCATCCGCGTCCTGGCCCTGCTGTCGGTCCTGCTCGGCGTCAACTACGTCGCCTGGCGGTGGCTGGAGTCGGTGAACTGGTCTGCCTGGTGGATCGCGGTGCCGCTCGTGATCGCCGAGACCTACAGCCTCATCGACACGTTCCTCTTCTGTCTGACGATGTGGCGCGCGAAGGAGCGTCCCGCGCCGGTGTCGCCGCCGCAGGGCACGGTCGACGTGTTCATCACGACCTACGATGAGCCGATCGGGCTCGTCATGACGACGGCGAAGGCGGCGAAGCGGATCGCCTATCCGCACTCCACCTGGATCCTCGACGACGGCTCCCGCCCCGAACTCGAGGCGGAGGCCCGAGCGGCCGGCGTGGGCTACCTCACGCGTTCCGAGGACTGGACCGGCAAACCCCGGCACGCCAAGGCCGGCAATCTCAACAGCGCGCTCTTCCAGACCGATGGCGAGTTCCTCCTCATCCTCGACGCCGACCAGGTGCCGGATCCGCTGACCCTGCACCGCACGCTCGGGTACTTCGCCGATGACCCGGAAGTCGCCCTCGTGCAGACGCCGCAGTGGTTCGTTAACGTCGACGAAGCCGATCCGCTCGGCAGCCAGGCGCCGCTGTTCTACGGGCCGATCCAGCAGGGGAAGGACGGCTGGAACGCGGCCTTCTTCTGCGGGTCGAACGCCGTGCTCCGCCGCGAAGCCCTCATGCAGCTCGGCATCGTCGGCTACGTGCGGAACGTGACCGACTCCGCCGCGCGGGCGCTGAAGACCTCCGAGGCGCTGATCGCCCGCGAGGCCGAGACCGCGACGGACCCGGCCCTCGCCACGGAGCTCGGAGCGCTCCGTATCGCGATCGCGCGCGGCCGCAAGGAGCTCGCCGCGGGGACGTCGGTCGCCGAGGTCGCCGCCCGGGTGGGCGACGCGGTCGACGATGCCTCCCGCATTCTCGTGGCCCACGACCTCGACGGCATCCGCGCCGACCTCGCCGTGATCGAATCCCTGCCGGTGCAGCATGACGCCGATCTCGGACAGGTGATCGTGGACGAAGCGGGGCTCGAAGCCCTCGCCGCCTCCGACCTTTCCCCCCTCACCGCCGTGGAGGCCGTCCGCGGACTGCTCGACGCGCTCCGCCTCGACCGGGCCGATGAGGCGCAGCCGATCCTCCCCCTCGCCACGATCTCGGTGACGGAGGACATGGCGACCGCGATGCAGCTGCACGCCCTCGGCTGGAAGAGCGTCTACCACCACGAGATCCTGGCGCACGGCCTCGCCCCGGAAGACCTCCGGACGATGCTCACGCAGCGCCTGCGGTGGGCGCAGGGGACGCTGCAGGTGATGCTGCGCGACAACCCCCTGGCCAAGCGCGGGCTCTCGGTGGGGCAGCGCCTCATGTACTTCGCGACGATGTGGAGCTACCTCTCCGGCTTCGCGGCGATCGTCTACCTCGCCGCCCCGGTGATCTACCTCGTGTTCGGGGTGCTCCCCGTCACCGCCTGGTCGGTCGACTTCTTCGTGCGGTTCCTGCCGTACTTCCTCGTCAACCAGGCGCTGTTCCTCGTGGTCGCCAAGGGGGTGAAGACCTGGCGCGGTCAGCAGTACTCGCTCGCGCTGTTCCCCGTGTGGATCCGCGCATGCTGGACGGCCTTCGCCAACGTCGTGCTCGGTCGGCCGCTGTCCTTCGCCGTGACGCGGAAGGACGGCCGGGATCCGCGCGGCGTCCCGTGGCGGGAGATCTGGCCGCAGCTGACCGCCATGGTCGTGCTCGTGATCGCCCTCGTCATCGGGGTCGCCCGGGTCATCGTCGGCACCGGCGACGGCACCGGAACCCTCGTCAACACGGCCTGGGTCCTGTACGACCTGGTCGTCCTCAGTGTCATCATCCAGGCGGCGCGCTATCGCGGTCCCGCCGCGCAGGTCCTCGAGAAGGAGTCGAATGAACGTCAGCACTGACACCAGGGACGGCTACGCCGTCGTCACGATCACGGGGCGCCTGACCGCCTCGGGGGCGCCGTTGCTGCGCAACGCGGTGAGCGATCTGGTCACCGCCGGGCAGCCGCGCATCGCGATCGATCTGAGCGGCACCGAGTTCGTCGACTCCTCCGGCCTCGGGGCCCTCGTCGGCGGCCTCAAGAGCGCCCGCGTGGCGGGCGGCGATCTGCGCATCGCCGCCGTCCCCGAGGCCGTGCGCACCGTCCTCCACCTCACCAACCTGGACCGCGTGCTCCGCGACTACCCGACGCCGGAATCGGCGTTCGATGGACGCTGAGACCCGGTCCTTCCACATCGACGGGCCCGCCGGGCTCGCCCTCGTCGACCGCGCCCTCGATGAGCTCGACCGGCTCTGGTCTGAGGCTCCGGAGGTTCCGGCTCAGGACCAGGTGCTGTTCGCCCTCGCGCTCAGCGAGGTCACGACCAACGTCGCGCAGCACAACGAGCACGCGGACGTCGTGCTGAGCATCGACGTCCGCGTGACGGCCGAGGAGGCGCGCGCCTACGTCCGCGACAGCGCCCCGCCGGCACCGATCGACTGGGACGCGGTGACGATGCCGGGCGAGGAGGCGGAGAGCGGACGCGGACTCGCGCTGTCGCAGGCGGCGCTCGACGAGTTCACCCACACGGTCACCGATCTCGGCAACACCTGGATCCTCGTGCGGCGCGTGGACCCCGCGCGCGCGGCGGGCGACTAGGCGATCAGACGAGCCAGGCCGGCGCGCGCCCGCGCAGGGCGGCGGCGTCGATGGAGTAGCGCCCCGCCCCCGTGAGTGCGAGCGCAAGAGCCGCCGCACCGAGCACGGCGACGAACTCGTAGCCGCCGGCCGTCACCCACAGGCCCGCGGGCAGGTGCACGAGCACGAGCGCGACCAGCATGTCGACGGCGAGGAGGACGCTGACCGGACGCGTCAGCAGTCCGAGGATCAGCAGGATCCCGCCGATGAGCTCCAGGAAGGCCACGACGGGCGCGGCGATCTCGGCGAGCGGAACCCCGACATCGGCGAAGCTGCCGATGGTGTCGGGGATCGTGATCTCGAAGATCTTCTGAGCGCCGTGGGCGGCGAAGATCGCGCCGACGACGATGCGCAGGACGAGGAGTCCGAGCGACGAGGCGGAGGAGGCGGAGGCTGTGGTGTTCGTCATGAGGAGGGTCTTCCTTCGTGGCAGGACACCCGCGCGGGCGCGGAACAGGGCTCTTGCCCTGGCCCCCACGGTAGGAACCGTTCTTTTCCGTCCGCTGAACGCCTCGGCGATGCGGATCCCCGTCCCGCGCGAGGCGGAACAATGGAGGAATGGGGCTGGATTCGGTGAACCGGGCACTCACCAGCATGAGGGTGGTGTCGGCAGAGCCCCTTACGCTCCCCGGCATCGGAGCCACTCTGACGGGCGACGGCGGCCACGGCCCCGCTGGACGGCAGCTGCTCGTCCTGGCTGGGGCCGACGGACTGCACCTGCTCCGGGACGGTCGCACGATCGCGGTGAGGCCCCATCAGGTCGCTGTCGTCTGTCTCTCCGCCGAGGAGAGCATCGGGTTTCTCGACGCGGAGGCCGCGGGGATCATCTCCTTCGAAAGTCGCGGCCACGTCTATGCACTGCTCGAACGCGAGCTGCCGCGTCTGATCATCGTGGACGAGACGCCGGTGTTGTCCACGGTCGCCGGGCTCCTGAAGGATCAGATCGGCAGTGAAGGGTCCCGTGCGGGGCTCTTCCCCAAACTCACGGAGGTCGCGGCGACCGCTGCCGTCCTCGCGTGGATAGCCGCCTCCCCTGCACCGCCGGGGTGGATCGGCGGGATCACACATCCACGCATCGGAGCGGTCCTCACCGCCCTGCACCGAGATCCCGCGCGGTCCTGGACCGTCGCGGAGATGGCGGCCCTGGCTCACCTCTCGCGATCCGCCTTCGCAAGGACCTTCCGGGATGTGGTCGGCACGACTCCCTCCGCCCACCTCGCACGCTGGCGCATGGCGCACGCGATGGAGATCCTCGACGAAGCGCCCGACACTCCGCTCAAGGAGATCGCCGAGCGCCTCGGCTACTCGGACGAGTTCGCCCTCAGCACCGCGTTCAAGCGGCGGTTCGGTGTGAGTCCGCGCCACTACGACACGGCGTCGATCGCATCGCAGGCGGGGTGATCACAGCGCACGGCAGAAACCGCTGATGAGGCGGGCCACGGCCGCCGGTTCGGTGACGAGCGCGTCATGTCCCGCGGTCAGCCGCTGCACCTGCCACTCTCCCGGCCGCGCGCGCACGCGCTCCTTCGATGGCGCGACATCGGCGAACGACGGCTCCGTGCAATCGACGTAGAGCCGCGGGATCGAAGGCCCCGCGCCCTCAAGCGGCACCACGTCCGCCCAACTGCTCCACGGGTGCGCGGTGAGGCGACGCCGCAGCCACGCGACGTCGGGTTCACGGAAGACGCCGAACATCTCGGGATCCCGCGGCTTGGGGACGAAGAAGCCCTCTCCGGCCTGAGCGACCACGGTCGGCAGCGCAGCGCGACTCGACGGCGTGAGGACGTCGAGGACCCGCTCCCCGGGGTCGACGACGACGGCATCCAGATACACGGCCCCGCGCAGGCCGCCGGCGATCCGCTCTGCGACCGCCGAGGCATACGCTCCGCCGATGCTGTGGCCGACGAGGACGACGTTCTCGAGCTCCTCCGCCTCGATGCTCGCCACGATGTCGTCGACTCCGTCCTGGAAGGTGATCCCACGTGCGAGGCGATGCGCGCGATCACCGACCCCGGGAAGGGTGGGTGTGAGGATGCGACCACGCCGGACATCGAGACGCTCCACCACACGCCGCCACGCCCAGCCGCCGTGGGAGCCACCGTGGATGAACACCAGATCGGTGCGGGCTCGAGCCGCCGAAGCGGTGGACACCTGTCCGACGCTCGCAGCGGCGACGGCAGCGGAGACACCGAGCGCGGCGCCGAGCACCGTCCGTCGGCTGACCCCGCGGGGCACGGGACCCCCGACCTCAGCGACAGTCATCGCCGGGACTCCGCAGACCGGTCGACGACCGCCCCGAGCGACTGAGGCGGCACCCCCAGCACCTCCGTTACCCCGGGAGACAGATAGGCGTCGCGGCCATCGCGGATCGCCGCGAACAGGTTTCGGAGCGCCCCGACCATTCGCGGCGGCAGGTAGTCCGCCACGGAGGCCGCCCACTCCGCCGGCTCCACGTGGACATATCGCAGCGTCCGGCTGGTACGCCGCGCGACGATCTCGACCGCGTCCGCGAACGTGAGCACCTCGGGGCCGGAGAGCTCGACGTGCGTCGGACCCGTGCGGTCGAGGAACAGGCGCGCCGCCACGCGGGCGATGTCGGCCGCGTCGATGAACGGCTCGCCCCCGTCGCCTGTGGGAAGCCGCAGCTCTCCGGTGGCGTCGAGCTGGGCGGCGAACAGACCGTCGATGAACCCCTGCGAGAACCAGGAGGGGCGGAGGAACGTGGAGGCGGCATCCGCCGCGGCGAAGACCCGTTCGGCGCCTACGGCAATCCCGTCACCGCTCACCTCGGGGTTCCGCGCCGTCAGGACCACGACCTGCGGGACACCCGCACGGTCGAGAGTCTCGATGAACGGATGAAGGTCCATCGGCTCCTCGGGCAGGACGACATACACGCCCGCCGCTCCGGAGACGACCGGCCCCCAGCTTGCGGGGTCACCCCAGTCGAAGCGCCATTCCGAGCGGCGCGATGCCCGGCGCACCGCTCGCCCGGCATCCTCGAGAAGTGCCGCCACGCGCGAACCGGTCGTACCGGTGGCACCGAGGACGACGATCGGATTCTCTTTCCTGTCCTGTCCCGTCATGTGCTCCATGCTCGCCCCGCCAGGGAGCGCGGCCCATGTCCGCATGCGCACGGAACATGTGCCCGCGTCTTCGCGTCCCGCGACTCAGCGAGAGCCGACTTCGTGGAGCATCCGCTCGCGGGCACCGTCGAGGTGCGCCGAGAGGACGGCGGCGGCCGCGTCGGGAGACCCCGTGCGCATGACATCCAGCAGCTTCACATGGTCGTCCGCGGACTCGTGGAGGTCTTCGTCGTGGTTGATCGTGACCTCGAGCAGGGCCGTGAACGTGGGGAGGTACTGGTTCCAGGCGCCCTCCAGCCGGGGGTGGTCGGCGAGGGCGTAGATCTGCGAGTGGAAGTCGAGGTCGGCCGTGACGAAGGCCGCATGGTCACCTGCGTCCGCGGCTTCGGCCATGCGCTGGACGGCGTCGGCCATCGGCTGCCACCGGTCGTCGTCGTCGACCCGCATCGCCCGCGAGAGGGCGAGTTGCTCCAATGCGCCTCGGAGGCTGTAGAGCTGGTCGACGTCGTCGCTCGTGAGGCCCACGATGTAGACGCCGCGCGGGCGCTGCACCTCGACGAGCTTCTCGAAGCTGAGCTGGGTGAGGGCGTCGCGCACGGGACCGCGGCTGACGGCGAACTCCTCGGCGAGGGCCTCTTCGGTGAGCCGGGCCCCCGGCGCGAGCTCCCCTCGGACGATGCGCTGGCGCAGCACGCGCGCGACCTGCGCCCCGAGCGACTCCCCGCGCGTGACGGTCTGCGTCATGGTGACCTCCTGTTAACAGTTGACAGGATACACACCGGGGTGCGCGGTCAGGCTCCGGAGCGCGGACTCCAGAGCACGAGCTCCGTCGAGCGGCGGATGCGGCGGCCGGTCGGCATAGGTACGACGCCCGCGGATCCGGCGGCGAAGACCCGCACGCCGGGGCGGTTCTCCCGCTCGGCGCGGAGGGCGCTCTCCAGCGCGACGACACGGTCGCGCAGCATCCGGTTCTCGTCCTCCAGGTCGAGGAGCCGGGCGATCGCGGGGAGACTGACCCCTTCAGAGGAGAGCTGGGCCACCTCGCGCAGCTGCTCGATGTTGCGGTGCGAATAACGACGGGAGCCGCCGGGCGTCCGTCCCGGCACCACGAGGCCGATCCGGTCGTACTGACGGAGGGTCTGGGGGTGCAGGCCGGAGAGCTTGGCGGCTGCGGCGATCGCGAAGACCGGAGTGTCCGCGTCCATCACGCCTTCCTTCCTGATTTCACGTCAGGCCGCCGCGCCGGGTCAGGCAACTCCCCTCCGGAAGCGCCTGACCCGACGCGAAAGCCTGTGCTCGTCAACGGCGGGCCTTCGCCATGAGCTCGGCCCGCGGGTTCTCCTGGGGCTCCAGCTCCTGGAACCTCTCGAGCGCCTCGCGCGCGGCGTCATCGAGGTGCGTCGGCACCGCGACCTGGAGCTCGGCGAGCAGGTCGCCGGTCCCCTTGGCGGTCGCGACACCGCGACCCTTGACGCGGAGCACGCGACCGGACGGGGTCCCGGGGGCCACGCGGAGCTTCACCACGTCGCCACCGAGGGTCGGGACCTCGATGGTCGCGCCCAGCGTCGCCTCGGTGAAGGTCACCGGGACCACGAGGCGGAGGTTGAGACCGTCCCGTGTGAAGACCGGGTGCGGACGCACCGTGATCTGCACCACGATGTCTCCGTTCTCCCCACCGTCGGGCGAGGGACGACCACGGCCACGCAACCGGATCTTCTGCCCATCGGCGACACCCGCGGGGATCTTCACCTTGAACGGCTTGCCGTCCTCGCCCTGCAGGGTGATGGTCTCGCCCTGCACGGCGGTGCTGAAGTCCAGCGTGGTGCGGGCCGTGACGTCGGCGCCGCGCTGCGGGCCGCCGAAGCCTCGGAAGCCGCCGCTCGGCTGCCCGAACCGGCCACCGCCGAACGAGCTGCCCTGGCCCTGGTTGAACATCGCGAAGATGTCCTCGAAGTCGGCGGTCTGGCCGCGCCCCTGCTGTCCGAACCGGCTGAAGACGTCTTCGAACCCGCCGGCGCCCGAGCCGCTCGCCGTGAAGCGAGCGCCCGAGCCCATGGCGCGGATCTCGTCGTACTCCTTGCGCTGCTCGGCGTCGGAGAGCACCGAGTAGGCCTCGCTGATCTCCTTGAACTTGGCCTCGGCCTTCGCATCGCCCTGATTGGAGTCGGGGTGATACTTGCGCGCGAGCTTGCGGTACGTCTTCTTCAGGTCAGCGTCGCTGACGTCCTTCGAGACCCCGAGGGTCTTGTAGAAGTCCTTGTCGAACCAATCCTGGCTGGCCATCGATCACCTACTCCGCAGGGACGGCGACGACGACCTTCGCAGGACGCAGCTCGACCTCGCCGAGGCGGTAGCCCACCTCGACGACCTCGAGCACCGTGGTCTTCGAGGTGCCGGGGGTCGGCTGCTGGAAGATCGCCTCGTGACGCTGGGGGTCGAACTCCTCCCCCTTCTCGCCGTAGGCGACGACGCCGAGCCGCTCCACGACCGCGCGCACCTTCTCGGCGATCACGGCGAAGGGGCTGCCCTCGACCAGATCGCCGTGCTGCTCGGCGCGGGCCAGGTCGTCGAGCACAGGGATGAGGCCCTTGGCGGCCTCGCCCTTCGCGCGCTCGATCTCGATCTGGCGCTGCTCTTCGGTGCGGCGTCGGTAGTTCGCGTACTCGGCCTGCAGGCGCTTGAGGTCGGTCAGCAGGGCGTTCTCGGCGTCGGCGATCGCGGCGTCGCCGGCGGCGGCGTCCGCCGTCTGCGCGGCGCCGAGGATGTCCTCGACCGTCAGCCCTTCCTCCGTCTCGGCAGCGGCGTCGACCGGGGTCTCATCCGAGCCCTCGGCGGCCTTCGCCTCGCGGGAGTCCTGGTTCTGCGGCACGGGGCCGGATGCCTGAGCATCCGACCCCTCCGGAACCTCGTTCTCGTCGAAGTTCTTGTCCGTCATGATTACTTCTTCTCGTCCTCGTCGTCGACGACCTCGGCGTCGATGACGTCCTCCTCGGAGGAGGGGGCGTCACCGGTCGGGGCCTCGCCCTCGGCCGAAGCGCCGGCGTCCGCCTGCGAGGAGGCGTAGATCGCCTCGCCGAGCTTCGACTGGGACTGGTTGAGCTTCTCGAACGCGGTCTTCACGGCCTCGTCGTCGTCGCCGGCCAGTGCCGTCTTGAGCGCATCGACGTCGGCCTTGACCTCGGTCTTCACGTCCTCGGGGAGCTTGTCCTCGTTCTCCGAGATGAGCTTCTCGATGGAGTAGGCGAGGGTCTCGGCCTGGTTGCGGGTCTCCGCAGCCTCGCGACGCGCCTTGTCCTCGGCGGCGTGCTCCTCAGCCTCGCGCACCATGCGCTCGATGTCCTCCTTCGACAGCGACGAGCCGCCGGAGATGACGATCGACTTCTCGGTGCCGGTGCCCTTGTCCTTCGCGGACACGTGGACGATGCCGTTGGCGTCGATGTCGAAGGTGACCTCGATCTGCGGGATGCCACGGGGAGCCGGCGCGATGCCGGTCAGCTCGAAGGTGCCGAGCGGCTTGTTGTCGCGCGTGAAGTCACGCTCGCCCTGGAAGACCTGGATCGCGACGGACGGCTGGTTGTCGTCGGCCGTGGTGAAGGTCTCGCTCCGCTTGGTCGGGATGGCCGTGTTGCGCTCGATGAGCTTGGTCATCATGCCGCCCTTGGTCTCGATGCCGAGGGAGAGCGGGGTGACGTCGATGAGCAGGACGTCCTTGCGCTCGCCCTTGAGGACACCGGCCTGCAGCGCGGCGCCGACGGCGACGACCTCATCCGGGTTCACACCCTTGTTGGCCTCCTTGCCGGTCTCGCGCTTGACGAGCTCGGCGACGGCGGGCATACGGGTCGAACCACCCACGAGGACGATGTGGTCGATGTCGGACACCTTGATGCCGGCCTCGCGGATGACGTCCTCGAAGGGCTTCTTGGTGCGGTCGAGCAGGTCCTTCGTGAGGTCCTCGAACTTGGCGCGGGTCACGGTCTCGGAGAGCGAGACGGGGCCCGAGTCGGTCAGCGACAGGTACGGGAGGTTGATGCTCGTGGACGTGGAGCTGGAGAGCTCCTTCTTCGCCTGCTCCGCGGCCTCCTTGAGGCGCTGCAGGGCGATCTTGTCACCCGAGACGTCGACGCCCGTGGTCTCCTTGAACTGCTTGATCAGGTAGTCGACGAGACGCTGGTCCCAGTCGTCTCCACCGAGACGGTTGTCACCGGCGGTAGCGCGCACCTGGATCGTGGAGAAGTCGTCGTCCTTGCCCACCTCGAGGAGGGAGACGTCGAACGTTCCGCCACCGAGGTCGAAGACGAGGATGAGCTCGTCCTCCTTGCCCTTGTCGAGGCCGTAGGCCAGGGCAGCGGCGGTCGGCTCGTTGATGATGCGGAGCACGTTGAGGCCCGCGATCTCACCGGCCTCCTTGGTGGCCTGACGCTCGGCGTCGTTGAAGTACGCCGGAACCGTGATGACGGCGTCGGTCACGGTGTCTCCGAGGTAGGACTCGGCGTCGCGCTTGAGCTTCTGGAGGATGCGCGCGGAGATCTCCTGCGGCGTCCACTTCTTGCCGTCGACGTCGAAGGTCCAGTCGGTGCCCATGTGGCGCTTGACGGAAGCGATCGTCCGGTCGACGTTGGTGACGGCCTGGCGCTTCGCGGTCTCGCCGACGAGCACCTCCCCGTCCTTGGTGAAGGCGACGACCGAAGGGGTCGTGCGGAAGCCCTCGGCGTTGGCGATGACCTTGGGCTCGCCACCCTCGAGGACGCTGACGACGGAGTTGGTGGTTCCGAGGTCGATACCGACAGCACGTGCCATGTGTTCTCTCCTTTGTTGGGAAGTCTGTAGTGGTCTGGAAACCTGCGGCGATCAGGGAAACCTGAGTCGCGATGGCTCAAGTGTACGCCGAGGCCCGAAGGCTGTCAAATGAACTTGATATGAACAGGCTCAAGTTTTCCCGCCCGGCGGTCAGAACGGCGCGTCCGTCGATTCTTCGGTGAAGGTGACGGTGTTCGACGGTGGCGGGCGGTCGATGTAGACCCTCCCCGTCGGACTCGTCCAGGCATAGAGGCCGTCGCCACGCGCCTCGACATGCCAGGCGGACTGATGTTTCAAGACGTGATGGCGACGGCACAGGTGACCGAGATTCGAGGCAGTTGTCTCCCCGCCGAGCGCGGCGTCCCGGTGGTGGTCGATGTCGCATTTGGCGGGCGGGTACCCGCATCCGGGGAAGCGGCATCGCTGATCTCTGGCCCGCAGATGTCGTCGTAGTTCGGCGTTCGGGCGATACCGGTCGACCGCGAGGACCGCGCCCGACACGGGGTGGGTGAGGATGCGATCCCATCCGGAAGCAGCTCCCGCCAACTTCCGCGCCGTGGCGGGGTCGACAGGGGTGCGGCCGTCGAGCTCCGCCTGCGCCGTTCCCCGACCGAGGAGGGTCATGACGGGCACCGTGACCGCGACTGTGGGCACGATGGCGGCCAGGGCACCGCCGCGGTCGTCATGGCCTGCCGGAGCGCCGGTCAGGAGGAGGTCGAGCGCGAGGTCAGCCCTGGACTGCGCGACAGTTCGGAGGTCCGTCGGGTCATCGCCGGCCTGTGCAGTCTTGGCCATGCTGGTCAGCCGATCGAACACGCCGTGCACCAGTTCCGCCGGCCCCAGGAGTCCGAGCTCAGCCATCCCGTCAGGGGCGTCCCGCACCCACACGCGCCGCCGCTCACGGGCGACCTCGTGACGGTCCGCGAGGGGACGTGGCTGAAACTCCTCCGCGACCCGGCGCGCCATTCGCGCAACACGATTCGGCGCCTCGTCCTCGGCGAAGGCGATCATTCGCGCGGAGAACGCGTCGCGGTCCGCCCCGTCCTCGAGGTGCTCCCCCGCCTCCGCGATGACGCGGGCATGCCGGGCGGTGACCTGCCCCGCGCCCCATGCACCCCACAGCCGGGGAAAGCGTTCGACGATCCAGACCGCATCCGCCATCCGCCGCTGCATCGTCCTGTCGCTCGCCCTCAGCGCGGCACCGAACTCCGCCGCGACCGTGCGCACGCTCAGATCCGCGCCGTCCGGATGGTCGGCCTGTGCCGCGACCTCCACGGCGAGGCGCGATCCCAGAGCCAGGATCCCATCCCGCGCAGCCTGCAGACCACTGATCGTCCGCTCGACACCGACGAGCATCTCCGTGAGCGCTCGGAGCGCCTCCACCTGCTCGATCGTCGCGTCCGCCAGTCCTGTCATACCCCGAGTGAAGCAGGGGCCACCGACATTGAAAGCCCAGTTCAGACGCGGTAAACGATATACTGGGATGCACTGTGCGCCACGGCGATATCGCTCGGCTTCGGCCTCGGCGCTATCTCGTCGATCCTCGCGGAGGGCGTCTGCGCCGACCGGATCGCCGCACTGCTGCGCATCCGGCGCGCCGAGGTGGAGCGGGAGCACCGGCTCGCCGCCGCGCGACTCGTCGATGTGGAGCGGCGCCTCCACCTCATCGAGAAGGAGAAGCACACGTCGCAGATCGAGATCGTCCAGAAGCCCCTCCCCGCGCCCTCACCACCCCGATCGCCCAGTACCGGACGCTGCCGGACGGGATGGAGGTCGTCGCCGGATACTCCTACTCCGGCCCCGCCGCCGACGGCATCGAGATCATCGAGCTCGCTGCCGAGGAGGACGCCGTCTGCGGGGTGCACCTGGGCTCGATGGAGCGGATCGCGGAGAGCTGGCACGCCATCCACACGGAGGTGGTGGCCGGGAGGCAGGATGGGGGGATGATCCGCGCCGTGCTCTTCGACCTCGACGGGGTCATCCGTCATTTCGACCACGACACCACCCTGGAGGCACGGCACGGGCTCGCGGACGGCGCGATCGCCCGTACCGCCTTCTCCTCCCCGCTGATCGACGAGGTGACCACGGGACTCCTCACCCGCGAGGAATGGATCATCCGCGTCGGAGAGGCCGCAGGGTCGGCCGCCGCGGCGCAGGAATGGGGACGCACGCCGTTCGCCGCCGACCGGGACGTGCTGGCGCTCGTCGACGCGGTGCGGTCTCACGGGACCACCTGCGCCATCCTCACGAACGGCACCGACACCATCGACGAGGAGCTTCGCGACAGCGGCATCGACGCGCACTTCGATCGCGTGTTCAACTCCGCCGACATCGGACACGCCAAGCCGGACGTCCGGGCTTTCCGCCACGTGGTCGCAGCCCTCGACCTCCCTCCGGAGGAGGTCTTTTTCCTCGACGATTCGCCGGGGAAGCTCAGCGGCGCACGAGCGCTGGGCATGACCACGCACCACTTCACGGGAGTCGCCGCGCTGCGGACGGCCCTCCACGTCGCCGGCGTTCCCGGCGCGACGGCACCGACGCCGATCCCTTAGGGCATCACGCCCTTCGGGGTCGGGTCACTTGCCCCCGGGCGGGCCGACCAGCAGCAGGATCACATACAGCGCGACGATGCCCACGACAAGCAGCACCGCGAGCACCCAGGGGCGACGGAGGAACCAGCGCATCAGGCGGTCGTACCAGCGACCGTCGCGCGGGTCGTCGGTGGCGTCGAGCCGCCAGTCGCCCCGGAGCCGACCGGTGCGGTGCAGCCAGATCTCCATCGGGATGGTCGCGTACGGCACGACGGCGCTGAGGACGGCGAGCACGCCGACGCCCGGGTGCCACCGCTGGTTGAGCGCGACGAGGACGGCGGTCGCGGCATAGGCGAGGAACACGAACCCGTGGATTCCGCCGCCGACCGTCACCACGACGCCGGGGGCTCCGACGGCGCGTGCGATGATCGCGGCGATGAGGATGGTCCAGGTGATCGCCTCCGCGATCGCGAGGACTCGGTACAGGCGGCCAGGGGTGCGGAACACGGGACTCCTCGGGTGGGGTACCCCTCCAGCGTATCCCGCTTCGAATCGCCCACTTGGCCCCATCCGCCGCCGAAATGGAGCAAGGTGAGCGATTCGAAGGGGAATAGGGGGACGGCGGCCGACGTTGCCGAAGGCATGGTGACGGTGGATGCGGACGCGCTGTCCTCGGTGCTCGGCACGGTGGACCTGCGCGTGGGGATCGCCCGCCGCGTGCGGCTGACCCCCGGAGGACTCCTCCCGCTGCCGTCCGGCCGGATCACCCTCGTCTACGTCGCCGACGGCGCCGTGCACGGGCATCCGCCTCTGGGCACGGGCTGCCGCCTCGACGTGGACCGTTCCTCGCAGCAGCTCACGGTCGAGGAGCCAGGACACCGCGACCGACTCGTGTCCGGCGACGCCTTCCTGCTGCTCCGCGGCGACGCCTTCGCGCTGGAGGCCGACGCCGAAACCGCGCTCCTCCTCGTCGACATCGAGCTCGCGGACACCGCCTCTCCCCTGCCCGCGCTCCTGCCGCCCTTCCTCGCGGTGACCGGATTCGACGCGCTGGAGCCGGCTGCCGCCGCCCTCGCCGAGAACATGGGCGTGGTCGATGCGCCCGCGTGCCCGGTGCGCCAGGGAGACCCGCTGATCTGCCGGATGATGGCGACCACCGTGCTGCTCTCGGTCATCCGGGCCTGGGCGGCCAACGGATGTGCGCCCGCGGGGTGGCCCTCGTTGTCGAAGGATCCCTTCCTCGACCGGGTGGTGGACGCCATCCACGAGCAGCCGGGACGGGACTGGACGGTCGAGCGCCTGGCCGCCGTCGGGGCCATGTCGCGCTCGGCCTTCGCGGAGCGGTTCCGTCTCACCGTGGGCCGCTCCCCCGCCGACTACGTCACGGAGGTGCGGATCGATGCCGCGAAGCGGATGCTCCAGGCCGGGCAGTCGGTGTCGAGCGTCTCGCGCGAGCTCGGCTACGCCTCGGACGAGGGCTTCAGCCGCGCCTTCCGCCGCCGGACGGGCATGACCCCGTCCTCCTGGCGCGCCTCGCACTCCCTCGTTCCGGCCTGACCCCGCGATCTCCCCCCTCCCGGGGCGGGCACGGCTTCGGAGACCGGCGACGACATGCCGACCCCGGGCCCGAGGGGACGGCGTGTCGTCGGCCAGCTCCGAAGTTGTGCCCGGAGGTCAGGAGCGGGCGCTGCGGCGGTTCGAGAGTCCGAAGAGGACGGCACCGGCGAGGAGCGAGACCGCACCGATCGTGTAGACGAGTTCGATGCTCAGGGTGTCGACGAGGAGTCCGCCCACGCCCGCCGCGAGCGTGATCGCCCCCTGGAACCCGACGACCACGAGGCTCCCCCCGGCCTCCAGGCGGTCCGGCATGCGGTGGCCCACCCAGGTGTTCACGACGATCAGCCACGACGAGAAGAAGAAGCCCCAGAGGAGCACGACCGCACCGATGCCGATGATGGATCCGGAGAAGAGCACCATCGAGAGCACCGCGGCGGAGATGACGAGCGGCGCGAATACCGCGAAGAAGGCGAAGGAGCGGTCGATCACGAGGCCGATGGAGAGGTTGCCCAGGAGGCCCCCGACACCGAACAGCGCCAGCAGCACGACGATCGTCGAGGCGTCTACGTCCGGGATGCGCTCCAGCGCGAGGCGGACGTAGGTGTAGGCGAGGAAGTGGCCGAGCACGACCAGCACATGTCCGACCATCCCGAGGCCGATGCCCGGACGCCGCACCGTGTCGACGAGCAGACGCAGGCTCGACGCGCGCTCTGCCGGGACGGTCGGCAACGCCCACCGCAGGGCCACGGCCAGCACCACCATGAGCACTCCCGCGATCGCGAACACGGCGCGCCAGTCGACGACCTCGCTCAGCATGACCCCGAGCGGGACGCCGGCGACCGTGGCGAGCGAGACGCCCGCGGAGGTGAACATCACCCCGCGACCGAGGTGCTCCGGCCCCGCGAGCCGCGCGGCGACCGTGATCGACATCGTCCAGTAGGCGCTGATCGCCGCTCCCAGCAGGAACCGCGCCAGCAGCACGACGACGAGGTTCGGCGCGATGGCGACCACGAGGTTCGACACGGCGGCGGCGAGCGCCATCCACACCAGCAGCGACCGGCGGTCCAGACGGGGGAACACGAGCCCCACGGTCGGGGCCACGAAGAGCCCGACGAGCGCGGTGACGGTGACGGTCTGCCCGGCCTGGCCGGGGGTCACTCCGAGGCCGTCCGCCATCTCGGTGAGCACTCCGTTGGGGAGGAACTCGGCGGTCACCAGCAGGAAGCCCATCACCATGAGGGCGATGAGTCCGCCGTAGCGGATGCGGTCGCCGCGGCTGGTCGGCAGGGTCGGGACGGGGGCGGTCGTGGTCATGCTTCCAGACTCGCAACGGGGACCGGCCTGCGCCCGACCGGTCGTCCGCCGCATCCGACCGATCGTCCGACCCTGGACAACCCCCGAGGGACACCCTAGGCTCGACGACGCACCGGGATCCGCCCGGGAAGCCCGAGCGAAGGAGGCGATGAGATGAACGCTGTCGTCGTCGCGCCTATCGCCGACCACCTTCCCTTCGAGGCCACCCGCTCCTGATCGCCGCGTGGCCTCCCTTCCCGGAGCCACACCGTGACCGAATCCCCCGCTTCCTCGGAAGCCGCGTCCTTCGACGCCACCTCCTTCGACGCCCTCGAGACCGCCCTCTCCTTCGCCGAGGTCGAGCCCGGCCCGAACCAGCGCTGGACGACCTGGCCCTCGTCCACCCCCACCGAGCGGGGGCCGGAACCCCGCCCCGCCTGGGTCGTCA